>NZ_CP081297.1:2005000-2374478 GCF_019711355.1 Qipengyuania psychrotolerans
CCCACGGCAGATAGGGACCAAACTGTCTCGCGACGTTCTGAACCCAGCTCACGTACCACTTTAATTGGCGAACAGCCAAACCCTTGGGACCTGCTCCAGCCCCAGGATGTGATGAGCCGACATCGAGGTGCCAAACGATTCCGTCGATATGAGCTCTTGGGAATCATCAGCCTGTTATCCCCGGCGTACCTTTTATCCGTTGAGCGATGGCCCTTCCACGAGGGACCACCGGATCACTATGACCGACTTTCGTCTCTGCTCGACTCGTCAGTCTCGCAGTCAGGCATGCTTATGCCATTGCACTCTTGCAGACGGTTTCCAACCGTCCTGAGCATACCATCGCGCGCCTCCGTTACTCTTTAGGAGGCGACCGCCCCAGTCAAACTACCCGCCATAGAGGGTCCCTGATCCGGATAACGGATCTAGGTTAGACATCAGAAAACAACAGGGTGGTATTTCACAGGTTGGCTCCACAAGGACTGGCGCCCAAGTTTCAAAGCCTCCCACCTATTCTACACAATTCTTTCCTAATGCCACTCTAAAGCTGCAGTAAAGGTGCACGGGGTCTTTCCGTCTAACCGCGGGTACTCCGCATCTTCACGGAGAATTCAATTTCGCTGAGCATATCCTGGAGACAGTGGGGAAGTCGTTACGCCATTCGTGCAGGTCGGAACTTACCCGACAAGGAATTTCGCTACCTTAGGACCGTTATAGTTACGGCCGCCGTTTACTCGGGCTTCAATTCGGAGCTTGCACTCCTCCTCTTAACCTTCGAGCACCGGGCAGGCGTCACACCCTATACGTCGTCTTGAAGCCGACTTAGCAGAGTGCTGTGTTTTTGCTAAACAGTCGCTACCCCCTGGCCTGTGCCCCCTCCACACTACTTGCGTAATGAGAGGGCCTCCTTCTTCCGAAGGTACGGAGGCAATTTGCCGAGTTCCTTCAGGATACTTCTCTCAAGCGCCTTGGTATACTCTACCTGACCACCTGTGTCGGTTTCGGGTACGGTCTATATTGAAGAGGCTATTTCCTGGAACAGCTTGGCTGCCCTCTCAATCCAATAAGAGAGAACAACTTCCACCATCCGTCACACATCTTCAGGCCCACGAATATTTACGTGGTTCCCATCGACTACCCCCTTCGGGCTCGTCTTAGGGGCCGGCTAACCCTACGCTGATTAGCATTGCGTAGGAACCCTTGGTCTTTCGGCGACAGGGTATCTCACCCTGTTTGTCGCTACTCATGTCAGCATTCGCACTTCCGATACGTCCAGAGTCGGTTACCCTTCTCCTTCACTCGCTTACGGAACGCTCCGCTACCGCTCAGAATAAATTCTGAACCCTAAGCTTCGGTGCATATCTTTAGCCCCGTTACATCTTCGCCGCAGGAACCCTTATTTAGACCAGTGAGCTGTTACGCTTTCTTTAAAGGATGGCTGCTTCTAAGCCAACCTCCTGGTTGTTTTGGGATTCCCACATGCTTTCCCACTTAGATATGACTTGGGGACCTTAGCTGTAGGTTAGGGCTGTTTCCCTTTTGACGACGGACCTTAGCACCCGCCGTCTGTCTGCTGGACAAGACTCGATGGTATTCGGAGTTTGGTTAGGTTTGGTACCGCTCGCGCAGCCCTAGCCCATCCAGTGCTCTACCCCCATCGGCATACATCCAACGCTCTACCTCAATAGATTTCGCGGAGAACCAGCTATTTCCCGGCTTGATTGGCCTTTCACCCCTAAACACAGCTCATCCGAGAATTTTTCAACATTCACCGGTTCGGTCCTCCAGTGCATGTTACTGCACCTTCAACCTGGCCATGCCTAGATCGCCGGGGTTCGGGTCTAATCCATCATACTCAGTCGCCCTATTCAGACTCGCTTTCGCTGCGCCTACACCTAACGGCTTAAGCTTGCATGGTAGATTAAGTCACTGACCCATTATGCAAGAGGTACGCTGTCACCCCCTATGGGGCTCCAACTGCTTGTAAGCATCCGGTTTCAGGTACTGTTTCACTCCCCTAATCGGGGTGCTTTTCACCTTTCCCTCACGGTACTGTGTTCGCTATCGGTCATGTGCGAGTATTTAGGCTTGGAGGGTGGTCCCCCCATGTTCAGACAGGATTTCACGTGTCCCGCCCTACTCAAGTCTTCTTCGATCATTTTTACGTACGGGGCTGTCACCCGCTATGGCCACTCTTTCCAAAGTGTTCCGCTAATTTACGAAGAAGCACTGGCCTGGTCCCGGTTCGCTCGCCACTACTACGGGAATCTCTGTTGATGTCTTTTCCTCCGGGTACTGAGATGTTTCAGTTCCCCGGGTTCGCTTCACCAAGTCTATTTTATTCAACTCGGTGATACCCTATCCACCTCTTTCCGAACCAGGTCCAATCCGAAGATTGGGCTGATACGAAAGGAAATGGTGAGGGTGGGTTTCCCCATTCGGAAATCGCCGGATCAAAGATTGCTCACATCTCCCCGACGCTTATCGCAGCGTGCCACGTCCTTCATCGCCTGCACATGCCAAGGCATCCACCAAATGCTCTTACCTCACGCTTGAGAATCCACACCATCAACGACAAACCTGCATAAAAGTTTGAAGTCTAACGATAGTGAGGAAGATATCTCAGCCAGATAATCATTTTGATTGATCTTGTTGTGATGCATAAATCGCGCTGATCTGCCCGAAGGCAAACCTTGCAATCCATGCGCCACGGCATCGATTTAAAAACCCATTCACAATGTCAAAGAGCGGCGACCGAAGTCACCTAACCGCCAAACGCGGTATTCGTTTTCGTTTCATCTATCGGATTGCTTATACCTGGTGGAGCCTATCGGGATCGAACCGATGACCCCCTGCTTGCAAAGCAGGTGCTCTCCCAGCTGAGCTAAGGCCCCGTAAGACCAGGTAAACATGGTAGGCCCGAGTGGATTTGAACCACCGACCTCACCCTTATCAGGGGTGCGCTCTAACCAACTGAGCTACGGGCCTATGCGCCAGCGCGGGCCTCCTTTCCCAATAAAGAAAAGGCACGGCCGCGGGCGGCGTAAGCCAGCTCAGGCAAACAGCAACTCACAAGACTAGCCTGTGAGGCTGTATCCGATTGATGAAAGGACATGAGGACGACGGCAGTGTTCTTTGAAAAGGTGCGAAGCATTCCAACGGCTAGCGCTGGCGCTTTCGTACCAATCCTTAGAAAGGAGGTGATCCAGCCGCAGGTTCCCCTACGGCTACCTTGTTACGACTTCACCCCAGTCGCTGAACCCACCGTGGTTGGCTGCCTCCAGTAAACTGGTTAGCGCACCACCTTCGGGTGAATCCAACTCCCATGGTGTGACGGGCGGTGTGTACAAGGCCTGGGAACGTATTCACCGCGGCATGCTGATCCGCGATTACTAGCGATTCCGCCTTCATGCTCTCGAGTTGCAGAGAACAATCCGAACTGAGATATCTTTTGGAGATTAGCTAACCCTCGCGGGATCGCTGCTCACTGTAGATACCATTGTAGCACGTGTGTAGCCCAGCCTGTAAGGGCCATGAGGACTTGACGTCATCCCCACCTTCCTCCGGCTTATCACCGGCAGTTTCCTTAAAGTGCCCAACTAAATGATGGCAACTAAGGATGAGGGTTGCGCTCGTTGCGGGACTTAACCCAACATCTCACGACACGAGCTGACGACAGCCATGCAGCACCTGTCACTAGGTCCCCGAAGGGAAGAAATCTGTCTCCAGAAGTCGTCCTAGGATGTCAAAGGCTGGTAAGGTTCTGCGCGTTGCTTCGAATTAAACCACATGCTCCACCGCTTGTGCAGGCCCCCGTCAATTCCTTTGAGTTTTAATCTTGCGACCGTACTCCCCAGGCGGATAACTTAATGCGTTAGCTGCGCCACCCAAGCTCTATGAGCCCGGACAGCTAGTTATCATCGTTTACGGCGTGGACTACCAGGGTATCTAATCCTGTTTGCTCCCCACGCTTTCGCACCTCAGCGTCAATAATTGTCCAGTAAGTCGCCTTCGCCACTGGTGTTCTTCCGAATATCTACGAATTTCACCTCTACACTCGGAATTCCACTTACCTCTCCAATATTCTAGCTTTCCAGTTTCAAAGGCAGTTCCAGGGTTGAGCCCTGGGATTTCACCTCTGACTTAAAAAGCCGCCTACGCGCGCTTTACGCCCAGTAATTCCGAACAACGCTAGCTCCCTCCGTATTACCGCGGCTGCTGGCACGGAGTTAGCCGGAGCTTATTCTCCAGGTACTGTCATTATCATCCCTGGTAAAAGAGCTTTACAACCCTAAGGCCTTCATCACTCACGCGGCATTGCTGGATCAGGCTTTCGCCCATTGTCCAATATTCCCCACTGCTGCCTCCCGTAGGAGTCTGGGCCGTGTCTCAGTCCCAGTGTGGCTGATCATCCTCTCAGACCAGCTATAGATCGTCGACTTGGTAGGCCATTACCCCACCAACTATCTAATCTAACGCGGGCCCATCTAAAGGCGATAAATCTTTGGTCCGAAGACATTATCCGGTATTAGCAGTCATTTCTAACTGTTATTCCGAACCTAAAGGCAGGTTCCCACGCGTTACGCACCCGTGCGCCACTAACCCCGAAGGGTTCGTTCGACTTGCATGTGTTAGGCATGCCGCCAGCGTTCGTTCTGAGCCAGGATCAAACTCTCAAGTTTGTGTCACATACTAAACAAGCACGGGGAAAACCCCGCTGACCTGCTTGGCATGAGCTTCAAGGAGCCGATAACCTGCTGTCAAACGTAATGGATACGAATGAACATGCATCACCAATGCCAGGCGTGGTGCCCGACAAAGATGTGGCAATCGGCATAAATTAACCGGTATCCGGAGCCTTGAGGTCCCCGGACCGGGCGCCGTCGCCCACATGTCCCTTCATCAAAAACTAACAATGTCAAAGAACCACCAGACAGTCTTAGCGGACAGCGATTGGTTCCCCGATTTACACCGAGGGAACCGGCTGTCCGTTTATGTTGGCGACCAATGCAGCTGACGGTGAATGCCGTCATCGCCGCGTCGGTGAGGGCCAAATAGGCGGAGGCCGAGATTCGGTCAACACCCTTTTGCAATTTTATTTCAAGTTCTTTGCAAAACGGCGTAAATCTGCGGGCTTCCACGCTTCATCAGCTGAACTGAATATGGGGCTCAGGGAGGTGAATTCAAGGGCGGCTTGGCAAAGCCAGGCGAGGACTGCCTATCCCACGGCAAAATCAGGCCTGCTTTCCGGTGCATGCCGGGAGTCATCCATGCGTGATCGCATGACCGGCGATTCTGATCCTGCCTGGAAGTCGGGCGATATCTACCAGCGACTTTGGTCCATCCGCTCGCGCGTGGTAAAGATATGTCTGAAATGGAGATTGGCCATGGCCGGATACTTCGCCCTACCCTCAGCCCTGCTTCTGGCGGGCGCTTCACCGCTGCAAGCCGATCAGGGATTGCAGTTCACCGAAGCGCCTGCGCCGGATGCCCCAGACAGCGAGGAAATCCCGGTCGATGAATTCCAGCTCGACCGCGATCGCTATGAACGGCTGACCGTCGCGGTCATGATCGATGGCAAGGGGCCGTTCCGCTTCTTCATAGATACCGGCTCGCAATCCACGGTTGTTACGAACTCGGTGACTGATGCGCTGCAGCTTAAACCCAATGGCAGCGCGACATTGGTAGCGATGGGCTCCAGCCGCACAGTGGAAACTGTCGAACTCGATGGGCTCGAGTTTGCAGACAGGTCCTTCAACGGCCTCGTGACACCCCTGCTTCGAAGCCAGCATATAGGGGCCGATGGAATTCTCGGTCTCGACAGCTTGCAGGATTTGCGGGTTGCCATGGACTTCAAGGAAGACCGGATCGCGGTCGCCGACGCAGAGGCGCTGGGCGGTAACAAGGGCTACGACATTATCGTACGGGCACGGAACAAGCTGGGCCGCATGATTATCGCCGATGCGAAAGTCGATGGCATCCGGACGGCGGTCATCATCGATACTGGCGCTCAGTACTCGTTCGGCAACCCCGCTCTTCTCAAACGTATGGAGCGACGTCTGCGGATGCGTGACCGTAACGAGCTACTCACATCTGACGTGCATGGGCAGATGATGCGCAGCAACCTGTCACGCGCTCGCGAGATCGTGATCGGCGGTGCAACCATAACCGAGGCCCAGATCGGCTTTGCCGACAGCCCCGCGTTTCATGCGCTGGGGTATACCGATAAGCCTGCCCTGATCCTCGGTATGCAAAACCTGTCGTTGTTCGAGCGGGTCGCGATCGATTTTTCCAGCAGGCGTATCCTGTTCGATCTGCCACCCGACGCCAGCTCCAGCTCGTTATTGCAGAAGCGTTTCTTCCCGTCCCGCTTCGGAGGCTAAGCTTGCCGAGAGGCATGGCGCGCACCACATAACGCGCCATGCCTCCCGACACGATTACATCCGACCAGAAGCAGGACGCCGATAGCTGGGCGACGCTCAAGCGTTTCCTCCCCTATTTATGGCCGAAGAATAATCCGCTGCTCCGGCGCCGGATCGTGATCGCAATGTTTCTGGTGCTGCTGGCCAAGGGCACGGTGTTAGCCCTCCCCTTCGCTTACAAGAACGCCGTGGATGCAATGTCCAGCCCGGCCAACGAGGCGGCGATGGTCGCTATGGCACTTGTGCTGGCTTATGGTCTGGGACGATTTGCCGGCACTGCCTTCGACAATCTTCGCAATATCGTTTTCGAGCGCGTCGGTCAGGAAGCCACCCGTCACTTGGCCGAAGATGTCTTCCGCCGCCTGCACCGCCTGTCTCTGCGCTTCCACCTGTCGCGCCGCACGGGCGAGGTAACCAAAATTATCGAGCGCGGAACCAAGAGCATCGATTCCATGCTCTATTTCTTGCTCTTCAACATTGCTCCGACAGTGCTCGAACTGATCGCGGTCGGGATCATCTTCTACATCAATTTCGGATGGGGGCTCGTCGCCGCAACGGCCTTCACCGTCGTTGCCTATATAGTGGTGACGCGCCAGATCACCGAATGGCGCACGAAGCTGCGCCGCGACATGAACGATCTCGACGGCCTTGCCCTGTCCCGCGCGGTCGACAGCCTGCTGAATTACGAAACCGTCAAATACTTCGGCGCAGAGCGCCGCGAAGAAGCGCGCTATGCCAAGGCTGCACGCGCATATAGCGAAGCCGCCATCAAGTCCGACGGTTCGCTAGGCATGCTCAATATCGCGCAGTCCTTCATTACGAATGCGCTGATGGCCGGCGCGATGGCCTATACAGTATGGGGTTGGAGCAAAGGCGAGCTGACGGTGGGCGATCTGGTGTTCGTGAACACCTATCTGATGCAGCTCTTCCGTCCGCTCGATCTGTTGGGCTGGGTCTACCGCACGATCCGGCAGGGCCTGGTCGACATGGCCGCCATGTTCGATCTGATCGACACCAATGTAGAGGTAGCGGACAAACCGGGCGCGCCGGCGTTGATCGTGGACCGCCCCTCCATCGTCTTCGAGAATGTCGATTTCGGATACGACAAGGAGCGCACTATCCTGCGCAATCTGTCGTTCGAGGTTCCCGCCGGAAGTCATGTCGCGATCGTCGGTCCATCCGGAGCAGGCAAGAGTACGATCGCAAGATTGCTGTTCCGTTTCTATGATCCCCAAGGTGGCCGCATCCTGATCGACGGCCAGGATATTGCCGAGGTCACCCAGGAAAGTCTGCGCGCTAAGATCGGTATCGTCCCGCAAGACAGCGTGCTGTTCAACGACACCATTGGCTACAACATCTCCTATGGCCGCGAAGGTGCGAGCGAAGAGGAAATTCTGGAAGCCGCCAGGGATTCGGCGATCCTTCCCTTCATCAAGCGCTTGCCCGACGGCTTTGACACCGAAGTCGGTGAGCGCGGGCTCAAGCTTTCGGGAGGCGAGAAGCAGCGGGTCGCCATTGCACGCACGCTGGTAAAGAACCCGCCGATCCTGCTGCTCGACGAGGCGACCAGTGCGCTTGATACCCGCACCGAACAGGATATCCTTCGCACACTCAACCGGGTGAGCAAGGACCGCACGACGCTGGCAATTGCGCATCGCCTCTCGACCATCGCCAAGGCCGACCAGATCCTGGTCCTCGATCACGGCCAGCTGGCGGAAAGCGGGACACATAGCGAATTGCAGGCAGCCAGGGGGCTCTACGCAGAAATGTGGGCGCGGCAGGCTGAGGAGCGACAGGAAGAAGCGCCCGCCTAATCACCAGTCAGGGCGGAGGGGTTGTGTTGCATTGCAGCATGGGCCAATGGAAGAGGCAAATCTGAGGCGCGAGCGTTCTTGTGCCTTTTCCATTCTAAGAACGGATAGACCGCATGCTCGACCGCAGCGCCATCAAACGCGACTGGTTCTCCAACATCCGCGCCGACATCCTAGCCGGGATCGTCGTGGCGCTGGCCCTTATCCCTGAAGCGATCGGATTTTCGATCATCGCAGGTGTAGACCCGCGTGTCGGCCTCTATGCCTCGGTTGCCATCGCGATGGTCATTGCCTTTACCGGCGGACGTCCGGGCATGATCTCTGCGGCCACAGCTGCAGTTGCTGTCGTCGTGGTGCCATTGGTACGCGATCACGGTGTCGAATACCTGTTTGCCGCAACGATCCTCATGGGGATTTTCCAGGGCATCGCTGCACTCCTTCGCCTCGACCTGCTGATGCAATTTGTCTCGCGCTCGGTCATCACCGGTTTCGTTAATGCACTGGCGATCCTGATCTTCATGGCGCAGCTGCCTCAGCTCGATCCGACTGCAGCCGGCATCGGCTGGATGACCTATGCCATGGTCATTGCCGGTTTGGCGATGATCTACATCATTCCAAGGTTCACTACCGCCATCCCGAGCCCGCTGATCGCAATCATCGTGCTGACCATCCTGACAATCTGGCTGGATGCGCCGGTGAACACTGTTTCCGATATGGGCGAGCTACCCGAAGGCCTGCCCTACTTCGTGCTGCCCGATGTGCCGCTGACGTGGGAAACTTTGCGGATCATTGCGCCCTATGCCGCCACCATGGCAGCGGTCGGCCTGCTGGAATCGCTGCTGACTGCGCAGATCGTGGACGACATGACGCACACCGGTTCGAACAAGCGCCGCGAAAGTGCGGGCCAAGGCATTGCCAATGTGGTTGCCGCGATGTTTGGCGGCATGGGCGGCTGTGCGATGATCGGCCAGTCGGTCATCAACGTGACCAGCGGCGGGCGCGGACGGCTTTCGACCTTTACGGCTGGCCTTTCCCTGCTGATCCTGCTGGCCGCGCTTGGCGATCTGGTTGGTCAGGTACCGATGCCGGCGCTGGTGGCGATCATGATCATGGTCTCGATCGGCACCTTCTCATGGAACTCGATTCCCAACATTGGGAAGCATCCCTGGCAGTCGAGCGTTGTCATGCTCGCGACCGTCGTCGTCGTGGTGGCAACACATAATCTCGCGCTGGGCGTGCTGGCCGGAGTGATCCTTTCGGGCGCCTTCTTCACTCACAAGGTGATGAACATG
Source organism: Qipengyuania psychrotolerans (assembly GCF_019711355.1). Classification (NCBI taxonomy): domain Bacteria; kingdom Pseudomonadati; phylum Pseudomonadota; class Alphaproteobacteria; order Sphingomonadales; family Erythrobacteraceae; genus Qipengyuania; species Qipengyuania psychrotolerans. The sequence goes on from NZ_CP081297.1 coordinate 2,014,523, forward strand.
TTCGAAGTGGTCCGCGAGCGCAAAGGCGATACTGCGGTATACCGCGCCAAGGGCCAGATCTTCTACGCCAGTGTCGAACGTTTCGAGGCGGCACTTGGCCCTGAAAGCATTATGCCCGACCCGGCTGATCATGTGATCATCGATGTCCGCAAGGCGCATTTCTGGGATATCTCGGCCATCGCTGCTTTGGACAAGGTTGTGGAGCGGATGCGCCGCAATGGCCGCAGCGTGCAGGTGCGCGGGCTCAATCGGGCGAGCAGCGACTTGGTCGACAAGTTCGCGCTGACCGACAAAACCGGCGTCGAAATCGGGCTCGCGCCTCATCCGTAAGCGGACAGGCAGCTTTTGGGTGGAAAGCTGACAACTCTAGAATTTGCTATTCCCTCCGACGTAGCGATGGCTACAGTCACTACGATGAAGAAAGTCATAGAAGACCTTCAGGCGATGTATCGCTTCGAGTTCTCGAAGTGTGGTTGGGGAGGCGATCCAGGTAAAGAATTTGTCGAGTTCTGGCGCAACGATTTCGGCCTAGGTCAGATCGATTTCCTAGATCAGTTGGGAGAGGGTTTGGTCGGCGCCTTTCTATCCGGTTTGGAAGATGCAGACTTTTTCAGTTGGGCAGTGAACAACCTATACGCGGCATGGTGCGAGAGCGACGCAAAGACAGCACCGGCGGAATTTGATCGTATCTACTTGGCTCTTGACGATGTTGACTGGGCCAACGACCCAGACGCCAGTTTGCGCAAAGTTATGATGGACTTGGGGTATGCTTAAATCTCGGAGGTGCGGTCGTTGAATGTCCGCAATCGGGTCGTTAGCCGCCGTACACTAATGTCCGCTTTTGGGAGACGACTGATTCTCGCAAGTCAAGTCGCGGACGCCGAAAGCTCTTGCAAGACATCAAGCGCCTCCTCACCCTTCCTGGCAGGCACGAAGGCGTGGTCGTGGTGCAAGGCGGCGACCATGTTGCAGGCGATACCGGCCTCGGCCAGCGCACTTGCCACGGCGGCGGTCAGCCCTACCCCTTCCAGGTCGGAATAAACCTCGAGGGTAATGCGGGCCATATCGGGGCCGCCGACATCGGCCTGATCGGCAATTGCCGCAGGGACAATGGCCGACACGCCCTCGTCTTCCCGGAATGTCGCTATCGCCGCGCCAAGCAATTGCGGCGCGTTCGAAGGCTCTATCTGCACATAGCGATACCGGTCCGGGTCCAGCCGCGGCGATAGCTGTTCAAGCATCGCGGCCAGGTCACGGACCGTATCACGGCTCACAGGATATACTTGCTGAGGTCGCTGTCGCCCGCCAGATCGTCGAGGCGTTCGCTGACATAGGCGGCATCCACGGTAATCGTCTCACCTTTATGGTCTTCCGCCTCGAAGCTGATGTCTTCGAGCAAGCGCTCCATCACGGTCTGCAGGCGGCGGGCGCCGATATTCTCGACACTCTCGTTCACCTGCGCCGCGATCTTCGCGACCTGCCTGATGGCATCATCAGTGATGTCGAGTGTGACGTCCTCGGTCCCAATCAGCGCCTTGTACTGCTGTACAAGGTTGGCGCGGGTTTCGGTGAGGATGCGCACGAAGTCTTCTTCGGTCAGGGCGCGCAACTCGACGCGGATCGGCAGGCGGCCCTGCAGTTCGGGGAGCATGTCGGACGGCTTGGCGACATGGAACGCGCCGCTCGCGATGAAGAGCACGTGATCGGTTTTCATCGGACCGTATTTGGTCGCAATGGTGGTGCCTTCGATCAGCGGCAGCAAATCGCGCTGCACGCCTTCACGGCTGACTGACCCGCCGCGAACATCGCTGACTGCGATCTTGTCGATCTCGTCGAGGAATACGATGCCATTGGTTTCGGCATTTTCCAGCGCAACGCGGTTCACGTCGTCCTGGTCCATGCGTCGTTCGGCTTCTTCTTCGACCAGCTTGTCCCAAGCGTCGGGAACCTTGAGCTTGCGGCGTTTGGTCGGGGCCCTGCCCATCGCCTTGCCCAGCATATCGGACAGGTCGATCATGCCGACATTGCCCGGCATCCCGGGAATTTCCATATTGCTGGTCGGCTGGTCCTTCACGTCGATTTCGACTTCGGTGTCGTTCATCGCATTCTGGACGATCCGCTCGCGGAAAGCCTCGCGCGTCGCTTCGCTTGCGTTTTCTCCGACAAGCGCATTGAGCAGCCGGTCCATCGCGGCTTGGCTGGCCGTTTCGCGCACAGCCTCGCGGCGGCGCTCTTTCTCCAACCGGATTGCTTCTTCCACCAGGTCGCGCGCGATCTGTTCCACATCGCGGCCAACATAGCCGACTTCGGTGAACTTGGTCGCCTCGATCTTCACGAACGGGGCCTCTGCCAGCTTCGCCAGGCGGCGGCTGATTTCGGTCTTACCGCACCCCGTGGGGCCGATCATTAGGATATTCTTGGGCGTGACCTCGTCACGCAGATCCGCGTCGAGCCGCTGGCGGCGCCAGCGATTGCGCAAGGCTACGGCAACCGCGCGCTTGGCATCTTTCTGGCCGATGATGTGCTCGTCGAGCGACGCGACGATCGCCTTGGGGGTCAAATTGTCCATGAACTCTCTCAAACCGTCTCGACGGTTACATTACCATTGGTGAAGACACAGATGTCCGCGGCCACCTGCATGGCTTTGCGCGCGATTACTTCGGGGTCTTCTTCATATTCCGCGATCGCCTTGGCAGCAGCCAGTGCGTAATTGCCGCCCGACCCGATCGCCGTGATGCCGCCTTCGGGTTCCAGCACGTCACCATTCCCAGTGAGCACCAACAGGTTCTCTTCATCGGCGACGATCATCAGGGCTTCGAGGTTGCGCAGATATTTGTCGGTGCGCCAATCCTTGGTCAGTTCGACCGCGGCGCGTAGCAATTGGCCGTTATACTGTTCAAGCTTCTTTTCGAGCCGCTCGAACAGGGTGAAGGCATCGGCCGTTGCACCGGCGAACCCGGCAACGACCTTGCCGCCTTCGCCGATCCGGCGAACCTTCCGTGCATTGGGTTTCATCACCGTATTGCCCATGGAGACTTGGCCGTCCCCGGCAATTACGGTGCGGCCGGCCTTGCGGACGCCGATAATGGTGGTGCCGTGCCACTGGACCAGGCCGTGGCGATTATCTTGATCACTCATACGGCGCGATATGGGGTGTGCTACTGGCGGATCAAGCCGGTGCCGAGACCCTAGCCGCCGGGACCGCCGCCCTGCCCGCCAAGGCCTGGCTGTCCGACGGTTCCGATATTGCCGAACAGGTCTTCGAGGAAGCTGCGCTCCCGGCCCAAGGTGGGCGTTTCGTCACCATCGGGGGTCAGGTAGACCACCTGGTCAAGACCGCTGCGATCAGCAGAGACCACATTGCCCGAAGCATCGAATTTGACCGCGAGCACCTGGTGTTCCTGGATGCGCGGGCGCACGAACGGCTTGCGGCCGCTCGTGCTCGACACGTAATACCACGTCGGATCACCGAATTGGCTGGTGAAAGTCGGACGGCCCAGCGTTGCGGCAACGCTGCGCTCGTTATCTATGCCCGGCTGGACCGTGTTCAGCAGGATATTGTCGACGATGTACCCCCGCGGCTCCCGAATCGAGGTGCAGGCAGTGGTTGAAAGGCCCGCTGCGAGGATTGCAGCGATACCGAAAATCTTGGACCTGTTCATGGGAACAGCGTGTCTCCATCCTTGCGGCGCGCTTGGCCTCTTCGCCAGCGCATCCTATATGCGGTCCACGCCCTAAACCGGCAAAGCCTGCCTTGCAACGTGCGTGTCGCGAAGCGGTGGGGATGGCGGCTTTAATTGCCGCTGAACAACAATAAAGAAAGCGCCCTGATCCATGTCCTTTTTCTCCCGCCTGTTCGGCACCCAGCAAGACCCGCGAGAAGAGTGGCGATCCCTCTGGCACCGCATAGTGGAAGAAGCGCGCGATCCCGACTGGTACCGGATGTGCGGCGTCGCCGACACAGTTGAAGGGCGGTTCGATATGGTCACCCTTATGCTCAGCCTTGTCCTTCTGCGCATGGAAAAGGACGAAGAGCTAGCCCCCGACACAGCCTTGCTGACCGAGCTTTTCGTCGAGGATATGGAAGGCCAACTGCGCGAAGCAGGCATCGGCGATCCCACTGTCGGCAAGAAAATCGGCAACCTCATGAGCACCATGGGCGGCCGGCTGGGTGCCTATCGCTCAGCCCTCGCCGATGAAGACCGCGTCGCGTTGGCTGCTGCCCTGAAGCGCAATGTCACCATGGCGCAGGAAGATGAGGCCGAAGCCTTGGGAGAACGGATGATCAGGCTCGACAAACGCCTTTCGCGCACGAGCGCGGATCAGCTGCGTGCCGGAGAATTCGAAGGATGAGCGCGCCCGAACTGTCACGCATGATCAAGCCCAAGGCGCTTCCGACTGGCCCGTTGCTTATCGAGGCTAGTGAAACCGAACGCGAGGCACTGGCGAAGCGTTTCGGAGTGACTTCCCTGCCTTCCCTCACTGCCAGTGTTTCATTTGGCGAAAAAGAGGGCGCGGTTGTCGCCAAGGGCCACCTCGATGCTGTCATCGAACAGCCATGCGCCGTGAGCCGTGACGATATCACCTATGAAGCTCACGAAGAATTTGATCTGCGCTTCGTGCCGGAAGGTCCAGAGACCGTGCACGCGCCGGACGAAGAATTCGAGCTGAGCCTCGAAGACCTCGACACAATTGAATACGACGGCGACGCGTTCGATATCGGCGAGGCCATTGCCCAGACCCTCGGCCTGGCAGTCGACCCCTATCGTGAAGGCCCCAATGCAGATCGCATCCGCGCAGAGAAGAGTATCGAAAGCGACGAAGAACAAGCGCCGAGCGGGCCGCTGGCCGAGGCGTTGGCGAAGCTCAAAAAATAAGGGCCGCTCAATGGCGGCCCTTTGTGGTTGGAGATGTTCCGATCAGAACGGGATATCGTCGTCGAGATCGTCATAGTTGGATCCGCCGCCGCCTTGCGAAGCGCCGCCTGACGATGAACCGCCGCCCTGGTTCCAGCCGCCTCCGCCGCCTGATCCACCGGACGCACCGCCGCTTTGGTCATAGCTTCCGCCGCCGCGATTTCCGCCGCCACCGCCGCCGCCGCCTGATGCGCCGTCGAGCATGGTGAGCGAGCCGTTCATGCCGCGGATCACGACTTCGGTCGAATAGCGGTCATTGCCGGACTGGTCCTGCCATTTACGGGTCTGGAGCTGGCCTTCGACGTAGACTTTCGAACCCTTGCGCAGGAAGCGTTCAACGACGCCTACGAGGCCTTCCGAGAAAATGGCGACCGTGTGCCATTCGGTACGCTCCTGGCGTTCACCCGTGTTCTTGTCTTTCCACGTTTCGCTCGTGGCGATGCGCAGGTTTGCGACCTTGCCGCCGTTCTGGAAGCTGCGGATTTCAGGGTCTGCGCCCAGGTTTCCGATCAACATGACTTTATTGAGGCTACCGGCCATCGAATCGTTCCTTAGTAAGTGTTGCAGGTGGCCTATCGGATGGGCGCGAGGCGTTCCAGAGGATAACCATCCGTGTCCACACGCGTAACTAGAGTCCGGCCGAAACTGCAATCCAATAGGTCAGCCCGGCTGATATCCATGCCAGCGCGAAGAGATAGACGACCATTACGATGGGCCATTTCCATCCATTGGTCTCTCGTCGGGCGACTGCGATGGTCGAAAGGCACTGAGGCGCAAACACGAACCACGCGAGGAAGGCCAATGCAGTCGGCAAACTCCACAATGCGGCGATTTTGGCAGTGACACCCTCGGCCGCGAGATCTTCGTCCTCGGCATCGACGGCATAGGTGGTTGCCAGCGCCGAAACCGCGACTTCACGAGCGGCGAGAGCCGGGATGATCGCAAGGCTCATTTCGCGGTTGAAACCGACCGGTTCGAGAACCGGATGTAGCGTATCCGCAACTGCGCCAGCGAGACTTGCATCGAGCTGGCTTTCACCTGGTTCCGCCGTGGGAAAGGACAGCAGGACCCAAAGGGCGATGGTGGCGACGAAAATGATCGTACCGGCGCGGCGCAGGAACACCCATGCGCGCTGCCACAGGCCGATGGCCAGATCCTTGATACGCGGCAATTGGTAGCGCGGCAGCTCCATGATGAAGCCCGACGCCGCACCCTTCGTCACCGTGCTGCGCAGCACCAGTGCGACGACCATGGCCCCCACGATGCCCGCAACATAGAGCGCAAAGAGGACGAGGCCTTGCAAGCCAATGCCTGGGCCGACACTGGTCTGGGGGATGACCGCAGCGATAACGACCGCATAGACCGGAAGGCGGGCCGAACAGGTCATCAGGGGCGCGATCAGGATCGTCGTCAGCCTGTCCTTGGGATCGGAAATCGAGCGGGTCGCCATGATGCCGGGAATGGCACACGCGAAGCTCGACAGCAGAGGGATGAAGCTGCGGCCCGAAAGCCCGACCAGCGCCATCAGGCGGTCCATCAGGAACGCGGCGCGTGCCATATATCCGCTCGCCTCCATCACCAGGATGAAGAAGAACAGGATCACGATTTGCGGGAGGAACACGACCACCGATCCAACGCCCGCAAGGACGCCTTCGGTAAGGAAGTCCCTAAGCAATCCAGCGGGCAAGGTGTCAGCGACGCCTTGCGAAAGTACAGCAACGCCGCCCTCCAGCGCATCAGCGAAGGGAGTGGCCCATGCAAACACGGCCTGAAATACGATGAACAGCAAGCCGAACAGGATAATCGGCCCGATCCACGGATTGAGAAGTACGCGGTCGACACCGTTCTCGACCGTGTGGCGCGTCGATTTCGACAATACTGCCCCGCGTGTGATGTGCTTGGCAGTCAGACGGCGTTCGGGCAGCGTCAGATGCCAGCGCTTACGCGTTTCTTCATCGGCATGGGTTTCAGCTTCGGCGATCGCCTCGCTCAATTCCACAAGGCCCCGGCGCCGCACAGCCACCGTCGGAACCACCGGCACGCCAAGCGCTTCGGAAAGCGCCTCCGGATCAAGCGTCAATCCATCACGCTCGGCCAGATCGATCATGTTGAGAGCAACTACCGTAGGCCGCCCGAGTTCGAGCACTTCCTGCGCGAAGACCAGGTGCTGCTCCAGATTGGCAGCGTCCAGCACGAGGATCAGGACGTCGGGCGCGTCTTCACTTTCGAACGCACCCTGCACGACGTCGCGGGTGACCGCTTCGTCAGGGCTGGCAGCGTCGAAGCTGTAAGAGCCCGGAAGATCGAGCAGTTCGACAGGCTCGCCGTTGGGCAAGGTCAAGCGGCCAGCTTTTCGCTCTACCGTGACACCGGCGTAATTCGCGATCTTCTGACGCGCGCCGGTCAGTGCGTTGAACAGTGCGGATTTACCCGAATTGGGATTACCGACGAGCGCTGCAGTCCGCTTCCGGCTCATAGCGCCTCAACCTCGATCGCGCGGGCATGAACGCGCCGCAGGGCGATTGTCATCGCGCCAAGCCGCAGGGCAAGTGGGTCGCGTCCGCCGAACACACCGCGGTGGATGACGGCGATTTCAGCGCCCTCGTCCACGCCAAGGGCCTTCAGCCGCTTGCCTTCATCTTCGGCAAGACTGTCCCAATCCACGGCGAGAATACGCGCCGGTTTTCCGCTGTCAAAGGCGTCCAAAGTCATGCTGCCAGCCCTGTCAGAGCAAACAGCTAATTGCAACTGGTTATCAATAGCGTTTTAGCGTGCAGGGTAACGCAATCGGCCAAGGAAGCGCGACACGCTGAAAGTTTCTCGGTCGGGGTTCAGCCATTTGGCCTTCACCTTCTCGAACTTCATGACGCCTTCGATTCGCCGGTCGAGGAAGGCCCGGGTTTCCGCCTTGCCCTCGCTTTCGTCTTCCACGAAAACCGCCAAAGTCGCCCCGTATAGCGAAGCGAGTATGGCGCGCTTGGTATAGTGATTATAGTCGGTCGCCGTATCCCCGGCGAGCCGCCACATCAAATCCGCAGTCTGCCAACCGCGCTTGGCCGAAGAAGGCGCGTTTTGCGGCATTGCCATGATCGCAATGGCCCGGCGCAGAGCTTCTTCCTGGCCGGCGACTGCATCGAGCCGGAACTGGACCAGGCTGCGGATCCGTTCGCGGATTTTCATCTGCGCTACTTTCTCTTCCGGGAAAGCCGCTGCCATGGCCATGTCGACTGCCTCGATCCAGGCGAACACCATGTCGAGGGCGCCGCCTTTGAATGCCAGCCGCGCCACGTCGATATCTGCGCCCATCTGGTCGGCCGCCATTTCCAGCGCCGCATCGCTCCACCCGTCGAAGATCGCAGCATCCGCAATCGCGGGCGCAAGCGCGAGCCGCAATTCGTCGAGCGTCAGGTCAGCGATATCGGGTGCCACGGCATCAGCCATCAGCTGGGCCCGTATGTTTCTGGCTCATCGGCCTTGGCGCTCTCGGCCTTTTCGATGGCGGCCATCACCTTGCTATCAGGCCCCATGAGCATCGCGTAATCGCGCGCGGTCCGGCCCGAGTTATCAGTCTTTTCCAGATTGGCGCCGTTTTCGACGAAGAGTTCGATCATCGCCAGGTCGCGGCGGTGGATCGCGCTCATCAGCGGCGTTTCGCCTGCCACATTCGAAACGTCGATCTCCGCGCCGGCCTTGATCAGGCGTTCGACACCTTCGATAAATCCGAGCTGCGAGGCGATCTGAAGTGGCGTGGTACCGTTCTTGTCCGCAATGTTCGGATTCGCGCCGCGCTGCAGCAGGAACCGCACCCAGGTGATATCGCGGCGCTGAACCACGGCGTGCAGTGCAGTTTCGCCGGTACCGATATCGCGCGCATTGACGATAGTGCTGCCCGGCTCATCCAAAAGCTTTGTCGCGACATCGCCATCACGGTCGCGCACGGCCTTGATGAACTTCCAGCCGTCGGATTGCTGCTGAGCGGCAAGCGGGCTTGCCAGCATTGCCGCGATACCCATGGCGAGGGTCAGGAAACGAGCGACCGGATTTACACGCACCTTTGGAGAACTCCCGAAAATTCGTCTGAGAACAGTCTGACTGCCCTTGAATGCAGGCGCTTAGCAGACCATGAACCGCTCTGTCATGCCCTACAAAATTTCCGCCTTGATGGCTGCCCTCCTTTTGACTGCCTGTGACCCTGGCCCGGCGGAGCAACCGCCACTGGCAGGCGCGGCAATCGGAGGCGAATTTACCCTCACCAGCGAAGATAATACCAAGGTCAGCTGGAGCGATTTCGATGGGCAATATCGCACGATATATTTCGGCTATGCGTTCTGCCCCGACGTTTGCCCGACAGATGTCCAGCGCGCGATGGCCGGCCTGAAACTCTTTGAACAAAGCGCTCCCGAGTTGGCGGCGAAGATCCAGCCGCTGTTTGTCACCATTGACCCGGCACGCGACACACCTGAAGTCGTGGGCGAATTTACAGATGCGTTTCATCCGCGCCTGATCGGGCTCACCGGCTCGGAAGAAGACGTCAAAGCGGTTGCTGACAAGTTCGCAGTCTACTTCTCGCGCGGAGAAGATAGCGAGGCGGGCGGCTATCTGATGGATCACACCAATATCACCTTCCTCTTCGCCCCCGATGGCCAGCCACTGGCGATGCTGCCCACCGATCAGGGGCCAGAAGCCGTCGAGGCGGAACTGGAAAAATGGGTTCGCTGAGGGACCGATTCTGGGAGCTTCCCCTCGCGAAGCTGAAGCAGGAAGAATGGGAAGCGCTGTGCGACGGATGCGGCAGGTGCTGCCTGCACAAGGTCGAGTATGAAGATACCGGCGATATCGAAGAAACGAATGTCGCCTGCACATTGCTCGATTGCCAGACCGCGCAATGCCGCGATTACAAAAACCGCAAAGCTTTCGTGCCTGACTGCCTGCGTCTGACGCTCAAGCTGGTCGATACGGTGCCATGGCTTCCGGACAGCTGCGCCTACCGCCTCCGCGCCGAAGGGCAGCCGCTCCGGGATTGGCATTACCTCATATCAGGTGACCGCGAAGCAGTGATCCACGCTGGTGTGTCGGTCGCAGGCCGCGTCATAAGCGAAGACGATGCAGGCCCTCTGGAACACCACATCGTCGACTGGAGCGACGGCGAGGAGGAACCGGCGTGATTGAATGGCTGCGCAAGGAAGCACAGTCGCCGCAAATCGAACTGTCCGGACGTCCGGTTCCGATCGAGGTCAAGCGGCACCCGAAAGCCAAGCGGCTGACGCTGCGCCTTGCCCCAGACGGCAGCGCCGTGCGCATCACAATGCCGAAATGGTCCGCCACGAAAGAAGCGATCGCATTTGCGCACACGCGCACTGCCTGGCTCGAGGCCCAGCTCGCCAAGGTCCCGCAGATCCGGAACCCCGTCACCAGCGGAGAGCTGCCATTTCTCGGCAGAGACCTTGCGATCGACTGGCGCGAGGATGCCCCGCGCAAGCCAAAACTCGCAGCAGATACCCTGACAATCGGCGGCCCGCAGGACACTCTTGAAAAGCGTCTGATCCGTTGGCTGGAAAACGAGGCTCAGCAGCACTTCGAAGGTGATGCGGCATTCTATTGTGAGCGTGCCCGCTTGCCCGCAGCTTCCGTCAAGCTCACCCGGGCCAAGCGGAGATGGGGGAGTTGTTCGAGCGAGGGCGTCCTGCGCCTCAACTGGCGTCTGATCATGGCACCCGATTTCGTCCGCCGATCGGTTGTCGCCCACGAAGTCGCGCATCTGGTCCATTTCGACCATAGCCCGGCCTTCCACGATCTGCTGGATCGCTTGTACGAAGGCGATATCGGCAGGCCGAACCGCTGGCTTTCGCAGCATGGCCGAACACTTTACGCCAGCTTCGGCTAGCGCAAAGCCGCGCCCGCTACTATCTCTTGCCCATGCGCTATTTCCGACGAGTAAACCCGGTTGGCGGGATTTCCGATTTCTGGGACTATATCCGCCAGCCCCAGCCCTATCGCTTCGCATTTCTCGCAGCGTCGATCTTGTCGTGCGTGGGGCTGATTTCGATCCTGACGCATGAGCAGGGTTTCACCACGCCCGAACCGCCTGAAGTCGAATACATCCGTACATTTCCCGAAGACCGGACGGACGAAGAAATTCGCCAGTCCAACATCGAGAACCAGCGCCGCAAGGAAGAGCGCCAGGCGATAATCGAGAAATTCGAGCAGGATAAGCGCGACCTGTACCGCCGGGTAGGTGCTGCGACAGGCATCGACACGAGCGCGGCCGAAGCCGAGGCCGAAGCCGAGCGCGCCGCTGCCGAACAGGCAGAGCGGGAGCGGCTGGAACGCCTCTTCGGCGAACAGGCCCAATCAACGGATGGTCCGGTTGCAAGCCAGGCCGACTGACGCGGACTGGCTCGCTGCCGCAGCGCGCCTCGCTGCGCGGGGCAGGCCGATGTCGCGCCCCAACCCTGCGGTCGGCTGCATCATCGTGAAAGACGGTGTGGTCGTCGGGCGCGGCTGGACCGATGTGGGCGGGAGGCCGCATGCCGAGGCAGCCGCTTTGGTCCAGGCGGGTGAGCGCGCCAGGGGCGCCACCGCCTATGTGACGCTCGAGCCATGTGCACACACCTCGCCGCGGGGCCCATCATGTGCTGACTTGCTGGTCGGGGCGAAAATTGCGCGCGTCGTTATCGGCAGCCAAGACCCCGATCCGCGAACTGCCGGCAGCGGCATCGAACGGCTCAAATCAGCCGGCATTGAGACGCAAGTGCTGGCTTCGAAAGAGGTCGATGCGAGCCTGATCGGGTACCTGACCCGCGCTCGTTATTCCCGGCCATTCGTAACGCTCAAGCTGGCGCTTTCGCTGGATGGATGCATCGCGCTGGCCAATGGTGAGAGCCAATGGATCACCGGCGAAGAAGCACGCGCGCACGTCCATTCACGCCGCGCGATGCAGGACGCAATCCTTGTCGGCGGAGGCACCTGGAGAGCGGATCAGCCCCGCCTCGACGTCAGGTTACCGGGGCTTGAGAATCGCAGCCCGCGCCGCATCGTCCTGACCCGCGGCGTTGCCCCGGACGGCGTGACCATCATCAATCAGCCGTCTCAAATCTCTCGCTTCGACGACCTCCAGTACCTCTATGTCGAAGGCGGCGCACAGACCGCGGCCAGCTTCCTTTCCGATGACCTTGTCGACCGGCTCGAGATTTACCGGGCGCCCATCGTGATTGGCGGCGGAAAGCCGGCTCTCGGCGACATCGGCCTGGCATCGCTGGCCCGCGCTCACGGGCGCTGGGAAGAGGTGGAAAACCGCCAACTTGGCAGCGACCGCTTCACCGCCTATCGCCGCACGCGAAACGAAGAAGGATAAGGCATGTTCACCGGTATCGTCACGGCCATCGGGACCATCGAGAATGTCGAGAAGCGGCAGGATACGCGGGTCACTGTGGCCTGCCCATTCGACCCTGACGGGATCGATATTGGCGCCTCGATCGCTTGCTCCGGCGTGTGCCTCACTGTCGTGGAGCTGGCGGGGGAAGCTGGCGCGGCGCGCATTGGGTTCGACGTCTCGGACGAAACCCTCCAGCGCACGGTGCGAGCCATGTGGAGCGAGGGGCGCAGGCTCAACCTGGAACCAGCCCTGCGCCTCGGCGACGAACTTGGCGGGCATCTCGTGACAGGGCACGTCGATACGGTCGGAGAAGTCGTAGCTGCTCGCAATGTCGGCGGATCCACCATGCTCGCTATCCGCATCTCGCGCGAATTTGCTCCGTTCGTGGCCGAAAAGGGCTCGATTACGGTCGACGGTGTTTCGCTCACGGTCAACGATGTGCGCGACCGCACTGACGGTTCGTGCGACTTCGCGCTCAACATCATCCCACACACGGGCGAGGTGACAACGCTGGGCAGCCTGAAAGAAGGCGACACCGTCAATCTCGAGATCGATGTGCTGGCACGCTATCTCAAGCGCATGCAGAGCCTGCAGGGCTAAGGCCAGCGCAAACGCGAGATCAACTCAGCTAAGCTGGGAGCCCGCTCGCTCTCCCGGATACATACAACAAAAAAAGCGGGGCAGGCCCTTCGGCCCGCCCCGCTTTCAATTCTCCCGTCGTGCGGCTGGTCTTAGATGCCGTCGACGCTCTTGCTGACGAGGATATTGACCGACACGCGGCGGTTCTGTGCCTTGCCTGCAGCGGTGCTGTTGTCTGCCAGCGGATCAGATTCGGCCATACCCGTCGGGGTCAGCATACGCCACGGTTCCCACTTGCACTGCTGCTGGAGGAAGTTGACCACGCGGCCAGCACGCTTTTCGCTCAGCGTCTGGTTGTAATCCTGGCTGCCGTCGGAATCGGTGTAACCGACAACCAGCAGAAGGGCGTTGTCCATCGCGTTGGCATCGCTCGCCGCTTCGCACAGTTCACGCTCTGCAGACGGCGAGAGGTTCCACTTGGCAGTGTCGAAATAGACGTTCGTGGTGCCCTTGATGTTGTACTTGTCGATATCGCCCATGCGGCCGCGCAGAGATTCTGCGAGTTCTGCGTTGGCATCGATATCGGTGCGCTGTTCGGCGAACTGCTGCGAGGTTCCGTTGCGGATCATCGCGGCGGTTTCGAGGTTCTTGCTCTTCAGCTTGATGTCCGTCGCCAGAAGACCGCGGTTACCCCACTGGACCGTCTCGACCGTTACCGGCAGACCGTTCAGGAGCGATTCCGCACCCAGTTCCTTGCTGCTCAGACCAAGAAAGCCGCCAGTGCTGCGGATTTCCGTGCCCGGGCTTACGACAACAACGGTGTTGGACCCGTCGACCGTGGTAACCTGCATACGGTTGCCGTTACGGGCCGAAATGAAGCCTTCGAGTTCCGGGCCTTCAGGCATTTCCGAGAAATCGCTCGGCGCGGCGCCGACGACGGTGGTCAGGACATCTTCTTCTGCTGCCTGCTCGGGGGCTTCCCCAACCGGACGCAGTTCCTGAGCCGAAAGGCTGCCGGACGTAGTCATCGACAACGCAGCAAGAATTAACAGACCTTTGGGCTGCTTGGAAATGGTAGTCATTTTAGTACTCCTTCAAACTTAAATAGCCGGCCCCGCGCGATCACCACATATCGTCCGTGCGCCCCGGTTGTGGCGTTCCCGGCTATCGGAAATCCATTTATTTCGATGTACACGTTGCGCGGTCATTGTGCCGCCCGTCAACGCCATGGATGTAGCCCACTGTTCAGCAGCACCTTTCTGTCAGGTGAACATTGCGGGCGAGTCCCCAGCAGGAGGGGGCAATTCGGTCAGAGGGTGCGATGAACCGTTTAATTTGGCGCTTACAGATCACGTAAACGCGTCGGAAACCGGCGGTCAAAAATGGCCGAAAAGCGCCAATTGTAACCCTTGCGACTCGGCTGCAACCTGCCTTGCGGGTGCCTGAAGTCCGCCTGCGCCGCGGCTTCAAACGTTATGTAAGCGGCCCCTGCGTGAAGCCTTCGCGGGTGATTTCGTAAACAAGATGGACCACGCGCTTGCCTTGATAGCGCTCCAGTTCGTATCGTTCCGAACGCACCGCACCGATGGCTTCCAGAGCATTGCGGGAACGGTAATTCGTGTCGCCCACGCGGAATTCCACCAGGGCGACCTGATCGAATGCATGAGCAAGCGCCGCGCGCTTTAGTTCGGTATTGTAGCCCTTCCCCCAGCACGCCCGCTCCAGAAAGGTCCAGCCGATTTCGACGACGCCGCCTTCTTGCGGATCGTACTTGTCATAGCGGGTCGATCCCACGATGCGGTCCTGGTCCTTGCGGATCACCGCAAGGGCGCCGCCGCTGGCTAGCCCTTCATCGAAAAAGGGGTCGAACACCTCGCGCCGCCACCGGTCATGGATGGGATGCTGCTCCCAGACCATCGGATCGGAGGCTACTTCATAGAGCGCTTCGCGATCGTCTTCCTTCAGCGGCCGCACCAGCAACCGCTCGGTCTCGAGGGTCGGCTGACGGTCCATGCGGCCTCAGCCTTTGGTCACATCTGCCAATGCGGCGATGAACTTTTCAGTATTGCCCGCGTGCAGTCCAGCCACATTGATGCGGCCCGAACCGGCCATGTAGATTGCATGGTCTTCGCGCAGGCTCACGATCTGTTCCTTGCTGAGCGGAAGCATCGCGAACAGACCGTTCTGACTGGCCAGAGCCGACAGCCCCAGGCCAGGCGCCTCATTGTCGGCAGCCGCCAACCGATCGCGAACACGGCGCATACGCGAGCGCATATCATCGAGCTCGTCCTGCCAGACCTTGGTCATGCCTTCATCCGACAATGCGATCCGAACGGCAGCACCGCCGTGATCGGGCGGCATGGACCAGTTGGCGCGGGCCAGGGCATTGGCATTCGAGGCAATCGCGCCGAGCTGGCCGGGTTCTTTCGCCATCATGTAGAATGCGCCCACGCGGTCGCGGTAGAGGCCGAAGTTCTTGTCACAGCTATAGGCGATCAACGCTTCGGGAACGGCCTCGAGGACGTTGCGCACACCGGCCACGTCTTCGTCCATCCCCAATCCAAGCCCCTGATATGCGATATCGAGGATCGGCAGGACACCGGTTTCCGCAAAGGCGGCTGCGATCGCATTCCACTGATCCGCAGTGTAATCGATACCGGTTGGGTTGTGACAGCAGCCGTGCAGCAGAACTGCATCGCTCGGGCCGGCGCTTCGAATAGCACCCAGCACGGCATCGATATCGGCCTCGCCGCCGCTGGTCGCGTGACTGAAGGTGACCGTCTCGACCCCCACATCGCCCAGGATCTGGGCATGGTTGGGCCAGCTTGGCGTACCGAGATGAATACGCGTCACGCCTGCCTTGGCCGCCAGGGCCACGGCGAGCCGTACTGCACCGGTGCCGCCGGGGGTCTGCATCCCTTCGATCCGCGGCAGCAACGGGCTGCTCTCGCCGAAGATATAGGGCTGGAGAACTTCGACAAAGCCAGTGTCGCCTTCGGGACCGAGGTAAGACTTGCTGTCCTGCTCATCGATCAGCCGCTGTTCGGCCTGCTTGATTGCGCGGAAAACAGGCGTTGCGCCGTCGTTCGTGCGGTAGACGCCGACCCCGAGGTCGATCTTGTCCGCACGCTCGTCGGCGGCGTACATCTTGATCAGGGCGAGGAGGGCATCTGCCGGCTGGGCTTCTAGTTTGTCGAGCATGGCGAACCCTTTCGCGCAACAAGCGAAGGGCCGCAACCGAAATACGGTTGCAGCACATCAAGTTGCCCTAAGCCAGTGCGATTAGGCCTAGAACGGAAGCCAGCGCTGTTTCTTGGAAAAGCGCAGATAGCCGGCGTTGACTCCAAGCCGCAGCCCGGCACCCATGCGAATGGGAATGAGGACAACATCGCCCTTGCGGACGTAGCTCGCAGTCAGTCCGCCGACGATATAGGCCTGGCCCTCTGCTGCCGGGAAGCGTTCATACAGCTCTTCGGTGTCATAGAGATTGTAGACGAGCACAAAGGTACTGCCTGCATTCGCGCCCGCATCAAAGCCGATGGATGGCCCCGTCCAATAGACCGGCATCTCGCCTTCCACCTTGTGAAACAGCGTGCCCGAACCATAGCGCGCGCCGACCACGAAGGCGCCGCCGGCTTCGCGTCCGACAATATAGCCGTTCGGTTCGCCTTGCTCCTTCAGCAAGTTCTGAATCATCTGGGCGACGCCCTCGGCGCCTTTGCCAAACACGCCTTCTGCGGCACCGATCAGGTCATCTTCTCGGTAGGTTGTGGCCGGGTCGTCGACATTGGCACTATCAACCGCTGCTGATGCCGCAGCCTCGGCGCTCTGTTCCGACCAGACCGGAGGTGCCCCGTCTTGGGCAGCGTCTTCTTCTTCGAATTCCGGCAACACGATGGTCGGCTGCTGAGCCATTTCGCCCGCCGCCGGGAGTTCGCTTGGAACTTCTTCAAGATCACCATCGATAGGCGCTGAGTATGCATCGTCCGGATCGACCGTCTCGACCTGTGCGGCAAGAGGCGATGCCAAGAGGCCAAGTCCAGCCGCAAGGCTGACGAGGATGCTGCGTGCGGTATTCATCGCGAAATTCCTTCTAATGCCCTGCTCGCTAATCGGCGCCCGCAGGGCTGCACGCGGCAGGAGAATCGCTTTGAAGCAGCAGGGCAATGAAACGGCGATGAACCGAATCCGATTCGCGGCGAAGTGAGTCCATCGCGCGGTGGACAGATCGTGAGTGATTCACCCTTGATGGCAACCCAACCCGTAGCTATAGCGCGCCCCTCGCAGCCGAGGGTTGCGATGCGGAGACGTGGGTGAGTGGCTGAAACCAGCTCCCTGCTAAGGAGCCATACCTGGTAACGGGTATCGAGGGTTCGAATCCCTCCGTCTCCGCCATTTTGCTTTCCGGGCTTTCCCGGGAATGCTTCAGGCCCTCGCTCAGATTGGGCAGCGAGATGCGTCCGGTGTCGACATCCCGTCCCCGGTCAGGCCTCAGCCTTTCGTCCCCGTCACCAGTTTGGAACTGGCCAGAATAAGCGAAGGCTCCATACCGAATCTGGAGCGGCTCCGGGCGATTGCGATGGCTTGGCCGGATTTCCTGCGCCTCCCCACAATTGCCGCACCGACATCGCCTCTTTTTCCATCGCTAGCTAGCCTTCTGGCCAGTCCGTCTCTCGAAACGCTCGCCTTCGGCGGTAAAAATTGGTGCATTGAGGTAATTAGTTCGGGGAAATTTAAGAAACGATCGCCAAAATTTCTCGCTGCTATCACTCTTAAGGATCGTTGCTCTGTCCACTGCTGAGTGACAAAATGTGCCATCGAAGCGGCAAGCTCCCTCGCAGGGGTTTGCAGATGACATAGTGGCCATGCAAAACTTTACGCCTGAGTCATTTCAGCGGAACGGGATCCCTCATCGCAATGGGAAAATTCAAAAGGCCACTGCATGCTGAGTTCCAATCGGATAGCCGCTACGCCGGGCGCTCGATCCTGCGCCTGAGTGCAAGCGCTTCTACCAAGTCAGAATCTCAAAACGTGCTCATCCATGATCTGTCGGAAACAGGTTTGCGGTTCGAGACGGTTGCGAGGCTCGAAGTATCGGACTTGGTGAATGTCGACCTGCCATTCATCGGAATGATGGAGGCACGGATTATCTGGCATGAGGATGACTTCTACGGCTGCCAGTTCCTCGAGCCTGTTTCACAAGACATCCTGAGCGCTGCGTTATTGCGCTCCTACGGTGATGGCGGCGAGCCAAATCCGGATGCCGCGGTCGAAGAAATTCCTATAGGGGTAAATCCAAGTCTCGAAGCGATCACCGAGTGGAAAGTCGGGTTCGAGCAGACGAAGGGCAAGAAGGGTTATACCCTGGTTGGTTTTCGGCAGACCGCTGAAGGTGTGACGATCGCAATCGTGAACAGGGTCAACTGACGGGGATTTTTGCCGCCGGCCGATGGGTTGGCTCTGGCGGTTAGCCAAATCCCCTACGCACCAACTCTTTTGGATTATATCAACGCGCTGCTCGGTCGTGGTAGTCTTTGCGCGTTGGTCAATTGACCATCGTTACAGACCTATTCGGTCCGATGCGGCGCCTATCTGTTTGATCCTGCGCTGCCGCGACCACCGTAACCATTGAGGTGACAGCCATGACTGAAGGAATTACGGCGCGAAACGGACGTTGTCTTGCCGGGATCGAAAGCGATCTTCGCGAAGCCGAGCAGGCGTATGCCGATGCTGACGCACGCTACATCGAGGCGGAGAATGATCGGCGTGCTGCCATCGAGGCAATCAACAGGCATCAGTCGGAAATGGACCATGCGGTTGGTCAATTGCGGCAATACAGTATCCCGGGCACCCACTGGAATTCCGGTCCTGCAGCCAGTGAACAGCCGTTGGAACTGAATTCAAGAGATATCCTAGCCCGAGGGTCCAAGGCGGCGCTGTCTAGCGAGAACCTGACCTCGGGATCGACCGCAAAGGCTGCAGCAAGGGGGTTCGATCGCTTGAGGGAAAGTGACGCCAGCGATCCGGTCCTCAAGGTTGTCGCCAGTCCCAGAAATTAGTGTGGGCCCGGTGCCTGCAATTAAACCACTAACGGGAATGTCCCGCCATGATGAGGCCTTCGGGACCGGCATCGAGCCGTGTCCGCTCGGTAGGTCTGCAACATGAAGCCAGCCTATGCCGCCATTGCGATATTGGGCGGCTTTGCTGCGATCCTACCGCTTGCCAGCTTCGCGCCCCCGTCCGCCAGTTCGGCCGGCGCACAGGATACTGGCGCCAGTGGACAGCCGCGTGATTTCGCAAGTGGGCCTTTCGAGGGAAACCGCGATCTCCAGGCGGCAACGGGCGAACATATCCTCGCGATGTCCTTGGTTTCCTCGGCACCGTTCCATTACTCAGGTGATGCTTCCCAGACTGGACGCGCAGCTGAATGTCTCGCTGCTGCCGCATGGTACGAAGCGGGCGACGATCCAGTGGGACAAAGTGCGGTCATTCAAACCGTCATCAACCGGGTCAAGCATCCCGCCTTTCCCGACTCGGTCTGCGGCGTTGTGTTCGAAGGCTCGCATCGATCGACCGGTTGCCAGTTTACCTTCACCTGCGACGGTTCATTGCAGCGCCGCCGACCGTCGACGGCTGCGCGTGAGCGCGCGCTCAAGCTCGCCCGGGAGGCATTAAACGGGAACGTCGATCAAAGTATCGGCGAGGCGACCCATTATCATGCCAACTACGTAGTTCCTTGGTGGAGCAGCAAGCTTGAGCGGCTCACTGCGGTGGGGCCGCACATCTTCTACAAGTGGCGCGGAGCAGGCGGACTGCGGAACCGTGTCAGCCTGGGCGCGGAAGCCGATTACGCCGACTTAGTGCGCGGATCCAATTCTCATGGCACTGTTCCGGGTAATGCTTCTGTTGCGACACCCTCGGCGGAGCTTTCGGTTGCGGCCGGGGTTTCTTCTGCTCCCGCAATCGCCGCTCGCCCACCGCAATCGCCCAACTTGTTCTTCGTTGCGGTCGAGACCTCGCAGCCAAGCGGTCGCTGGGCGCTAAGTGCCATGCAAACGTGCAAGGGGCGCGGAGCCTGCCAGGTCGTGGCTTACGGAAGCAAAGCAGCCGCCGAAGACAACAGGGCAGCTGCTGCAAACCAGCGTGCCAGGCCACTGTTCATGTTCGTGAGAGACCCCGCATCAGGTATGGAATTGGCGCTCTGGGACTGCCAATCAGTCCAGCGCGACAGGGCAAGTCAGTGCCTTCCCGATAGCGCGGCAGCCGTATCCAGATTGATGCGGGATCGGACAACGGCCGAGTAGCACCGCAATCACAATCTTGAACTGCCGGACCCGTCAGGCGTCGGCATGATCGGCATGCTGCTGCAACGAGAGGTGGTAATTGGAGAAGCCGCGGGTGCTGGCCCACATTGCGGCCTGCGTCCGGTTGCTGACATCCAGCTTCCGCAGAATGGCCTTTACGTGGACTTTCACGGTCGCTTCGCAGACGTCGAGTTCGCGCGCGATGACCTTGTTCGAGCAGCCCGCCATCAAGCAGCAGAGCACGTCTCTCTCGCGTGAAGATAGCTTTGCGTCTTCCATCTCGTGTTCGAGATCGCCGCTTGGCACTGCGTGGTCCAGATTGACCTTGCTCAGGACGTCGGCCAGTTCGGACGGGAGCACTTTCTGTCCCAGTGTGACAAGGCGTAGCGCTGCAATCAGCGGCTGTGAATTCATCGATTTGACGATGTAACCGTCCACGCCGGCATCGAAACATTCGACCAACCTGGCCATGTCGAATTCATCTACCAGAACCACAGTCTTCGCGGAGGGATATGCGAGAGCGATCTCGTCGATGGCCTCCATTCGGGCAGCTTGATCCGGGAGATCAATCACCGCCGAGAAGTCTGCATCCAGAGTCGATTCCGCGACCCGTTTCGCATGTCCACACGACATGATCACGTTGAAATTGTCGGCGGAAAGGATGTGGTGCAGCCCCTCGCGGGAGATGTCATTTTGACTAATCAGGCAAATGTCGCTGCTCATTACGAGTTCCAGTACAGACCGACAGATACAGTGCTGTCGTTAAGTTGATGACGACCACAGCACCGATTTTCTGTCAGTTTGTTGCCGTGGCAGCGACTCCGAACGGCTGAGCGAATGATGCTTCACTATTAACGATAAAGCAACGATCTTTTTTAACCGTGGCCAGCGTTGTTTTTAAATGCCCGAAAAGGGCCATGTTACCAATACCAAAGCGCTCGGCCTTGGCGTAGCGATGCACATCTTGGATCAGTCGATCCACGGCCATCCATTCTTTTCGAATGGTAGCCAGTTATTTCTTTTGGAACCGATACTTAGAAGAACGACTCGCGTATTGTAATTGTATCGCCAGGCGCCACTTGCAGGGCCATCTGATCCAAATCAATTAGTCGTCCCGCTTCCCATGTCTGGCGCTTGAGGATGACCTTGTGTTTGTCAGCCCTTGGGGTGAAGCCTCCAGCCTTCGCCACCGCCTGTTCAAGGGTGAGTTCGCCGTTGTGCGCATATTCTCCCGGGGTCGTGACCTCGCCGAGAATGAAGAACGAACGATGGTCGACAATCTCGATCGACACTCTGGGATCAAGGACATAGCCGCCATCCGCCAGGCGCGCCTCGATCAGCCGTGCGACCTCGGTGGTATCCTTATCCTTCACCACAATCGGTTCGAGCAGCGGGAGCGATAGGACGCCGCCGAAGCCGACGTCATATTCACCGGTCAGCGTTTCTTCATCAAAGACCGTGACCTTGAGCTTCTCGCCAGCATCGATGCGGTAGCCGGAAGTCAATTCGCTATTGGCCTGCGCTGCGCTGATCAGGGGAAGGTCGCTTGATGCACAGGCAGCGGCGAGCCCGCATAGTGCGGCGAGTACTACTGCCCTGAAAGCGTCGATCCCACTCCTGTTCGTTATTTTGAACATCGCTATTTCCTCGGCTTGGTATTCCCCGGACTGCCAGCGAGGCGTCCTTGATCCACGAGAGAATATGCCAAGGCGGGCGCAGATAATATTACCATTTGGGGGGTGCCGGCGCGCTTCTTTGCATACCTCCTTAGCCCCTTTGGCTGGATTCGGCTTACACCCGATGCGCGATTGTTCGCACGGCCGTTCTGGTCGAAACTTTGGTCAGTCACGCGGTCAGCTTCACTCGGGCTTCAGAGTGCTTGGAGGGCGGCGACCGAACCATTGATCGAGCAAGCGAACCGATGCGAACCACGAAACAGGACAGCGCCCTGAAGGAGCCGAAAGGCGCCGTGGATCGGACTGTATTTACAATGGCTCCCGCGCTTTCGGATCAGGATCTCATCACGGTCGCGTCCGTCCTGGCCCAAAAACCGTCCAGCGAAGGAAAGCTGGCCAAGCGGGTACTCGACATCAGCCTGGCAACATTCATGCTTATCCTGATGCTCCCGGTCATGCTGCTCACAGCACTTGCGGTGGCGATCACCAGTCCTGGCCCGATCCTCTTCAAGCAAGAACGCGTAGGATGCAGGGGCCGCAGCTTCGCGTGCCTGAAGTTTCGCAGCATGCGCGTTGATGCCGAGCACCGGCTCATCACCTTGTTCAAGGAACGGCCCGAACTCCTGCGCGAATGGGAATGCAACCAGAAGCTGCAACGTGATCCGCGCATAACGAGACTGGGGGCGTTTCTTCGCATTTCCAGCATCGATGAATTGCCGCAGCTCATCAACGTCATCCGCGGCGATATGAGCCTGGTTGGGCCGCGCCCGATCGTGCCCTCCGAGGTGCCGAAATACGGCCGCCACATCCTCAGCTATTTTTCGGTCAAGCCTGGGCTTACCGGGATCTGGCAGGTGACGGGCCGCAACGATTCCACCTATGCGAGAAGAGTGGCGGCGGACGTTATTTACGCGCGTTCACACAGCCTGTGGCTCGACATGAAAATTATCGCATTGACCGTCCCAGCGGTGTTGACAGGCCGGGGGTCTTGCTGATGGTTCTGACCGGGTCCCGTCAGATCAACCAGAAAGCCAGCGCCCACAGCGCCAGGGCTACTGGAAGCGCAAGCAGGAAGCCGCGGGCAAAGCTTGGCCAGCGCGCCGATTCCTCGATCGGCTTGAAAACCTCTGGTGAAGCAGAAGTCCCTTTCGGTTTGCTCGCCCTATTCATAATGATTAGCGATCTACTCCCTTTGGATAGTAAAAAACAAGCGCTCAGCACGGGTGTCATGCTGCGCACGACCGCTTCACGCGGGTCCATCTCGGGCAATTTCGGCATAAACCACAGCAGCAACAATCCCTTAGCGGCACGTCGTTCTCGCCGAGCACGCAGCGCGTTGATCTCCGGATTCCGGGATGCATTCTATATTCTCTGGCTGCTGGCCGCACCGGGTGGGGCAAAGGCACCCAAGGCGAGGCGCGTTATCGCCGCAAGGTCACGTCGCCGCGCCAGAAGGCGCAATCGTTGGCCTCTGCGGCTTGCGGGATCGCTCAGCCTGGCCCTGCTGGGGCCGCGTGTTGCCACTGCTCAGCCTGCCGAAGTGCTGACACCGATTGAAATGTTCGATCCCGATTCCGGCGATGGCGTGAGGATTGCACCCGGCTTCATCCTCTACCCGCAAGCGACAACAGAATTCACCTACGACACCAATATCTTCAACCGGCAAGATAACGAGATCGACGACGTCTTCGTTTCCGTAAGGCCGAGCCTTGTCCTTGCATCGGACTTTGCGCGCCACGGCCTGCGCTTCGAAGCCGGAGGCGAAATTCGCCGCTATTTCGACATTCAGGACGAGAACAGCGAGCAGTATCGCGTCAGAGGCTCGGCGCTACTTGAGCTGGGAAATGCGATCGACTTTGAATCTTACGCAGGCTTCTCGCGGGGCATCGAAAGGCGCGGGACAGCCGGAGACGCCTTTCTGAGCGACCAGCCGGTGGTGTTCCATGACAAGACTGCCGGATTCGAACTTTCAAGGGCCGGCACGAAACTGCGCCTCAGCGCTGCAGCGGATGTTCTGAAGAGGGATTACCAGGATACGAGCCTTGGAGGTGTCCCCATCGACCTCGAATTCAGGGACGTGAAGATCCTCACTGGCAGAATGCGGGCAGATCTAGGTGTCAGCGACAAGACCGAACTCTTTGTCGAGGTTGGTGCCAACGATATCGATTATGAAATTTCGACCACACCTCGGCGCGATTCCCACGGGTATTCGGCACTTGTCGGGGTGACCCATGAATTGAGCGCATTGGTCGAAGTCGAGGCCGGTGTCGGTTACATCCGTCAGGAATTTGACGAGCCGGGTCTGAGCCCGGCCAACGAATTCAATTATCGTTTCTCGGCCAGCTGGACTCCGAAACCGGTCTGGCGTTTGACGGCGAGCGCCACGCGCAGCGTCGATCCGAGCCGTGTGCAGGAATCTCCGGCAATCATCGCCAGCGAATTCAAACTCGAGGTCGAACGCGCCGTGGGCGACCGTCTGCTGCTCGGCGCCGAGGCCGGATATCTCGAAGAGAGCTACCGCGCCTCGCCCCGGCAGGACAAGCTGGCCTTCGTTTCCGGATCGGCAATTTACCGCCTCACCGATCAAGTCGGTGTGTTCGCATCGGCTGGATATCGTGATCAGTCCGGCGGCGACTTTGGCCGGAGCTACGACGGCTTTGCAGCTTCGATAGGCGTGAGAGCGTCATGGTGAGGGCGCGATGAACCAGGGGCACCGAGCAAGAAGAGGGCGTGTCTTATCCAAGGCACGCGGAGATCGACCATGAACGAAGCCAGAAATCTCGTGAGAGTTGAAAGATCCAATTCCTCGATTGCGGCGTATGGCGCATATCCGCCCGCCCCGGTTGATCGAATGGACCTGTCCGAAAGCGCCAGCTTCTTCCGCCGGCACCTCAAGCTTATTCTGGGGGTCACGGCGCTCGCAGTTGTGGCCGGGATCATCATATCCCTGCTGGTGGGCAGGACCTACCGCGCGGAAGCGACGGTGATGCTGACCAATGATGCCGTTATCATTGCCCAGTCCACCTCCGCCGGCCTGCCTCAAACGCCGATAAGCAGCGAATTCGTCGACACCCAGATGCAGATCATCACCTCGCAGGAAATGGCGCAGATGGTTGGGAATTCGCTGGGTCTTACCTCGGGCCTTACTGGCGAGGAACAACGCGAGATTGTTGAGGAATTGCGCTCGAACGTGGCTGCCGGCCGTGCTGGTGAAAGCTATGCGCTGACCATCTCGTACCAAGCGGAGAAAGCCGCAGAAGCGGCACAAATTGCAAACGAGTTTGCTCGCCAATTCGTCAATTGGGAGCTGAACGCCGATCAGGCGCGAAATGCTGATGCGCGGGCAATCGTGGAGGAGAGGCTGGCGGAACTGCGCGATCAGGCGCAATCCGACACGCGCGCGCTGCAGGAATACCGCATTCGCAATAACCTCCTCAGCACGTCGGGCGCATCGCTGACCGAGCAGGAAATTTCGACCTACAATCAGGAGGTGACGACAGCACGCGCGGCAGCGGCAGAAGATCAGGCGCGGCTCAACACTGCTCTGGCACAGCTGAGATCCGGCTCGGTTGGTGATGACGTGGGCGAAGCACTAGGCTCGCCAGTGATTACCTCGCTCCGATCCCAAGAGGCGGTAGTGGCGACAGAGGTAGCCGATCTTTCAGCCAAATACGGCCCTAACCACCCGCAGCTCATTCGCTCGCGCAGCCAGCTTGCCGAAGTTCAGCGCCGCATCCAGGACGAGATCGGCCGGGTAATCTCGAACCTGAGAGCGAAACAGGCAGTTTCGGCCCAGCGTCTCGCATCGCTCAACACCAGCCTTGCGGGCGCACGCGCAAAGCTGTCCCAGAATAACGATGCCATGGTCGGACTTAGCGAAGTCGAGCGGGCGGCCGAGGCTTCGCAGGGTATCTACGAGACGTATCTCAACCGCTTCAAGGAACTGATCGCGGCCGAAGGAAGCGAGAAGCCCAATGCCCGCATCCTGACCAATGCGGAGGCACCCCTATTCCCGCATTCCCCGAATATCCCTCTGAACATGGCACTCGCGCTGATCATCGGGCTCGGGATTGGTGTTCTCGCGGCATACATCAAGGAATCGCTTTTCCACGGCATCTCGACGCCAGATGAAGCCGAGCACGACCTGGGCCTGCCCTGTCTGGCGTCGGTTCCGCTCCTGTCCTCGATCGACAAAGGGAGCGACCACCCGGCTACAGCCATCCAGGATTCTCCGAAATCCGCATTTACCGAGTCGTTCCGTTCGCTGGGGGCAGCCATCGACATTGCGACGCAAGGCCAGGCCCAGGTTATCGCGGTGACATCGGCCCTGCCTAATGAAGGCAAGACGGTCATGTCGTGCTGCCTTGCCAGCGTCCTGGCTACTGGCGGGCAAAGGACGATGCTTGTCGATTGCGACTTGCGCCGACAAGGCATTAGCCGGCTGCTTAATATGCAGGCCGGCCAGAAGGGCCTCGTCGACGTGCTCAACGGCACAGCTCCGCTCGATCTGGAGCAATACGACGACGACAACGTCTTTTGCGTCCTGCCCCTTTCGCCCAACCGGGAGGAACCTGAACATCTTTTGAGAGGCCAGGAGTTCGTCGACCTGCTCGACAAGCTCCGCGGGCATTTCGACAGGATCATTCTGGACCTGCCCCCGGTTCTTCCAATTGCCGCGACGAGAATTCTCGCTAGCAGGGCCGATGCGACGATCTTTGCGACGAAGTGGCGCGACACGTCGAAGTTCGCGGTGAGAGCGGCGCTCAGGCGTCTGCCACCCGAGCAGGTCAACGTGCTGGGAATCGTGTTGAGCGGGGTCGACATGAACAAACGCTCGTTCCTCGACCCCCACGATCCGTATTTCTATTATTCGAAATACGAATCCTATTATGCATAGCCCTGCGCCGGTCGCGACAATACGGCAGCACCCTGCGTCACGCCCCGCATTTTCCGAACCTCGGGTCGCGATTGTACATTACTGGCTTGTTGGAATGAGAGGCGGAGAGCGCGTGGTGGAACGCCTGCTCCGGCTATTCCCCGATGCGGATATCTTCACCAACGTATATGATCCCGCGCGCACTTCGGCGGCGATCAACAATGCGAACGTCAGGGCGGGTTTCGTCGACCGGTTGCCCTTCGCAAACCGCCTCTACCAATATTACCTCCCGATGATGCCGATGGCATTGGAGGGGCTGGATCTCAGTCAGTACGATCTGGTGATCAGCAGCGAATCCGGACCAGCGAAGGGCGTCATCACCAGGCCGGATGCGGCGCATTTCTGTTATTGCCATTCGCCCATGCGTTACCTGTGGGATCACTATCATCAATATCGCTCGGAGGCTCCGCCACTGGCGCGGGGCGCGATGTCACTGATGTATCACCAACTGCGGATGTGGGACGTTTCCTCGAGCGCCCGGGTCGACCAATTCATCGCCAATTCCACTTTTATCGAGCAGCGCATCCGCAAGTTCTGGCGTCGCGAATCCGAAGTGATCCACCCCCCTGTCGATTGCGCGCTCTTCAAACAGTCTGCCGAGATTGACGAAAACTATCTCTGGGTGGGCCAGATGGTCCCCTACAAACGGCCAGACCTTGCCGTGGAAGCTTTCAATGCGAACGGACTGCCGCTCACCATGGTCGGCACGGGAAGCATGCTGAAGAAACTACGCTCGATTGCCAAACCGAACATTACTTTCATTTCGCACCTCGATTTCGCATCGCTCAAACGCGCCTATGCGCGGTGCCGCGCATTTGTGATGACGGCGGAAGAGGACTTCGGGATCACTCCAGTCGAATGCATGGCATCAGGTCGCCCGGTCATCGCCTTCGGAAGAGGTGGTGCAAAAGATACCGTGGTTCCCGGCGAAACGGGCCTGTTCTTCGACACCCAGGATGCCGCATCCCTGATAGAAGCGGTCGAGAGGATGGAAGTCTTCCTGAAAGAGTTCGATCCGCGCAGCTCGATCGACCGGGCAGCACTCTTCGCGCCCGAACATTTTGACCGGAAGATCATGCGCCTGGTTCGGGCCATCTGAGGAGGCAGGACGATGGAACTGACCTTCATCGGCATGATCCAGGTCGTAATCGGCATCCTCGTGGTGTTTTTCGGCAGTGTCCGAAGCGCACTCATCTTCTTGCTCGTGAGTGCTCTTTTCGAAGGTTCGGCGGCGATCGTCCTGCCATCACTGGGCGGCTCATCAATTCCCCCGGTGCAATTCGCACTGTTCTTCACGACCTTGAGGATTCTGGCGCCCAAAGGAGGGTATGTCGCCCTTCTCCCGTCCGCCATTGCAGACAACAAGTGGTACGTCCTGTTCGCTATCTACGGCATGGCCACGGCATATCTGGGGCCGCGCATGTTCGGCGGCGCGATCAATGTGTTCCCCATGCAGCCCGACCCGTCGCTGGGTCCTTTTGGCACCGTCCCCCTTAGTCCGACGCCGCAAAACCTGACTGCCGGGCTTTATCTGTTCGGCGCATTCATGCTGGCAATCACAAGTTACATTTTCTGCCGTGTGCCAAATGCTCCGGCAGCGCTGGTGAAAGCGCTCGTCCTGATAAGCTGGCTGCATATTCTCACCGGACTGGCTGACATCCTCACGCGCGGCACCGGAATGGAAAGCCTGCTGTCGGTGTTTCGCAACAGTAATTACAGCGCGCTGGACAATTCGATCGCCGGTTTCGTCCGGATCAGGGGCGTTTTGCCCGAAGCCTCTTCATATGCGGGCCTTGGCTTCGCCCTTTTCGTGGCGAACGCGGAGATGTGGTACCGCTCGATCAATCCGCGCGCGACCGGCCTGCTGGCCTCCATGCTGGCGCTGATACTTTTTTTCAGCACGGCCTCGACCGCCTACGTCGCGCTGGCAGCATTTGGCATTTTCTTCCTAATGCGGGCGATCCTGTTTCCAAATGCAGCGCCGAGCGGCAAATTGTTCAGGGCCGCGTTTCTCGGTTTTGGCATTCTCGTCGCGCTTTGCATTCTCCTTGCGATCATCCCGCGCCTGCCATTCGCGGTCTACGAATTGATCATGGATATGACCGTCGGCAAGCCGGCGAGCGATTCCGGGCAGCAGCGCCTGTTCTGGGCCATGCAGGGATGGCACGCGTTCCTGAGTTCATATGGCTTGGGGGTCGGCCCAGGCAGCTTCAGGTCGTCCAGCATCATCACCGCCATCATGGGGTCGATGGGGCTGATCGGACTTATAACCTTCGGATTACATCTGAAGCAGGTGTTCGAGGGGTCCAAGCGTTCGGCCTGGGGCGCAGGGTACACGTTCGAGCAATCA
The DNA here is from genome assembly GCF_019711355.1 of Qipengyuania psychrotolerans. Classification (NCBI taxonomy): domain Bacteria; kingdom Pseudomonadati; phylum Pseudomonadota; class Alphaproteobacteria; order Sphingomonadales; family Erythrobacteraceae; genus Qipengyuania; species Qipengyuania psychrotolerans. The sequence goes on from NZ_CP081297.1 coordinate 2,043,659, forward strand.
CTCGCTGGCGCGCTTGGGACTGCGGCCGTGTTCAGCCTGGTGCCGGCCGCGATTTCTTCCCCGCATGCAGTCCCCTCGGCGCTGTTTTCGATCATGGCGAGTGCAGCAATTGCATTACGGTGCCTTTCAGCCTCACAATCGGCGACCCCGGACCGCCAGGCAAACGAAGCGCCACGCGGGCGAATTTCTCCGCACCAGCTGCGGGGCCGGCATGCGTAAACGGGTTCTCCACGCGCGCGATCTGTCGCCAGATCTGATTGCCCTCTGGCAAGAGTTTTGCAGGCGTGATCCGATCTATTCCAGTCCATTCTACTCGCCCCATTTCACTCAAGCGGTGGCGCAGGTCCGGCCTGACGTGCGCATCGCGATCCTCGAGGAGCGCGGCGAGATCGCCGGGTTCCTTCCATTTCATCTGACCAAGAGCGGAATTGGAAAGCCAATCGGTGGTCAATTGAACGACTATCAGGGCCCGATCCTTGCGCCGGGAGCCAAAATCACCCCGGAGGCGATCCTTGGTGCTGCCGATATCTCGTCTTACGATTTCAATCACCTTCCGGTCGCTTTTACGGGTTTGGCAAGGGAAGCCCGCAGTTTTTCGATCTCCCCGCAGATGGATCTGTCCGAAGGTTACGATGCCTTTGTCGCGCGCAAGGGGTCGCGCTGGACCAAGGCGAAGCGGGAGATTCGCAGGCGCTACCGAAAGACGGAGAAGGATATCGGGCCGATCCGGTTCACCTTCGATGACCGCTGCGACGCGACTTTCCAGCGTCATATGGAGATGAAGAATGCCCTGCTCGACCGCGCCGGTTCGCGGCTTCGGGTGAAATCGGATTGGCTGGGCCGCACGCTCGACGTCCTGCGCAACAGCGATGATTCCGACTTCGCGGCTGTAACGACCACGATCCACGCCGGCGACAGGCTGCTTGCATCGCACTTCGGGTTGAGGACCCGGAATGTATGGCATTGGTGGTTCCCTGCCTATGATCTGGCGGCCTACAAATTGGGGCCGGGCATCAATCTGGTCGACCAATGCGCCATGGCAGCAAAGGACCAAGGCATCTCGCTGATCGACTTCGGCCGGGGCGATGGGGCATTCAAATTGCTGTTCGCAGATCGCCATGTCGAGCTGTGCGAAGGCGCAATATCCCGCACCGGAAGTCTGGCCAATCTTGTCAGGCGCGGAGCGCACACATTTGTCGCGGCAGCGGAACATCTGCCGCTTGGCCGATATCGGACATACCCGCGCCGCGCCGCTGCCAAATTCGTGACCGGTGTCACCCTGCCAAAAATAACGGAAAGCCTGTCAGAGCGGAGCACCCAATGAACTTGCGGGGCGGCGTCATGAAAGGCGCCTTGTCGCTGGGCAGCGCGCGGCTTGTTTCCAACCTTTTGGGCGCGGTGGCGATCCTGATCCTGGCGCGGCTGCTTACGCCGGAGGACTTTGGCATCGTCGCCATTGCCACCGCGATCCTCACGATCGTCCAGTCGAGCACTGAACTTTCGCTCAACAACGCGCTTATCCAGCGCGATGATATCGATCAGACCCACATCGACACAGCGTGGACGATGGCGCTGATCCGGTCCGGCATCATCTGCGTGTTCTTCGCTCTCGCCGCCTGGCCGCTATCGCTCATATACTCCAACCCCGACCTGGTACTGGTGTTCATCGTGTCGGGCGTGACGGGTGCCATGATCGGATTGCAAAATCCGCGGATCTGGCTGGCGACCAAAAGCATGAACTTCATGGCGCTAGCATTTGTCCAGCTGTCCCAGAAAGCGGTTGCGATCCCCTTTGCCATCGGCATTGCGATGGTTTTCCAGTCATACTGGGCAATCATCGCCGGCAATGCGCTGGGTGCCTTTTCGGCTGCACTGCTAAGCTACATTCTGGTCCCTTACCGGCCGCGCATTTCATTGAAGCACGTCAGGGCAATCTGGTCATTTTCCAGCTGGATGTTTTTCAACCAGCTGCTTGAAACAATCAACTGGCGGATCGACCAGCTGATCATCGGATTGGTCGTACCCAAGGGCCAGCTTGGCATCTATGCGATGGCTGACAATATCGCGGTCATCCCGACCCGCGAAACGATCCAGCCGATCAGGCATGCCCTGTTCCCCGGCCTTGCCAATCTTTCTAATGATGTTGGCAGGCTGACCCGCTCGCATTTGCTCGCGCAATCGACAATCGCGATGGCAATCGCGCCGCTTGGGATTGGCCTGGCACTGGTAGCTGAACCTGCGGTACGAATTGCCTTGGGGGACAAGTGGCTGGCCGCCATCCCCTTTGTGAAAATTTGTGCAGTCTATTACGCGCTTGGGACTTTCACCGTGGGACTGCAGCCAGTTGCGATGGCCCTGGCGAAAACGAAATTGCTGTTCATTCGCCAGGTCATCGCGGTGTTTGTGAAGGTCCCTTTGATCATCGGCGGCTTGCTAAGCGGGGGTCTGATTGGCGCAGCACTCGGACGTTTCGCCAGCGAACTGATTACCGTCATGATAGAATTCCTTTTCCTGCGCCATTTGCTCGGCGTTTCGGTGCCGGAACAGCTTCGGCGCCACGCGCTCACGATTTGCGGCCTGCTGGCAATGTCGCTCGGCGTATACGTGGCGGATACGGCCTTGGCCCAAGCTGCGCTGAGCACCCTTGCCGAGCTGATTCTGAAGGTGGTGGCCGGAGGGGTGTCCTACGCCATCGCAATCATTTTCGCCTGGCTTGCGTTCGGGCGCCCCGAGGGTCCCGTGACCGAACTGCATACCGCGATCGGGCGTCTCGCTAATCGCCGCAAGAACCGGCGCACGACCACTCTGCCCGTAGAACGGCCGCAGCCATAGGGGCATGCATCAAGTTGGTAGATTGGGTGAAGCCAGAACGGCGGCGAGGCTAATGCACCAGGCTCAAGCCAGGCCGATCGGCTTTCCTTTGCCATAGCCATCGAGCACCGCTTCGGGCGGCCGGATGAACTCGCGTTCGCCGCGCGCTTCTGAAACGAGCGCTTTCGCCATGTCCTCGACATCTTTGCGGCTCCGGGGAGCCCAAGGCAATTCCGCATTGTCGGACCGCTGCCGCGGGACCTTCATCAGGTCCAGTACGAACGGTGCGTAGGATGCGAGAGCATTGCGGATCCTCGGGGCATATCGGAAGCGCAGGAAATCAACCTGTGCGCCGACCTTGTCGCTTGCATTCTGGCTCGGGATGAAATCCGCCCAGATCGTGTCCTTAAGCTCGCTCCGGTACCACGCAGCCGCATTCGACCAGCGCGGAGGCCGCCGGCGGGACCACGGCTTGGTGGATGTATAATGTTCGAGATACGGGGTCAGCGAACCCCCGAAATTGAGATAGGTTTCGTGCAGGTTCCAGCGCGGGTCGAGCGGAATCCACCTGTCTTCGAGCGCATGGTTGAGCGCGTCCTGATCGGGCGCTTCCATGCAGCCCTCGGGATGCTCGACCAGGAATTGCCGCGCCTTGGCCAGCACCCCTTGCTGGAGCATTTTGGGCCAGTCGAAAACCATCACGCCGGACTGCAAGTACGGGGCATCTTCCGAGAGGAACAGGTCCTTGCGCCGCCTGCGGATATTGCCGCTGAGATAATAGACGAAATCATGCACCGCCCCGGCAGGATGTCCTTCGAGGTCGAAGGTAACAAGCGGCTCGACCGAAGCCATGATGCGCGTATCGGCATCAAGATAGATCAGGCGATCGATCTCCGGCCCAAAGATCATGTCGAAGTACAAGCGCAAATATGCAGCACGCGGCCAACGTTCGTTGATCGGCTTTATCTTCTCTTCAACGAAGTCGGGAACGATGATCTGAACATCGACCTTTTTGCTGGCAAAGAAAGCGCGCGCAGCTTCCAGATCTTCGTCGCTTACATCGCAGCAAATCAGATAGAGATCGATGTCGTAGCCGCCGGGCAAATGGTCCGCGACGGACTTCAGCTGGCAACATGCAGCCGGCAAGTACCCGCTGTCGGTCGCTGTCGTTATTGCTGTTTTCATGGCGTCATGGCCTTCAACAGGGCAGGTGCAATTCCGTGGGTCACAGGCACTCCACCGCGCAGTCGATGCCCATGTCGGCCAAGGACTGCGAGATTTCGTCTTCGTAAATCCGGTTCATCACGACCACCAGGCCGGGATCGATGTCCTTGAGCTGGTCTGGAGCAATAATGGGGTGTCCGGTCCCGGGCATGAAGTGGCCCTGCCGATTGGGATTGATGTCGGTCACAAAGTCCACGGCTTGTGCGATATCAGGCAAAGTCAGGAACGAGACGGCCTTTGAACCCGACCCCCAGAGTACCACGGTCTTTCCATCGGCCTTCGCCTTGGCGACGGTGCCGCGCCAGTGTTTCTTGTGCTCTTCAAGCCGGTCGGGGAAGGTTTCGACAAGCTGCGCGAGTGCATCGAAGGCTTCTGCGTCGTGCACCGCGTCGGGGCTGCGGTTCGGCAACGCCTCGATCGTCAGATATTGATCGTCATATTCGATCGCCGTGCGCGTCACCTTGAAGCCATTGCTCGAAAACAGGTGCCGCAGCGAGCTTTCGGTGAAGTACGAACAATGCTCGTGGTAGATATCCTCGAAGGCGCAGTGCCTGATGATACGGTCCGCTTCGGGAACCTGGAAAAACACCACTGTCTGCTTGTCCGGATCAAGGCCCGCTCGGATCGTCGAGATGAAGTCAGACGTCTGCGTGATATGCTCGAGCGTCATCTTGCAGCACAGGAAATCGGGCTGATCGTCGCAGTGATACGGCTCGAAATATTCGGGGATCAACGTTACCCGCTCCGCACCGGCCACACCTTCCAGCCGTTCGGGAAGCGCGCTGGGATCAATGCCCACGCCCTCGTTTTCGCCCAGTTGTGAAAGCAGCAGTAGGAATTCACCCTTGCCGCAGCCGATTTCCATCACCCGCTTGCCGGTCAGTCCGTGGCGATCGATCATCTGCTGGGCAAGATCGCGGTGAAACTTCGAGAACGTCGGTGAGAATCCCTGAGTTTCTTCGTAACGCCCGGAATATTCGGTCAAATCCTGGCGGAATGCGGAGTTGTAAATGAAGCCGCAGGTTTGACAGAAACGCAGCGCAATCGAACCCTTGTCGCATCCCACCGCGTCCTCGCGGGTGTCGAACAGGATGCACGAATTGGTGGGTACGTCCTCGACCTCATAGAATAGCTTGGTCTTCCCGGAACCGCAGGTCGGACATGTCGTGACGTGGCCAAGATCGTTGAGTTCGATCTTGGTATCTGCGACCGGCGGTGCCTCGACCATGTTCATTGCACGATCCTCGGCTCGGGAACCGGGACGATGAAGCGGCCGCCTTGCGCGAGGTACTGTTCCTGCTGTGCAATGATCTCTTCGGCAAAATTCCAGGCAAGCATGAGGGTGAAATCAGGCTGCCGTTCGACTAGCGCCTCCGGTTCGAGGATCGGCAGCTTTGCGCCCGGCATGAACTTGCCCTGCTTGTTGACGTTGCGATCGACCACGAAGTCGATCTGGGTGGTGTCGAGGCCGCAGTAATTGAGCAGCGTCGCGCCCTTTGCAGCAGCGCCATATGCAGCAATCGAATGGCCCTTGGCTTTCAGGCCGTTGATGAGAGCAAGCAGCTCACTGCGCAGCGTGTCGACCCGCGCAGAAAACTCGGCAAAGAACTCGGACCGGTCGAGCCCGATTGCGCGTTCGTTGGCGAGCATGTCGGTGACGCTGGCATCGACGGCTTCGCTTTGCTCCACGAAAATTCGCAGCGAACCGCCATGGATGGAAAGCTCCTCTACCCGATTAACGAACAATCCATGGCGACGGAAAAGCTTGTCGAGCGCGGTGAGCGAGAAATAGCACAGGTGCTCGTGATAGATCGTGTCGAACTCGGCCTGTTCGATCAGCGGCAATAGGTACGGCATTTCGATCACCGCCACCCCCGTGGGCTTGAGGATCGTGGCGATGCCGGCAACGAAGCCGTTGGTGTCCGCGACATGCGCGAGCACGTTGTTGGCATGAATGATGTCGGCTTTGCCGCGCGCTTCGGCCAGGTCGCTGGCCAATTGCTCGGTAAAGAAACCGCACATCGTTTTGACGCCGACTTTTCTTGCTGCTGCGGCAGGCCCGTCTGCCGGATCGATACCCAGCACCGGAATGCCCTTCTCGACATAATTGCGCAGCAGATAGCCATCGTTGCTCGCCAGTTCGATCACGAGGCTGTCCGAACCCAGATTGCGCTCTTCCAGCCTTGCAAGGACGTTCCTGCGCGAATGCTCCATCAGCGCGGGCGAGAAGGAAGAATAGTACGGATAGGCGTCCGCAAACAGCACATCGGGCGAGACTGTTTCGAGGATTTGTACCAGCGAGCAATCCGGGCAGAATGCCACCTCCAGCGGAAAAACCAGCTCAGGCTCGCTGAGCCCTTCGGTGGTGAGCAGCCTGTCGGTAAGCGGCGTATAGCCGAGATCGAGAAACCGCTCGAGCGAAGTGCCCTCGCATGATCTGCAGCAGGTTTCAGTGCGCGAGTATTTGCCCGGTTGTTCAAGAACGATCTGGTTCATGTTCTGCCTTTCACGCGTTTTCCAATTCGCGGACGGGATAAAGGTCTTCGCTGACCGATCCTGCCTCGATGTTCTGCTTGATGTGAGCGATCCGCTTGAAGCGCGGCCCTTCGAAATCATCCAGGGTCAGGCCGCTGTGCACGAATGCCTCATACAGCTGCTCGATGCCGCGCCGGCAGGTCCATTGCGGCTTGAAGCCATGGAGCTTGCGGGCGATGTAATTGCAGTCGACCCGGTAGTTGCGCACGTCCGGGCTGGCATCGTGGGAAAACCCGACTTTCGAACCGGGTACGACGTCGCGCACGAGCTCGGCGATCTCGCGGATCTGGTAGTTCTCCGTGGTCTGCCCGACATTGAAGACCTCTCGGTGCACGTCGCTGCGATCGGCTTCGATCGTCGCGATATAGGCCAGTGCGATATCCTCGACGTGCACGATCGGGCGCCACGGCGAACCGTCGCTCTTGAGATGAACTTCGCCAGTGGTGCACGCCCACGCCGTCAAATTGTTCACAACCAGATCAAACCGCAGCATGGGCGACAGGCCATAAGCCGTGGACGCTCGCAGGAACGTCGGACTGAAGCCATCGTCCGCGATCGCGGTTATGGCTTTTTCGGCTTCGACTTTCGACACGCCATAAGGTGTGACAGGATTGAGATCACCGCCTTCGTCGATGAAATCATCGCCCGATGCCCCGTAATTGGAACACGAAGAGGCATAGACGAACCGTTTCACGCCAGCGGATTTCGCAAGGCGCGCAAGATCGATCGAAGCCTGGGCGTTGATCTCTTGCGTCAGGCCCGGACGGTAGTCGCCCAACGGGTCGTTCGAAAGTCCGGCAAGGTGGATAACAGCATCAAGTCCGCCAAGCTTTTCTTTCGATGCAGGGTCGCGCACGAATTCCCGTACATCCCCTCCGATGGAGCGGATATCGGCAGTGTCGGGCAGGAAATTGCAGTCTTCGAAAAGATTGCTGTCGAGACCTACGACATCATGATTGCGCTCGAGCAAGCGCGGCGCCAGCACCGTTCCGATGTAGCCTCGATGTCCAGTCAATAGAACTTTCACTGCTTTCGTCCTTCCATAATTTCCACGGCGCGTGCCCGGACGACCAGAACTCGTTGAGGATCTGCTTCTCGCGCATCGTGTCCATGCATTGCCAAAAGGAATTGTGGCGATACGCCATCAGCTGTCCGTCTTCGGCCAGCCGTGAAAGCGGCGCCTGTTCGAACATGGTTTCCTCGTTGTCGATGTAATCCATCACACCCGGTTCGAGCACGAAGAATGCGCCGTTGATCCAGCCTTCGCCGATCTGGGGTTTCTCGGTAAAATCCGTGATCATCTCGCCGTCGAATTGGAGATGGCCGTAACGCGCAGGCGGGCGAACCGCGGTGAGCGTGGCAAGCTTTCCGTGCGACTTGTGAAAGGCCAGCAGTTCGCCGATGTCGATGTCGGCCACGCCGTCGCCCCAGGTCACCATCATGGTGCGGTCACCCAGCCAGCTAGAGAGTTTCTTGATCCGGCCACCGGTCCCGGCGTTGGTGCCCGTTTCCACCAGGTCGACATTCCAGTCAGGGATGCATTCCGGGGAATGGCGGACGAGTTCGCCTTTGCGCGTACTGATCGAAATCGACCCGGAAACGCGGAAATATTCGCGGAACCAGCGCTTGATGTATTCGCCTTTGTATCCCAGCGCGATGCTGAAATCGTTGAAGCCGTAATGCGCGTATATCTTCATGATATGCCACAGGATCGGCATCCCGCCGATTTCGACCATCGGCTTCGGGCGCATCTCGGTTTCTTCGGAAAGACGAGACCCCAGGCCGCCGGCGAGGATACCCACTTTGACATCGGAAAGGTCATAACGTGACATGTTCTAAACCACCTCGCTCGTTTCCTGTTTTCGTACCGGTCGGATGAAAATCTGTTTTGCTGCGCGTGCGATCGAAGGGGAGACCATGCTGGCAAGCTCGAGGCAGTAACGGCCCAATTGGATGGGCTTCAAACTGCGCCAAACCAGCATGGCGCGGAGACGCCACGGCGACACCAGATCACCGTGGCGGGATGCAATCTCGAAAAGATGCAGGGAAAGCTGCGAATGCTCTGCGGCAGCGCCGCGGCTTTTCGTGCCGGTCTGCCACAGGCTGCGCTGGATCTTGTCATCGATGTTGATCGAACGCTGCTCATGTTCGCGGTTGAAGAAGACTGCCTCTTCGATGCGCCTGAATTTGCCCATCAATGCCGCTTCGGCGAGCACAGCCCGATCTGAACCGTAATAGGGCCGGTGAAGGGTCGAGCGCGCCAGGTTATTCCGTCTGAACAGGCCGAATATCGGGAAACACGTGCCCGACATCTCGATCGCCTGCTTGAACCGGACTGCCGGATCGTCGCTTTCAAGCGAAGGCGTTTCCTCTCCGACCGGTTCGATAATTGCGCCACTGGGGCTGATCCCCTTGGTCGACCCGAAAGCCAGTGCCACACTCGCATCTGCATCAAGCACGCGGACGCACTCTTCCAGGAAGTTCGGGCTCAGCGTGTCATCGTGGGCGCACCATTTCAGGTACTGGCCCCGGCCATGCTCGTATCCCAGGTTGTAGTTCGCCGAAGCTCCGATGTTGCGCGGGTTGCGGATCAGTTCGATCCGGCTGTCGCGTGCCGCATACTCCCTGATAATCGCGCAGGTATCGTCACTCGACGCGTTGTCGGTGACGATCAGTTCAAAATCTTCGAAGCTTTGCGCCAGTATCGAATCCAGCGCATCCCTGATGTAATTCGACCCATTGTAGACGGGCATCGCCAAGGTCACTTTGGGTTTCGACTGAGGCAAGATCTCTTCCTATTTGCGGTTCCACGTTCGGACTGCGCACCTGCCGGTTCGATCATTGGCCTGGCTCTTGCGCGGACACTTGGGTTTCCACCGCTGATCCAGAACCGTGCGGCATCGAAAAACCGGCACTGCTGAACAAATGTTTACCTGCATGGCGAGGCGATAGGGAGACGCGCACTGTGCTTAGACCGAAGGGGCAAGCGGCTAATCCTAATGGGCAAATTTATTCCGCGAATGGCGATGATTTGGCCGGAGAGGGAATGATCCCAACTCGTTCGGGACAGCTTGCACCTGTTCGCGAACCCCCGAAATTGCCTCGCAGCGCCTGCGGGAGGGGCAAGCCGAAGGCCGCTGCGGACGCTGGCCGGAAGCACGAAAAATCAAATCCCAAGCGGCCGCATGCGGAGGGCAAAGGCCGGCTTGGCGCCTCACATGTTTAGAAAAAGACGCGCCATCCCGGGTGTCCATTCCAGCGGTCTTTGATGCGGTCGAACTGGCGGTCGCCCGAAGTCAAAATCGAACTAGTCCAAGATAACCTTCGCTGTGGGAATTGATCAGCCGTACAAGAATTCATCGAAGAATTGCAAATGCTTGGCTGCATTGGGGTGCGATCCGGAAACATTTGAGCGGTCACGCGCGACCATGCTCTCGATCCTGCAAGGAAGTTACGGAGATTGATGGAATGAGCAACCTCAGTGGAACCGTCTTCATTTTGGTGAACGATGCCATGCCTCGCTTTGTTCGGCTGGAATTTACGTCCGGTGACGATGCGGCCGCCAAGATCGCCAAAACCAATAAATCTGCGCTACCGGTCCCGTTCCGGCTCTACTTTGCAGCCGAGGTGGCGGACTGGAAGGCGCTGGAGCGCAGTCTTCGGTTCCTGTTTTCCAAGCACTATGATGCCGATGATCAGGCATATCTGACAATCAATCCCGACCTCCTGAGAGCCGCGATCGAACCCTCGGTCATCAATGCCATCGAGCTGAGCGACAAAGAACTTGGCATCTCGCCGCAGAAACGCGCGCAGATGGACCAGCTCAGGGCAGCCAACGAAGACCTCAATATGCAGGCGCTGAACGCCAAACCCGGCACGATCCTCTATTTTGCCAACGAGCCTTCGATTTCATGTACCGCGCTCGGCAATGGTTTGGTGCAACTGGATGGAAAGTCTCTGACACCGGTTCAGGCCGCTCAAGTCGCCATGCGCAAGATCGGCTTCGACTGGGAAGAAATTGCCGGTTCCGATTACTGGATCAAGCTTAGCGCGCAGGCGCAAACCAGCCACGTTCCAAACGGCAGCGCGGTACATGTCGAAACCATCATGCCCGAAAAGCCCATTGTACCGAACGACGCCGATGATTCGCCTGTTATGGTGATCCGAAACAAGAAGTTATGACTGGCACCGCCCCAGCGACTGAAAATCTCTGGTCGGCCGACATGTCGAGCGGCAATCCGACTGCGCAAACTCGGCCCAATTCGGGCCCTGCACGCTATTTCTGGGGCCTTGATCTGGTCAGGTTCGGTTCCGCCTTAATGGTGGTCCTTTTCCATTTTGTTGCATTTGGCGGTGATGCGCCCCTCTGGCCCGCCGAGCCAGGCGATGCTCCTTTCAGTTGGCTTGCACCCATTGCCTGGATGGGGTGGGTCGGCGTGCAGATATTCTTTGTTCTTTCCGGTTTCGTAATTGCCGCAAGCGCGCGCGGATCGAACGCGGGCACGTTCCTTAGAAAGCGGGCAATCCGGCTTTTGCCGGCGCTCTGGATCGCAGCGACAATCGCACTGATCGCAAGGTTGTTATGGGGCGAACCGCTACAGCTGCTCCTCCCCGCCTTCCTGAAGACTCTGGTCCTTTCGCCCAAGGGTCCATACATCGATGGCGTGGTATGGACCCTGGTAGTCGAAGCGGCCTTCTACCTCGGAACGACTGCGGCGATACTGGTAGCTCCATGGTTCGGCGGAACACAGCGCACGCTGCGCACGTATGCGCTGCTGCTCGCAGGTGCCAGCGCGGCATTCACGGTTGTGTTCTGGGCATCGCTCGGAGCGTCGCAAACACTCGCTGCGTCCGGGTTAGCCGATAGGCTGAGCTCTTTCATGTTCGATGTTTCGCTGCTCCGCCACGGCGTTTTCTTCGCCTTGGGAATGCTGATGTACGAGGCAGTGCAGGCCGGTGCGGAGCGCCGGGATGCCGCGTTGATGATCGGTATCAGCCTGATCTGCATGCTACAGATCGGCAATCAGGTTCCTGATGATCGGACCGCATTGGCGCCGGTGATGATCTGGGCTTCAGCAGCTGCACTCATTTTTTTTGGCGCGAAATATGGCGACCGGCTTATCAAGACGGACGTGCGCCACATCATGCGCCCCATCGGGTTGATGACCTACCCGCTTTACCTCAATCACTTCATCCTCGGCCAATCTCTGTTGCCGGTGTTCGGTTGGTGGATTTCCAACTCGGCTGTACTTGCAGCAGTCCTGCTGGCCGTGCTGCTCGCCAACGCTTGGATCATGGCGCAATATCCTGAGCGCATGATCCAGAGCAGGTTGAAAAAAGTGATGCTGAAGGACAAGCCGCCTCGCCCGCTTCAGGATGCGAAAGCAGTGGGCTGATGACGGGTTTCCTAATTACAGATCACCCTGTTTTTCCCTGCGCGCAATATTCGTTGGGACGCGCAGCGATCGTATCATGACCCGAATTGCGCTGCTCAATGTGAAATACAGCCCCAATCTGGGCGACGGGGTGATTGCTGAATGCCTCGAATACGAACTGGCGAGGCTGCACCCTGATTGGGACATCTCCTCGATCGATCTGGCCGGGCGTGACGGCTTTGGAAACGGGCCTGAAAAAGCGCGTGGACGGGCAATTCGCATCTTGAACAGCCTGCCCGGGCCAGCCCGGACAATCGCAGCCGCCACCGCTCTCAGGGTACTCATCGAATTGCGGTATCGCAAAAGGTGGCAAAGCCAGATGAGGGGCGTTTCCGGAATAATCTTGGGCGGCGGGCAACTGATTGCCGATGCAGACCTGAATTTTCCGCTGAAGATCGAGGCGATCCTGCAAGAAGTCGCGCGGCTGAATGCCTCCTTTGCAGTGTTCGGCGTCGGAGTATCAGACCAGCTCTCTGTCCCTGCTAAGCGGTTATTTAAAAAGGCCTTCCGCGCTGCTCCGCCGGTCCATGTGGCTGTCCGCGACGATGCGTCCATAGCCAGCTGGGATCGGCATTTCGCAGGCTATGATCTGCCCAATGCAGCGCCCTGCCGGGACCCGGGACTTCTGGCCCATGAACTGTACACCGTGACCGAAAGGCTCAGCGATGGCGCGCCGCCAATGATCGGGGTCGGAATTGTCGACCCCAGGACCCTCGCGCTGCATTCCGAGGAGGTGGAGTTAAGCTCTATCCAGGCAGCGCGCGAGTTTTGGGAACAGCTTTGCCGAAGGCTGCTGGCAATGGGATACCGCATCAGGCTGTTCACGAACGGGCCTGCCGATGACGAGGAATTCCTCGATAGCGTTCATGCCGAATTGCAGGATACCATGACTGAAAAGGCTCCGCGTCCAAGGGTGCCGCGGCAACTTGCCGATACCGTGTCCGGAATGGATGCCATCGTCGCCCACCGCCTCCATGCCAATATCCTCGCATATTCGTTTCGGGTGCCGCACGTAGGGCTTTCGTGGGATCCGAAAGTATCTGCATTCTTCGGGTCGGTGGGCAGGCCGCAATTCGTAGCAGACACGCTCACACATGATCCGGGTCAAGTCGCGGCTCTTATCAAGCAATCGATTGAGGAAGGCATAGACGAAGCTTCACACGCTGATGTCCTTGCGGAGACCAGGACTGCAATCGCCCGCTGCGCAAGCGACCTGTTCGCTGCCTCCGACACGGTTGCCGCATCACAAGTCGAGTATGCGTTCGGGGCTAGATTTGCCTCTCAGGATATCAAGCAGCCCCACGAGGTTACCCCGCAGCCTTCCCCGGCGATCGACAAAGGGTTCGGGCCTCACTGATTTCAGCAGATTGACCGCGACGTATTTGAAGATGTTTTCGTACATGTGACGCTTGGGCGCTGTACCTTTGCGGATCAGGTAGATGGGGTTTGCAACTTGGGAATATCCCAGCCGAACACCCGACGTTCGCCCAGCCTTTATGCCGCGGTGCGCGCCAACCAGGCGGTTTATGCGTACCAGGCGACCTTCCTGCATCAGCTGGTTGGTCAAATCGAGATCCTCCAGCCATCCGTAAAGCGGAAGCTTTTCATCAAACCGGCGTTGGCACAGCGCAGACGTGCGGATTGCCATGTTGCAACCGTAGAGGCCGAAGAGCTGAGCCCGCCCGGGATCACCGTCGGGGTAAGCCTGCGCATGTCGGTGAATAGCCTGAAGAGCTTCCCCGCGACCGATCCCGGCGCCGCTGACACCATCGGCCACGACCAACCCCGTGACGCCGACGATATCCGGACCATCTTCGAACGCCTCTTCCAATCTTTCGAGGTAATGCTGATCGGGTATGAAATCGTCATCGAAGAATACGAGGATGTCACAGTCGTCGGCAGCAATGTCGATGGCCAGATTGCGTTGCACGCAGCTGCCTTTTCTGTCGCAGATCAACGTTTCGTTTGCGAGCAAAGGGTCCCTGTCCGGCGCGTCATCAGGCGTAGTGACCGCGAAGATCGTGCGATCGGGAAGCCGTGTCTGCGCCCGCAGGTCGCCCACCAGGTCCTGTGCCGCTTCACGCCTTCCCAAGGTTGCAATAATGGCGGCAATCCGCACCGAAATAATCTCCGACAACTGTGTTGCAAGCCGGCCCCGTCTCCCGAAGCGTCCCCTCTTTGTCCCGGGAAAACCGTCAGAGCCAAGCTATTCACACTACCATAGCGTCACCAGGAACCGTTTTGACCTGACCATCAATCGTACCACTTAATATTCGATGATCCGGCCTCTTCGAACCGGTATGAAGATGCCCTGATGCCGAAACCCGAAACTTCACCAAGGCTGGTAAAAATTGGTCTCATGATCGACCAAGAGCTTGGTTTCGAGCAATGGGAGATTGACCTCTTCGACCGGCTAATCGGCAATCCGGCCATATCTGTTGAGGCGGTTCTGGTTTGCCGCGGTGCATCGCGATTGGCGAAACCCGGCTTCACCCTGCAATCGGTACTTGCGATCGAGGCGATGATCTTCGGCATGGCCGCAGGACGGGTTTCACGCAGGGCAAGCGACGTGCTCGGATCGGTGCCGCATATACCGTGGAACGAGGCCGACAGGCTGCACCCTGATCTTGACCTGATCCTGTCTCATGTCCCGGGTCTTCCCGGCGCGATCAGGGCAGAGCTTTCAAGCGAGGTATGGGAGTACAGCTTCAATCGCGGCGCTCAGACGATGCCGGAAGCTTTGGGCTTTCGCGAGACCAAAGAGCAGAAGCCCGTCACGCGCATGGCAATCTTCGGGCATTTACCCTGCGGCACTTACCGAGAGGTCGGCAGTTGCGAGATCGGGACCAAATTCAGCGCTGTTTTCACTGCCATGTTCGCCAAGTCCATCCTGCCGGCGTTCGCGGAGCGGGAACTCGTGCACTACCGCAAGCACAGGCTTTCACCGGTGGCGGTTACAAGTCCTGCTACCCAGGATGATGCCCGCACTGCGAGCCCGCCCAGCCTGATTGAGCTAAGCATCTACGTAGTGCAACTTGCAGGAAGGGTTCTGCGCCGAACCTCGGCCGAAGTTCTCAGGCGTTTCGGCGCGCGGCCGGGGTCCTGGTCGCTCTTGATCGGCAGAGGGGATGCCCTGAACTCCCCGCTGGACCAGCTCACCGAGCTTCGGCAACCCGACGGGCAATTTCGGGCGGACCCGTTCCTCTTCCAGAAGGACGGCCAGACCTACGTGTTCTTCGAGTCATGCGATTACTCCGATGGTCGCGGCAAGATTTGCGTTGGGCGCATCGACGGAAACCGGCTGGTGGATATCACCGAGCTCGACCTTGGCGACGGCCATCTGTCGTACCCGTTTGTCTTCGCCGAAGACGGCGAGATTTTCATGATCCCCGAAACATCACACAACAGGCGCGTGGAAGTTTGGCGGTGCACCGAATTCCCCGCACGATGGACGCTACACGCAACAGGCCTGGAAGGTCGCTCCCCCGCCGACACTGTGATGTTCAAGTCCAGCGATCAGTGGTGGTTGCTGACCAATCTCTGCACCGGAAGCGTGATCGAGCATTGCATGGAACTTCATGCTTACAGGGTCGATGGTCCGGACCTTGAACTGATCGAACCGCACCCACTCAACCCGGTGGTGCTCGATACGACCAGCGCCCGCAATGCGGGCCGACCTTTCGAAAGGGATGGCCGGCTCATCAGGCCTGCCCAAATGAACAGCCATGGGACCTACGGATATGGCCTGCGCCTGATGGAGGTTACCGAGCTTTCGATGGACGCCTTTTCCGAAAGGGAAATCAGGCGGATTGAACCGGATGCATCGCAAGCGACAATCGGGTGTCACCACCTCGATATCAATGATGATATGTTCATCCTGGACGCACGGCGAGCGTTCGGGTCACGCCGCTGGGGCGCGCGGCCGATAGCCTTGAGGGCATCATGACACCGGCCCGTATCGTCATCATCAACGACAGCACCAATGCAACGGGCGGGGCGACCTCGCTGGCCCTGAAGTCCGCACAGCTCCTGTCAGACGCGGGTCACCAGGTGACCTTCGTGACCGGGGACGAGGGCTCCCGCGACAACCTCCCGGACACGGTTGATGTGGCCGCGCTCGGCGGCAAGAGTTTGCTTGATCTGCCCATGAGGCAGCGCATTCCCAAAGGCCTGTATAACCTCCAGGCCAGCCGCTTTGTCAGCCGAGTGATCAGCGAACTGGATTCGCCCGATGTGGTCTATCACCTGCACGGCTGGGCCCAGACGCTCTCCCCGTCGATTCTGGCGCCATTGCGGAAGGTCCAGGACCGGC
The DNA here is from genome assembly GCF_019711355.1 of Qipengyuania psychrotolerans. Lineage (NCBI taxonomy): Bacteria > Pseudomonadati > Pseudomonadota > Alphaproteobacteria > Sphingomonadales > Erythrobacteraceae > Qipengyuania > Qipengyuania psychrotolerans. The sequence goes on from NZ_CP081297.1 coordinate 2,059,976, forward strand.
TCGTCATTCACGCGCACGATTTCTTCCATGCGTGTCCGAACGGAACCTATTTCAATTTTCAAACTGAATCAGTGTGCCATCTGAAGCCGCTCAGCAGTCAGTGCCTGAGGACCAATTGCGACAAGCGCAGCGCCTCGCAAAAAGCCTTTCGTACCGTCAGGATGCTGATCAAGAACCAAATTCTCGATATGGGCAATACGCGGGCCCTGGTCGCGGTGATCCATCCTTTCATGACAGACTGGATGGCACGCGCCGGGATTGATGATGCTCAGGTTCGGGTTGTCCGCAATCCGGTTCAGCCCTTCCGCACTGACCGCGTAAAAGCCGAAGCGAACAGCGACCTCTTTTTCATCGGCCGACTGGAGCCTGAAAAGGGCGCGGAACTCGCGGCCCAAGCAGCACGGTCAGCAGGCCGGCGGCTCAGAGTAATCGGCGAAGGGTCGGAACGGAAACGGCTCGAGGCGCAATATCCGGAATGCGTCTGGGAGGGATGGCGATCACATGCCGAAATCGCCCAGCTTATCGTTCATGCCAGGGGCTTGATCATGCCGAGCAGGTTGCCTGAGCCATTCGGACTGGTCTCGCTCGAAGCAATACACAGCGGCGTGCCGCTCATCGCCTTTGCGGATTCCTTTGTGGCACGCGAGGCAGCGGATTTGGGCTGTGCATTCGTCGCCAGCGAAAGACGGCCAGAAGCACTGGCGGCAGCTGTCCGGGCATTGGACGAGGATCATGTCGTTGAGCGGGCGAGCAAGGTAGCGTTTACGCAGGCCCGCGACCTTTCCAACTCGCCGGAACAATGGCGCGATCAATTGCTGTCCCTTTACGGAGAGCTGCTCATATCCTCGCACGCGGCTTACTCGCGCCAGCCGGTTCCACCCAAGCAGGAGCTGGGATGGACGGATTAAGAGCCTTCAAGCGCATATTTGCGTTCCTGCTTGCCCAGGCCGGATTGCTCCTCGCCGGAATGATCTTCCATGCGCTCGAGATTGTGAGGCATGCGCCTGCATCGCTTCCTGTAATCACCGAGATGTTGTTCGGGGCCCTCACCCTGATGATCCTCAGGCTGGCTTGGCCAATGGCATCGAGCAGCATCGAACTGTTCTGGGGCACAAGCGTCAAATTGCTGGTCAAGCGATGGATGCATCCGAGCCTGACCATCGGTGCCATCGCATGCCTTGTCTGCGCCGCAGTACTGGCAATTGGCGGAGGCAGTGAAGTGGCCCTCGCGGTAGCGCAAACGATCGCCGTCGGCGCATTCCTCGTTCCCTTCGCCATCTCCTGCGCGCTTCTCATTTCGGCCATAAGGCGCCTCAGGGCCTATCGAAACGGCATAGGAATGATGACCGCCAATGCAGGCTCTGCGGCTGGTTTGCAGAGAGCAAAAGCGTCAATCTCGAGCGAACTTGGGGAAAGCGAAACCACCGTCCGTCCAAACCCTCAAGGTTTCACTTTCGCAGGCTTGACGTCCAAACCCTGGCACGATGCAGCCGATTTCGACTGGGTTGCAGGGTTCGAAAATTCAGTAGACGCGATTACCGAGGAGTTCGAGCGCGTAAACGCGCGCTACCGTGAAGGCATCCGGAAATACAAATATGCAGGTCTCGATGGCGGGCACTGGAAGAGTTTCCAGTTCGTAACGCGTCATAGGGAATTGACGGAAAACGCGGAACTCTGCCCGATTACGACGAGTCTCCTGAAGACCATTCCTCACTACCCCTCGTTCCGCGATGCCATGTTTTCGATCCTAGATGGCGGAGGCGTGATTAGACCGCACCGCGACGTTTCGAACGTTTTCCTTACTATGCACCTTCCCCTGATCGTGCCGGGGAACGGGTTCATGGAGGTCGCAGGCCTGCGAAAAGAATGGCGCAAGGGCGAAGCGATGATCTTCGATTCTTCCTACCATCATCAGGCGCAGAATAACGCGGATTCTCCCCGCGTCGTTCTGCTCGTCGATTTCCTGCATCCGGAACTGACCGAAAAAGAGGCGGCCTGGGTCACCGCCTCGCGGCTCTAACCGATGAAGCTGGAGGACAACCTGCAAGCGCATGGCTTTCAAGCGCTCTTGCCCAAGTTCCCCGGCTTGAGGGCGAGGTCCGTCCTGGCACCGCTCGTGCTGCTCTCGCTATTCAGCTGTAGCGGAGTGGCTGAACCCGCTGCTCCTTCCGGTATAATCGAACTCTCCCAGTTCGAACCATCATTCGAGGAAAACTTCGACTCCCTCGACGTCTCGGAATGGGGATGCTTGTCGCGCTAGATTGCACACACACCGTGGGCGGGGGATTTCGGTGATGCCCGGTTCAAGGCGCCCGGCCCCGGGCACCCGTTCACGATAAGCAACGGGATCCTGAGCATCGAAGCGAGAAAAACCAGCGATGGGAGCTGGGAGAGCGGGATGCTCTCCTCGTGGGATGCCTGCAACAGCGGTTTCGCACAAAAATACGGCTATTTTGAAATTCGTACGCGGCTCCCCAGCGCGCCGGGTTTCTGGCCGTCCTTCTGGCTGGTCGGAGTGGATAAGCGCCAAGGCACCGCCGAAATCGATGTGTTCGAATATCTAACCCATAATCCGGACAAATTGAGCCTAGGAATACACAAGCACCCGCGAAACCAAACCGAAACCAGAAAAACTTTCGCAACGCGCCATGAGATCGAGCCGGGGTCATTGGGCGGCAAGTTCAATACCTACGGCGTGGAAGTCACCCCGGACATTGTCGTCTTTTATCTCAACCGGCGGGAAATCTGGCGCACACCCATGCTCGAAGAGTTTCGCCAGCCCATGTATATGCTCATCTCTTTCCCGACGGATACGGGCCAGATGGACGCCTCGACCCCCCAATCGGTGGCAATGGAAATCGACTACGTGAGAGCATATCAGCGCAAGCCTATCGGCTTTTAAATCAGCAGCAGCCGGCGACCAATCGTCTAGGCAACCACCTCTTCCGGGACCTTGTAGGTGCGGCCCAGCAAAGCGTCGCGAGCCAACCAGTAAAGCATGATCGGATTATTGATCGCACGCTTGAGCGAATAGGGCAGCCACGCCGACCCATACGGGAGGTAGACACGGGCCTTGGCAGCATAGCGCTTCCCTTCCTCAAGTGCTGGTTCAATCGGTAGGGGAAACACGAATTCCTGCTCGAACGGGGTACCGGCCTTCGCCAGGATTTCCATGGCCGCTGCCGCAAGCGGGGCGTCGTGAGTGGCTACGCCGACGAACGAGGCGCGCCCTGCCAATCGCTTGATAACCCGCAGATACCCTTCTCTCATGTCGAGGTCAGGGTCGGTAGGATCGGGCCATTGGCCTTTGACGACGCGGACCCTGACACCAAGCTCGATTGCCCGCTCGGCATCTTCGAGGCTGCGATGCCAGCGCCCCGGTATTGCCCAGCCCATTCCTTGCGGGCCGGTCTTGTCGAGGCACGCAAGGATATCGTCCGATTTATGCGGATCGTGGGAATCGAAGATGACCGGAAGGTCCAGTTCGCGCGCCTTTTCCACGACGCGGTCGACCTGTTTCTGCTGCTCCCACAATGCGGGCAACTTCATAGCAAGGGCTACATCAAGGCCTTTTTCCTTGCTGGCCGACAGAATGCGAAGATACTCGTTAGCGACGAGCTCGGGCTCCTCTGTGCCATCGTTCCAATAGCACAGCGTGCTTGATAATCCCGCACCCTGCATGCGCTTGGCCAGATCAAGCGCCTGATCGAGATCGTCTCCTGCGACATAGGCCCGCGAGGCCTGCTTCAGGATTGGCATGACCATGGGCTTCAGCAATTCACGCAAGTTCTTTCCTCCCGTGCTTTTCCAACCGAGTGCGGATTTTCTTCAGGCCGAAGTCGAGGCAATCGGAGCAGAATGCGGCCAATCCTCGCAGGTTATAGGGATACGCCCGAACGGTTGCGATCGGGCGCGCGCCGTCTGCCCATAGCTTGGTCCACTCAGCCTCCTTGCCGAGGAACTCGTATGAGCCCAGCCCTTTTTCCGCCGCATATTTGATGGTTTCGCGCATCAACAAATTGCCTGGGGACACCTGCTTGAAAGCGTCGTTGTATCCGACTTTGATCAGCCAGAAGCTCTGATCGCATTCGACTGCGAATTGCATGGCAGCGGCGACCCCGTCGATCCGGACGAAACATAGCCGCAGAATACCTGCTTCGGCCGCTTGGTGTGCATAGTTGCGATAAAAAGCCGCGATACCGGAATCCTGACTGATCGCGGTACCGGAGCGACCCTTCCAGCTGCTGGCTTCAACATCGAAAGCTTCATTCAATAGCGCGTCCAGATTGTCAGCAGTTGGCTCGGTTATCTCGAATGTCACTTCGCCCAAAGCTTCGGCCTTGCGCGACATCCGGCGGAAGTCCGAACGCCGGCGCGAGTTGAAATGGCTTTCCGGTTCGATCCACGAGGCATCGAGTTTGATTTTGGGCATGGCGCGTGCCTGCTGGGTCGAAACGATGACCCTCCCCTTGCCGCGGTAGGCCTGCGAAAGAAGCTGGAGAAATGGGGTATCGGTGGGATGGTGCCCAAGCCGGATGGGCATGCCGGAATTAGCGATCAGCTGGGCAAGCTGGCGCTGGGACTGCTCGTCCCCTGCTGTAACTTCGATCGATTCCCATAAGTCTTCCGCGCCCAGCAATATCTGGCGGCGCGGCCCAGAAGCAGGTTCCGCGAAAGGCGCAATGGCAAGAGGTTTCGAAGGAGGTCCGACCACGACCGCCTTCACAGCTCCGCGCGCGAGCGTTTCTTCATAGGCTTTCGCCCAGATATACTGGCGCATAGGGGTGCTGGGCTGTGCGGGGATCGCGTCCCAGGCATCCGGTCCGATGTCCGACAAGTGTATCGCGGCAGCTTCCATGGTCGGGAGAATCTACAGCAAGTCGCCCGAAACCGCAGACGCTCATTAGGTGTAACGCATTGGGGGCAAGACAGCGGAAATTAACGGCTTTTCTGGTTGGCATTGGCAATATCTGCCCCTGCGGCTCTGGCGCAGTGTCCGACAATCAAGCTAGTCTGCGGCCGCCAAGTCTTCCCAGGAGAAACACCGGGTATGGAAGAAGTCGAGTGCATCGTGATCGGCGCAGGCGTCGTGGGCTTGGCCTGCGGGGCGGCAATCGCTCGCTCTGGACGTGAAGTGCTTGTTCTAGAGGCCGAATCCGCAATCGGACTGCACGCAAGCAGCCGCAATTCGGAAGTTATCCATGCCGGTATCTATTATCCGCAAGGCAGCTTGAAAGCCAAGCTTTGTCGGCGCGGGAAAGAGCAGCTGTATGCCTATGCTAAAGATCGCAAATTGCCGCACAAGCGCCTTGGCAAGTTGATTGTGGCGACCTGCGCTGACCAGATTGACCAGCTGGAGGAAATTCGTGCGCGGGCCGCGGCGAACGGTGTTACCGATCTGCGAATGCTGGACCGCGCAGAGGCCCAGGAAATGGAACCGGCGGTCGAGTGTCATGCCGCGCTCCATTCCCCGTCGACCGGCATCATCGACAGTCATGCGCTGATGCTTTCACTTCAAGCCGATCTGGAAGAGGCCGGCGGCATGGTGGTGTTGCGAACGCCGATCACCGTCTGCAGCGTCGAAAGTGGCGGCTTCATCGTAGAAACGGCAGGCAAAGAGTCCCTGCGATTGCGCGCGCGGCAAGTGGTGAATTGCGCCGGGATGATGGCACCGCAAGTGGCGCGGCAATTTGCCGGGCTGGATGCGTCGACCATTCCCGAACCGCATTTCTCGATCGGCCACTATTACCGGCTGGCCGGACCTTCTCCATGCAAACGGCTGGTATATCCCGTGCCGGAGCAAGGCGGCCTGGGGGTTCACCTGACGCTGGATCTTGGAGGCCAAGCCAGGTTCGGGCCGGACGTGCGCTGGATCGATGAAATCGATTATCGTTTCGACGATAGCAGAGCCGACGAATTCGTGGCCGCAATCAGGACATATCTGCCCGGTATCGACCGCGAAAACCTGTCGGCGGACTACACCGGGATAAGACCAAAGATTGTCGGACCCGGCCAGCCGGCAGCCGATTTTCGGATAGATAGCCAGAAGGTGCACGGAGTGGCCGGTCTGGTGAACCTGTTCGGAATCGAATCGCCCGGTTTGACCTCCAGCCTTGCCATTGCGGATTACGTCGCGGGATTGCTGCCATGTCGGTCGGCCCTGCCGCCCTCAAGCCATTGACGCGAGGCCATCGCGATTCAGACACGTGCGGCGGTGTGCTACGGACTTGGCATTACTGACGCCGAAAGGTAACCGGGACTAATGGATATCTCGCCGTCCGAACCGACCCTGAATTTCTGTCAGGCCTGTGCCGTACGCAATCGGGCGATCTGCGCCGATCTTGATCCGGGCGAACTCCAGGCCCTCAATTCGATCGGCCGCAGGCGCAAGGTCGAAGCTGGCGAACAACTGCTATGGGAAGGCGATGACGCGATTGTCGTCGCGAATGTCGTCGAAGGCCTGCTGAAACTCTCGACCCAGACTGCGGAAGGCAAGGAGCAGATTCTTGGCCTGGCCTATCCATCGGATTTTCTCGGCCGGCCGTTCGGCGAGAAAACACCTTATGGGGTCGAAGCCCTGACCCCGGCACTGGTGTGCACATTCCAGCGGACGGATTTTGACCGGTTTGCACGCGAACATCCGCGGCTCGAGCATAAGCTCCTCGAACGGACGTTGGCGGAACTGGACCGCACGCGCCGTTGGATGTTGCTGCTGGGCCGGATGAATGCAGAGCAGAAAGTAGCGACGTTTCTGCTGGAGATGGCGGACCGATTGGCGCCGAGTACGTGCGGCGCGGATGTCGGCAGTCTTGGCCAGATGGAATTGCCGCTTTCGCGCCAGCAGATCGCCGATGTCCTCGGCCTCACCATCGAGACCGTAAGTCGTCAGCTGTCGAAAATGCGCAGCGAGAACGTGATCGACCTCCCCTCACGCCGAGAAGTTGTAATTGTCGACCGCGGCGGCCTCGAAGACCGCTCAGCCTGAACTTTGTCTGGCGACGCGGTCTGATCCTATTCCCTGTGTCCGGCTTCTTCACCGTGCCGAATAACGCGGTTTCGAGACTGGTGGACTTGGTCCTTGCGGTGATGTTCCTGGCCGGAAGCCGTGTGGGGGCGCGACCTTGCGATGAGTTTTCCGCAACCTACCGGGTCGGGCAAATCTGGGCGGAGATGTGACTTGCCCGCTTAGGCGACCCTAAATGCCTTGCTTGGCAACTGCCCTGGCAGTTGCAGCCGCGAAATCTTCCCACGTCGAATGGCTAAGCTGAGTGTCCATGACGTCGAACTGATTCTCGGCGATCACTGCGCCGTCTTCATCGCGCACGATAGCTTCAGCCTGGCGCGATGTGGGCGCCTTGATCGTGATAGCCAATCGCTTGCCCGGGGCCGCTTCCGCGACCTGTTCTGCGAACATGGTGCAAACGTCCTCGGCACTTGCTCCAGCGTGGCTGGGGTCGTCGAATTGGCAAATAACGTCAGTGGTCATGGTCCGCCCTTCTCCATGGACAGCTTGCGATACGCAACCGGCAATCGCCAATGCGGCTAAGGGAGTGAGCATCCTGATCATGCAGCAATCGATGGCGCACGCGGCCTTGCCATGTGCTGAACCCTATTCGCGGAACGCGGTTTCGCTGAGGCGCGTGATTGGCGTGAGAATGTACTGCAGCACCGTGCGCTTATCGCCGAGCAGGCTAACATCGGCGATCATGCCAGAACCGATGGGCAGTTCTTGTCCTCCTGGCCCGGTCAGGGTTTCCTGTGCTGTCACCCGCACCGCGTAGTAGATTTCACCGGTCTGTGGATCTTGGATCGAGTCGGCGGAGATATTCGTAACCTCGCCATCGAGAGACCCGTAAACCGTTTGATCGTACGCGGTAATGCCGATCTTCGCCTTCTGCCCGATCCGGACATTGCCAATGTCCTGCGGTGCAATCCGCGCTTCGATCAGCAGGGTGTCGTCGCCGGGCACGAGCTCGACCAATGGCTCGCCGGGGGACACTGCGCTCCCGCGCGTCGAAACAAGAACCCGGCTGACAAGGCCCTTTGTCGGTGCACGCAGGACCGTGCGCTCGAACCGGTCTTGCAGAGCCGTAATCGAACTGGATCGCGAGTCGAGTTCAGCCTGTGCAATCGCGAGTTCGCTTGCCGCTTGCTCGCGCCAGTCCTGCTGGATGCGGGCAAGGTTCGCATTTGCTTCGGCGACCTGCGCCTGCGAACTGGCCAGCATGGCTCGTGCGCCTGCCAGGTCACTACGCGCGCTCGAAGCATCGCTCTCGGCGCGCGTCAGGCTGAGCCGGGGCTCGATCCCGTTCTCGACGAGCGGCCGCACCATGGCCAGTTCGTTCTCGGTCCGGGTGAGCGTGCTTTGCCTGGAGGCTACTGCTGCCTGCGCCTCGTTGACACCCTGTCGCGCCCGCTCAAGCTGGGCTCGTCCTGCCGACAATGCGCTGCGCAAAGCGGACTGGCGCGACGAGTAGAGAGCGCGCTCGACTTCTAACTGGCGCGCGGCCTCGGCATCGGCCGGAGCCGGATAGCGCGGAGCGCGGCCGCCAATCTCGGCGGTCAACCGTGCCACCTTCATGTCGAGGGCCTCCGCCGCCGAAGTATTGCTTCCGAGGTTCGCGCCTGTTTCAGTCGGATCGAGCCTCAGAAGCGGTGCGCCCTGCGCCACTTCGTCACCGGGTTCGACCAGGATTTCTTCGAGTATCCCGCCCTCAAGGCTCGTGATGACCTGCAGGTCACTGCTGGAGACAACCCGGCCCATGCCGCGCACGGTGCGGTCGATTTCTGCAATCGCCGCCCACAGCAGAAACAGGATGAAGAATAACGTGATGCCCCAGAACAGCCATCTCGAGGCGCGTCCGGGCTCGATCTCGTCGATCCAGTCTTCAATATGGCGCTCGGGCGGGTCCTCTCCGGCAAGCTCTGGTTCGGATTGCGATTGGATCGGCAGATTCACGGCTGCTGCCCTCCCTTCGCCAGCTTTGCCAGCACAGCATCGCGCGGGCCATCTGCAATGACCTTGCCGCGATCTAGGATGATGATCCGGTCGACCAGCTTCAGCAACGGCTGGCGGTGCGTGATGACGATCAACGTACGCCCTTTGAGATCGCCTTCGAGCCGTTCGATGAGGCCGGTTTCCGACTGCGCATCCATAGCGCTCGACGGCTCGTCCATGACCACGATCGGGGGTTTGCCTGCCAACGCCCGCGCAATCGCGACCGACTGGCGTTGCCCGCCCGACAGGCCCTCGCCCCGGTCCACCAGCTTGAGATCGTAGCCATTGGCGATGCGCGAAACAAACTGGTCGGTCCCGGAAAGACGCGAGGCGCGAAGCATCTCGTCATCATCGATAAAGGGACGCTCGAGAACGATATTTTCGCGGATCGAGCCTGAAAACAGAGCCGGTTCCTGCAGGATCGAGCCGATCTGGGCGCGCATCGAATACGGATCGAATTGCGCAACATCCAGACCGTCAATCAGGACCATGCCTTGTTGCGGCGGATACAGCCCGAGGATCATTCGAGCGACAGTTGACTTGCCCGACCCAACCCGGCCGAGAAGGGCCACATGTTCGCCCGGCTCGATCTTGAGATTCACCTTCTCCAGAGCTGGCGTAGAAGTGTCGGGGTACTGGAAGGTCACGTCCCGCAGTTCAATCGAACCTGATGTCGAGCCCGGTTGGAGAGGCTCGCTTTCAGGGCCTTCGCTGGGCTGCTCCATCAAAATACGGACCTGCCGATAGGCCGTGCGGGTCGCGGTAATGCGCCCGACAAGCTGAGATATCTGCGCGAGCGGTGCGATGGCGCGGCCAGCAAGGATGGAGCAAGCGATCAGGCCGCCCAGCGTCAGATTGTTCGCCGCCACTGCGAAGACGCCGACAATAACAACGCCAGCGTAGGAGATAACTCCGGCGGATGTGGCGAAAGTGGTCCCGATCGAGGAAATCAGCCGCTGCCGCATATTGCTGCGCGAATGTTCCTGCACCGCATCGCGCCATCGGCGCTTGAGCATGTCGTGCGCCCCGGAAACCTTGACGTGTTCAATACTTCCGACCGTCTCGATCAGCACGGACTGCTTGAGCAAGCCCTCGCCGAATGTCTTGGCCGCGATCCGCTGGAGCGCCGGCTGTGCCGCCAATCCGACGAGAACGACCAATGGCACCATCAAGGCCGGCACCAATACTACCCAGCCGCCAATCACGGCCACGACGATCAGGGTAATGATAATGAACGGCAGATCGACCACAGCGACCAAAGTAGCCGAGGCGAAAAAGTCGCGAATTGTCTCAAGTTCGCGGATCATGCCGGTCAACTGGCCGGTGGACCCCCTGCGAAGCTCGAGCCGCATTGCCAGCAAGCGATCGAACGCGTCTTCGCCCACTTCCTGATCAATCCGCGTCCCTGCGAAATCGACAAAATATGCGCGCAGCAGCTTCAGGATGAAATCAAACAGGATGATGACGCCCAGCCCGATCGACAAGGCGAGCAGTGAGCCGAAGGCAGAGTTTGGAACGACGCGGTCGTAAACCGTCATCGTGAACAATGCGCTGGCGAGGCCGAACAGATTGATCAGCGCCGCTGCAATCGCAACTTTCGAATAGGTGCGCCAATTGCGCCTGATCGGCTGCCACAGCCAATCAGCAATCCGTTTGTCCGGCATTTCGACGAGCGTATTGTCGCTCACTATGTAGCAGTCCCTTGTTCGAGCCCGAGCGTGTCGAGCAACCGTCCGGTCCGCAGGAGCAGGATATACCGCGCCTGGTCAAGCTCGGTCAGCGCCTGAATGTAAGCGCTGGCAGCATCTAGATAGACGTTCTGCGCGTCGGCAACGTCGAACAGGCTTCCCCGCAAGGCTCCGAACCTGGCCACCACAATGTCGCGCGATTGGCGTGACGCCTTGTACGCATCTTCCAGTGCTGCGAGCTGGGTTTCCAAGGCCTGCACGTCGGACCACGCGATTTCCGCGTCGCGGATCGCTTCTTCGCGAATGCGGTCGGCCACGGCATCTGCCGCATCGGCTTCCGCACCGGCGGCACGGGCGCGCTCCCACACGCCCCCGCCGAATATGCGCCACGTCAGGTCCAGCGTTGCGCGCGTGTCGTAATCTTTGCGGCTGGGCTCCGTGAAGCCATACCGCGCACTGTCGATCCGCGCGGACAGGCGTGGCAGTCTCTGTGCTCCAGCGGCATCTGCATCTGCATCGCGCGCATCGGCTACCGCCTGGGCGCTTTTGACCTGCGGCGCCGTTTCGGCCGCCAGGGCAGCATATTCCTGCGATATCTGGGTGGCATCAAGGATAGGCGGGCGGAGCAGGCCTTCAGGCGCTTGCGTACCGCTCAATTGGCGGAACCGCGCTTCGGCGCTGGCGCGGCGGCGTGTGATCTGAGCGAGCTGAACCATGGCCTGAGCCTTCAAGGAAGCGACCCGTGCCCTATCCCCTTCGGCTGATACGCCGCGTTCGATCCGCTTTTCGACTGCTGCTGCCAGTCCGTCCTGCGCAGCCAGGTAGCCTTCGAGCAGACGCTCGAGCGACTGGAAAGCAAACACCTGTGTCCACGCGGATGTCACGTCCCCTGCAACCTCGCTGGTGCGCGCTTCGCGGTCATATCCGGCGGCTCGCAATCTTGCCGTCGCGGACCTCACAGAGGCATCAATGGCGCCAAAATCCCAGAGCGTATGCGCATAGTTGAGATTGAAATCGACGCGTTCACGCGGTCGAGACCGCTCGAGAAAGTTGCTCGGATCGTCGGTGAAGTTCCGTTCCAGCGTAGTGAACCCGGTCACGCCAAGATCGACTGTGGGCATGTAGGCACTGCGCGCTTCGGAAAGCCGGGCGTCGGCTACTTCTTCCAGTGCACGCGCTTCGCGCCCGGTCGGGCTTTCTTCGAGCGCCGCTACGACAATTGTCCGAAAAGCTTCGGCGTCTGCCGTCGCATCGGCAAGCGCGAGCACGGGATCATCGGTAAAATCGATCGCGAGCGGGCGCGCCTCGGGCTCCGGCAATCCTTCTGCGGGATCTGCCTGGATGCCCTGTTCCTGGGCACGTGCAGCCGAGGCTGGCAGAGCAATAGCTGCGCCCAGCGCCATCAGCAGTCCCGATCCAGAAAGCAGCCTCACGAACCCTCCACAAGGGAGCGCCTTATCATCCCGTGCACATCAAAACAGCAAAAATCCTTGGAATGCAGAGACGTGCGGCTGTGCCGCTGCCTTCACGCCAGCGCCATGTGCCGCTTCAGATGATGGTCGATATTGCCGAATTCGGAGTCGAAAATGGTCAGCCGCTTGAAATAGTGACCGATAGCATATTCATCCGTGACGCCGTTTCCGCCGTGAATCTGAACAGCTTCCTGACCGATATATCGCGCCGCCTTACCGACACCGACCTTGGCCGCAGAAACAGCGCGCTTGCGCTCTGTTTCGTCCGCATCGAGGCGCAAGGTGGCGAGATAGGTCAGCGATACCGACTGCTCGTACTCCGTGTACATATCGACCATCCGGTGCTGGAGCACCTGGAATGAACCGATTGCCACGCCGAACTGCTTGCGCTGCCGCGAGTATTCGACGGTCATCGCGTGGGCGACCTTCATCGCACCGCAGGCCTCTGCGCATTGGGCGGCAATCGCTTCGTCGGTCACGCGCTCGATAAGCGGGAGAGCAGCGCCCTCCTCGCCGATAAGTGCGTCAGCCGGCACCGAGACATTTTCGAAATAGATTTCGGAAGCCCGGCGTCCGTCGACCGTGGAGTAGTCCCGGGTAATTATGCCAGCGGATGATTTGTCGACGATGAAAACGCTCACCCCCGATTTGTCGCGGCGGTCACCCGATGTGCGCGCCGTAACGATCAGGTGGCTGGCCCAGGGTGCGCCGATCACGACTGCCTTGTGGCCGCTCAGGACATAACCGCTGCCGTCCTTTTTCGCGGTGGTTCCCAGATCCGCATAATCATATCGGCCGCGCGGCTCGGCATAAGCAAACGCGAACACACGGCTTCCATCGATGATTGCAGAGAGATGGTCTTCTTTCTGCGCGTCAGTGCCGGCGTGCTTCAGGAAACCGCCTGCGCATACGACTGTCGGCACGAACGGCTCGACCACCAGGCCTTTGCCGAATTCCTCCATGACCACCATCGCATCGACCGCACCGCCGCCGAAGCCGCCATCTTCCTCGCTGAACGGCATTCCCAGGATGCCAAGTTCGGCAAGCTGCGACCATATTTCCGGGCGCCATCCAGCATCGCTTTCAGTTGCTTTGCGGCGCGTTTCCCAATCGTATTGTTCGCGCACCAGGCGCGAAAGGCCGTCGCGTACCATTTCCTGTTCTTCGGTGAAGTTGAAGTCCACTGTGTCTCTCCGGGTCTGGTTCGCGGGCTTAAAGGCCGAGGATCATCTTGGTGATGATGTTGCGCTGGATTTCGTTTGAGCCGCCATAGATCGAGGTCTTGCGCATATTGAAATATGTCGCGGCAGCATGGTGGGCATAGTCAGGCCCGATGGGGTACTGGTTCGAACCTGCACCGCCCGGCGCGGCACCGATATCGCCATAGAACGGCGTTCCGTAGCTGCCGACCGCCTCGAGTGTGAGCTCGGTCAGGCGCTGCTGGATTTCGGTGCCCTTGATCTTGAGGATCGAGCTTTCCGGCCCCGGTCCCTTGCCCGCCTGCTCTCCGGCAAGCGTGCGCAGTTCGGTGATTTCGAGCGCGGCCAGATCAATCTCGAGCTGGCTTACTTTGCGGGCAAACTCGAAATCGCTGATCAGCGGTTCGCCATCGATCGTTTCATTAGCGGCAATTTCGCGCAGCTTCTCCACTCCGCGCTTGGAGCGAGCGACCCCTGCAATCCCGCTGCGTTCATGGGCGAGGAGGAACTTGGCATAGGTCCAGCCCTTGTTTTCTTCGCCCACGAGGTTCTCGACAGGCACGCGCACGTCGGTCAGCCAGGTCTCGTTGACCTCGTAGCCCCCGTCGATCAACTTGATCGGGCGCACTTCGACGCCGGGTGTCTTCATGTCGAGCAGGATGAAACTGATGCCTTCTTGCGGCTTGGCTGCATCGGGATCGGTGCGGCACAGGAAAAAGCCCCAATCCGCATACTGCGCGAGCGTGGTCCATGTCTTCTGGCCGTTGATCACGTAGTGATCGCCGTCGCGCACTGCAGTTGTCTTGAGAGATGCCAGATCGGAACCTGCCCCCGGTTCCGAATAGCCCTGACACCACCAGACATCACCGCTGCGGATGCCCGGCAGGTGTTTGGCCTTCTGCTCTTCATTGCCGAAGGTATAGATCACGGGTCCCACCATGGAGACGCCGAACGGTAGCGGCATGAACGCGTTTATACGGGCGTTTTCTTCCGACCAGATGTATCGCTGCGTCGGCGTCCAGCCGGTTCCGCCGTATTCCACTGGCCAGGCCGGGACCGACCACCCTTTTTCTCCAAGGATCTTGTGCCATGCGACCATGTCTTCCGGCGACATGTCTTCGCGCATTCCAAAGTCGCCCAGTTCGGCGGGATAGCTCTCGGAAATAAATTCGCGAACTTCTTCACGAAAGGCGATCTCTTCGGGGGTGAACTCAAGATTCATGGACTAGGGACTCCTGCAGGGGCCAGCATTCAAACCGGCACCCGTCAGAGCCTGTGACGGCTAAAAGATCAAGGGTTCTTCAGGTCTGCGCGGTTTGCGATTGCTCGCCGGAACGCGCTTTTGCGTCAGCAACCATCTTCTGAAAACGCGGATCGGACCGTAGAGGGTCGACGTCAGGGTCAGCCTCGACGTGGCCAATATGCGTCGGACCAACACGCTCGAAGAACGGCCCCAGCAACTCGATCGCTTTCTCGTTGTCGCTTAGCGAACGCGTCAACGCGCAGGCCAGATTATACCGCATGATGAGATTGTCCGGATCGAGCAGCATGGCGCGGTCTACCCATTGAAGCGCTTTTTCGCGTTCGCCCAATTCCGCAAGAGTGCCGCTACCGAACGCCAGGGCAGCCACATTGCCCGGGTCGCTCTCCAAGGCCCGTGTGCAGCGTTCCACGGTCATTTTTGCCACGCGCTTGGTATTTTCGGCGTCTCCGATTGCCGTATAGCAAGTGTGCAGCATTCCGGTGCCGTGGTAATCGCCTTCGACCAGGCCAACCGCCTTTTCGAAGTAAGGAATGGCCTCGGCTATCTTGCCCTGCTGGAACACGATCCGGGCAGCAACCTTGTTCACTTCGAAGCTTTCAGGGTCGACTTCAAGCGCCAGTTCCATGTGCCGATTAGCGCTTTCGTGATTGCCCGCTGCTCCGTCAATCATGGCCTTGGCGCAGTGCGCTTCGGGCTGTTGGGGATCAAGCGCGAGCGCCTTGTCCGCTGCAGGGTGCGGGTCGACTTCCTGATCGTAGGTGATCAGCAAGCGCGCCTGGGCAAGCGCCATGAGGCCTAAAGCCTTCGCATAGTTTGGATCGATTGCCGTGGCTTGCCGGCAAATACGGACCACAATCTCAAGTGGGCGATAATCGCTGTCGTTGCCCGTAATCCAATATTGGCGCGCTTTGAGATACAGATTGTAAGCATCGGAATCCAAGGTGTCGCGCTTCTCGATCGCTTTCTTTTCCTTCGGGAGCAATTTCAGGCGCAGGGCCGACACAATTGCTTTGGAAATTTCGTCCTGAAGCGCAAAGATGTCCTTGAGTTCGCGGTCGTAGCGCTCTGCCCAAACCTGATTGCAGTTTTCCGCATCGATGAGCTGGGCAGTGATGCGTACGCGCCCTTCGGCCTTGCGCACGCTTCCTTCGACGACGTGGCTGACCTCGAAGTCCTCGCCCAACGTCGCGATATCGATGCCCTTCCCCTTCAGGGAAAAGGCCTGGTTGCGCGCAACGACATCGAGGGAAGAAACCTTTGAAAGGTCGGTAATAATGTCTTCGGAGATGCCGTCCGAAAAGTATTCCTGCTCGTTGTCGCCGCTCATGTTCTGGAAGGGAAGCACCATGATGCGTTTGCGGTCGGAGCGCGGCTTAACCGGCGCAACCTCCGCCGCAACAACGGGGGCTCCAACCAGAGAGGTCACGCTGTCGAGGACCTTGCGCCAGCCGGGATGATCGGGAGCTCCCGACCAGTCAGCGAGGTCGGCACATTGAATTTGATTGAACGGGATCGGAGGCGTGGTGCCATCGACGCTCATTTGAAGGAGCGTTCCGGCTTCCCTCGCAATATCCGCCTCGGCGCGGACCCATTGCGACCGAACCGCCTCGGCCGACCATAATACCAGTACGGCCTTCGCCGATTGCAGGCGCTCTTCGATGACGTCGCTGTAGGAACGATGCGCGGGGAGTTCGTCGTCGCGCCACACGTGGTGGCCTGCAGCACGCAATTGCTCTCCGACTTCCTTGGCAACCGGTTCTGTCGAACGCGCATAGGATATGAAAATATCGGACATTCTTGCTCGGGCACACCTTTCCGTCGAAGCAGTTTGCTTCACCGTCGTTCATAGCGCGCCCGAAAACCGGATATTCCGGTTTGAATTATGCGAGGCCACTGCCCGTGAACATTATTGCCCAATATCGCCGCAGCCACACCTCGACATTGGTAGCGACGGGCGCGAATTAAGCAAGAGTGCGAGTTGTCAGCAATTGCAGTGTGTTCTGCAGTCTGGCGCCGCCCCTCTTCGAGAAGGACGGGCATCCACGAAATTCGAAATTCTTTTCGCCCGGGTCCCGATTTCTCTCCAGAGCTGGGGGCGTTTCGCGACCTTGGGGTCAACCGCGAAACATCCGGCCTCGGCTCCCAACGTGAGCTGTGCTGTGCCGATTTCGTGGCTGGTGTCGTTTGCCGGGAAACCGGCCGAGCTTGTCTGGCTAAAAAGCCTTCAAGCTCGGCTGGAAACACCAGTTGCGGTTATTCCGCAGCAGCGAGCGCTTCGAGCAGCTTTTCCGCTGCCCGCTCGCTCGAGGGTGGATTCTGGCCAGTGATCAGCAAGCCATCTTCCACGACGTAGACTTCGAAGACGCCTGCCTTTGAAAAGTTACCGCCCTGCTCCTTGAGCACATCTTCGAGCAGGAATGGCACCACGTCGGTCAGGCCGACGGCTTCCTCTTCCTCGTTGGTGAAGCCGGTTACCTTGCGGTTGTTCACGATCGGCTTCCCGTCGGGGGAAGTCACGTTCTTCAGGACGGCCGGTGCATGGCAAACGAGAGCCACTGGCTTGCCCGAAGCAAGTGTGCCTTCGATGATAGCCTTGGACACCGGGCTTTCGGCGAGGTCCCACAGCGGTCCGTGCCCGCCCGGATAAAATACGCCGTCGAATTTCGCGATATCGATTCCGCCGAGTTTTTCGGTGGTAGCGAGCTGTGCCTGCGCGTCTTCGTCCTGCTTGAAACGCTTGGTCGCCTCGGTCTGCGAATCGGGTTCGTCGGATTTCGGATCGAGCGGCGGTTGTCCGCCAGCCGGGCTCGCCAGCGTGACGTCATGGCCCGCGTCCTTGAGCACATAATAGGGCGCTGCAAATTCTTCGAGCCAGAAGCCGGTCTTCTTGCCGGTGTCGCCAAGTTCGTCGTGGCTGGTGAGAACCATGAGGATTTTCATGAGGCTAGTCCTTTTTTGAGAGTGGGAAATGCGGCGTCATTTCACGTCGCTTCGCTACTGCAACCCGCGGGCTTCGCGTCGGTTTCAAGAAACACGTTCTGCGTGGACTGAAGCCGTATGCGGGCCTAGATCACTACGGAAGCGAAGGGTCGATCGCACGCACTGGACGAGCCCGCTTGCCGACTAATTCAACAGCCATTGAATATAACTGTTCCTCGCCTTATGTTGCGCCGCACAAGGAACGGATATTGACTGAACGGCGCGGGCGTGGACGCCCTAAAGAAACAGACGACGATACGAGCGGTGCGATCGCTTGCGCCGCATTGCAACGCTTTGCCGCACAAGGGTTCGAGGCGACATCGCTGCGCGAAATCGCGGCTGATGCCGGTGTGGACGTGGCCCTGATCTCTTACCACTTCGGCGGCAAGCACGGCTTGTGGAAGGCAATCGTAATGCAGGCGGGCAAGGATTTGCGTGAGGCGCTGGAGAGCGCTCTGGATGACATGGAGAACAGCACCGCGCACGACCGGCTGGGCCATTCGGCGCGCGCATTCCTCGCCTACCTTCTTGATCGGCCGGAAGTTCCGCGTCTGCTGCTGCGCGACATCACGATCAACAGCGATCGTTCGCAGTGGCTGCTCGACACGCTCTCCTTGCCGCTCCACCGCCACTTCATCGAACTTGCGCAGGCCGCAGCGCACGAGCGGCCAGACGTCCCCGCGCATCTCCAGTTCAAGGTCGCCAACTTCATATACTCTGCTGCCAGCTCGGTCGCCCGGCGCGAGCGCCTCGGCAAGCTCGTCGATGGCATTGAGGACGATACCGAGTTCGCCGCGGCGCTCGAAGCCACGCTCGTCGAGGGATCGCTTGCGCTATGACGCAACGCGCCACCTTGATCGACACGGCGGACGGTTACCGCTTCAAGCCGCACGAAATGCCGATCCTACCCGGCTCCCCGGCCAATCCGGACCATCCTCCGGCGCGCCGCGCAGCCTATCTCGCGATCGGCGTGTTCATGGCGCTGGTGGGCGGCGCACAGAACGGCTTCCTGCTCGCCAATTCGCCCGCATTGCAGGCCGAATTCGCGCTGACGCCGGTCGAAGCCGGCTGGCTGACGGTGGCCTTCTATTCCACCTATGCCACAATGAGCATGCTGCTGTTCCGCGTACGGCAGGAATTCGGCATCCAGCCGTTCGTGCGCTGGGCCATGGCGGGGCTCGTCGCGGCCAATTTCGTGCAGATGATCGGCCCCGGCTATTATCCGGAGCTTGCTGCGCGTGCGGTCGCCGGGATCACGGCGAGCGGCCTGTCGGCGCTCGCAATCTATTATCTGATGCAGGGCTTACCTCCAGCCTTGAGGGTCGGCGGACTGGTGATATCGCTGGGCCTCACGCAGGTGTCCTTCCCGCTGACCCGCGCGCTGTCCCCCGCCCTGCTGGTGGACGGCGACATCGCCCATGTGTTCCAGTTCCAATTCGCGCTCTCGCTGCTGGGGTTCGGGATGGTTTACCTTCTGCGCCTGCCGCCCGGTATCCGCAAGCAGACCTTCGAAAAGCTCGATATCCCGAGCATCACGCTGTTTATCATCGGCGTCGCGGCCCTGTGCGCCTTCCTTATCCAGGGCCGCATCCAGTGGTGGGATACGCCGTGGCTCGGCTATGCACTCGTCATCGCCATTCTCGGGCTCGGCGGGTGCTTCCTGATCGAGGCCAACCGCAAGAGCCCCATGCTGGACCTTAGCTGGCTTTCGAGCCGCTCGATCCTCGCCCTTGCGCTGATCGGCGCGACCGTCCGCATTCTTGTCGCCGAACAGGGCTTCGGGGCAAGCGGGATGTTCGCCGCGCTCGGTTACGGAAACGAACAGCTGACAGACTACTTCTGGATACTTGCCGGTGCGACCCTTGCCGGCATGGCGCTATCGGTCGTGCGCCTAGATCCCAAAGATTTGACCCGTCCGGTTCTCTTCGCAATCCTCGTTATCGGCATAGCAGCATTTGCCGATACACGGACCGGGGCTATGACGCGGCCGCAGGATCTCTACCTGACGCAGGCCGCCATCGCCTTCGGTGCCGTCTTCGCGATGGGGCCGATCATGATGGAAGGCATGCTGCGCGCGCTTGCCGCGGGGCAGAGCTATGTAATCAGCTTCATCGCGGTCTTCTCGCTTTCACAATCGGTGGGCGGGCTCGCGGGTATATCGCTGCTATCCGCCTTCCACACCGTGCGCCTGAAGACGCACTTGATCGATGCGGGGAGCACGCTGACGCTTGCCAACCAGCAGCTCGGTCAGGCGCTCAGCAATGCCGCACGGAGCGCCGCGCCGCTGCAGTCCGATCCCGCGCTGCAGCAGCAGGCTGCGGCCTCGAGCATCTCGCGGGAAGTGGGCCGCGAAGCTGCGGTGCTAGCCTTCAACGATGTTTTCTTCCTTATCGGCACCTTGTCAGCGGTGACCTTCGCCGCCGTCTTCGTGCCGTGGTTCATCAACAAGATACGCGGGCGAAACCCGCTCGCAAAGGAATTGGCCTTCATGGAGGCCATGCTCGCAAGGACTAGGCAATGACACAATCGACGCAGGCTGAAACCGACGCCGAAACCCTCTCGAACGATACTCCCGCCCCCGAACAGGAAACGGGGTGGTCGCCCAATCCCTCGCGCCGCCGCATCGGTTTTGCTGCTGTGGTCATCTTACTTGGCGTGCTCGCCGCGCTGTTCGCTTGGGACCTCCCCCCCTTTAGCGGCGGCGACGAGACCACCAACAACGCCTATGTCCGCGGACGCACCACCGTCGTCAGCCCGCAGGTCGGCGGCTATCTGGTCGAAGTTCCAGTGTTCGACTTCCAGCGCGTAGAAAAGGGCGAACTGCTTGCCCGGATCGATGACGTGCCGTTTCAGGAAAAGGTCCTGCAAGGCGCGGCAAACACCGCAGCACAGCAGGCAACGCTTGCCAACAGCGCGCAAAGCCTGCGCTCTGCACAGGCTCAGCTCGAACTGCAGGACGCCGCCGTGGCAGCCGCACGTGCGGGCTTGCAGAAAGCGCAGGCCGACATGAACCGCATTGCGGAGTTGGTCGACGAAGGCTCGGTGTCGCTGCGCGAACGCGACCAGGCCCGCGCGGCGCTGCAGCAAGCACAGGCCGGCGTGCGTCAGGCACAGGCGCAGCGCGCCATCGCGGCTGAAAACGTCCGGTCGGTCAACGTCGGGCGCGGCGCGCTCGAAGCGCAGGTTGCCGGGGCCGAGGCATCGAAGGGGCTGGCAGACTTCGAACTCTCGCGCACCGAGATACGCGCCCCGCGTTCGGGCCGCCTCAGCGAAGTCACCGCACGCGTGGGGCAGCTGGTCACTGCCGGAACCCAGCTCATGTATATCGTACCTGACGACGTGTGGGTGGTCGCCAATTTCAAGGAAACGCAGACAGCGAAGATGGCAGTTGGCCAGCGCGCCACGCTGGAAGTCGACGCGCTCGGCGACGCCAAACTCACAGGCCGCGTCCAGAGCATCGCGCCTGCCGCCAGCAGCGAATTCAGCCTGGTCAAGCCGGACACCGGGGCGGGCAATTTCGTCAAGGTGCCCCAGCGGATCGCAGTGCGCATCGTGCTCGACAAGGGCCAGGAAGCGGCCGAGCGGCTTGGCCCGGGCATGTCCGTCGTAGCTACCATCCACACGCAGGACTGATCGTGATGCGCAAACCCCTCGCCCTTCTGGCCACATCCGCCCTCGCTCTGTCCGCCTGCGCGCCCACGCTGCAGGATGCTCCGCTCGGCGCCGCAGTGTCTCCGCCGACAGAATGGCGCACGATGCCGGAAGGGACAGCACCGGTGGAGCAGGACTGGTGGAACGCCTTTGGCGATCCGCAGCTCTCGCGCCTCGTCGAACGGGCGCGTCTGAACAATTCCGACGTGCAGATAGCAGCATCCCGCGTGGAGGAAGCGCGCGCGACCGAACTGGGTTCGCGCGGCTACCTGCTCCCTTCGGTCGGTGCCGGCGTCGAAGGCGGTATCCGGCGCGAGGTTTCACCTTTCGGACAGGGCCAGGCAACGCTTGCTGCTCAGCCAGCTTTCAGGGCGTCCTACGAAGTCGATCTGTTCGGCAGGAACGCTGCACGCGTGGATGCTGCGGAAGCAGGCGTGGCGGCGAGCGCTGCGGGCGAAGAGGCCGCGCGCCTCTCGGTAAGCGCGGCAACCGCCAGCGGGTACATTACGCTGCTGGCGCTCGACAAGCGGCTGGAAGTGCTCGATGCGACGCTGGAGGCGCGCGCCGAGGCTCTCAAATTCGCCCGCGACCGTGCCGAAGTCGGCTATACCTCGCAGCTCGAACTGCGGCAGGCACAGGCAGAGTATCAAGCTACCGCCCAACTGGTGCCGCAGCTGAAGGCCCAGATCGCGCGCCAGGAGAACGCGCTTTCCGTGCTGACCGGCGACCTGCCGGGCGCGATCGAGCGTGGAGGTACGCTGGAGAACCTGCGTCAGCCCGCACTCCCGGCAATCCTTCCTTCCGAATTGCTGCGCCGCCGCCCGGATGTCGCCGCAGCGGAATATCGCATTGCCGCAGCCGATGCGAAAATGCGTTTGGCACGCGCCGATTTCATGCCCTCGATCAACCTCGGCGCGACTGCCGGACTTGCACTGTCCGATCTGTTGTCTGACCCGATCAGCATCTGGTCCCTGGGCGGCAGCATCCTTGCGCCGATCTTCCAGGGCGGAAAACTGCAGGCGCAGCTGGACGGGGCGACGGCGCAGCGCGACCAGGCCGCATGGGCCTATCGCTCGGCCGTCCTCAATGCTTTTCGGGAGGTGGAGGACCGCATGGCGGTGCTCGCTAATCTGGACCAGCAACAAACGGCGCTGGAAGCACAGCAGGCAGCCGTAGCCGATGCGCTGCGCCATGCCCGCAACCGTTACCGCGCGGGATACACGCCTTATATCGAGCAGGTGGATGCTCAGCGCGCCTTGCTCGGTGTGGAGCTGTCACTGGTGCAGGTAAAGGCGGACGAACTCACGGCACTTGTCGGCCTCTATCAGGCCGTGGGCGGTGCCCCCCGGTAGCGAAGTTCGCTTGCCCCTTCGCCAATGCGAAGGAAAGACGGCCGCATAAGCAGTCGCTGAGTGCCGACGATACGTGCTGAAATTGAAGACGCTGGCTTCGCGCCTGCACGTCCTCAAGTTTGGACTATCGGGATGCGAGGGATTTTCGGCTGTCCGCTATCTGCGAAAAGTGGTGCCGCTTAGGTGACTCGAACACCTGACCCCATCATTACGAATGATGTGCTCTACCAACTGAGCTAAAGCGGCACTTCTGAGACGCAGCACGCGTCAGGAAATGGAGGCCCGAGCCGGAATCGAACCGGCGTGCAAGGATTTGCAGTCCTCTGCGTAACCACTCCGCCATCGGGCCTCGCACCCGCCCTCTCGGACGGGAAGCGGCCCACTAGCGATTCTGCCGAAGCATTGCAATCGACTTTGGGCAATCGACTTCGGACAAACGGCCTTACGTAACGTCAGTCTGGACGCGAAGCCGGTCAGCGGCAATGAAGCGGTCATGACCATTGCCAGCCTGATCGACCCGATCACCGCAGAAGGCGGACATGTCCGCTTCGATAACCTCGACCACTGGTTGCAAGGCCGCACGCTTTACGGCGGCGCATCCGCGCTGGTTGCCTATACAGCCGCGATCAGGGCCTTCCCCGAGCTGCCGCCACTGCGCGCCGCCCAGATTGCTTTCGTCGCACCAACCTCGCCGGACGCCGAACTACGCCGCGAGATTGTCCGGCAGGGGCGCAATGTCGCTCAGGTGCGTAGTGAAATCTGGTGCGAGGGCAAATGCACGCTCACGGCTTTCTGGCTGTTCGGGACATCGCGCGAACCCAATGCCGAACATAAGGCCGCTCCGGTACAGGACTGGCCCGGCTCTCCCGAGGAAGCCGAACCCGCGATGAAGGACAAGGGCCCCGTGTTCATCCAGCACAATTTCGAGATCCGCCGCGCCCAAGAAATGCGCGGGCCGGGCGACCCAGTTGTGCGCCGCTGGGCCAGGCTGGAGGACCGCGAAGGCCTCGATCCCGTGAGCGAACTGATCCTGCTCGGTGACGTACTGCCGCCCGGCGCAATGCGAGCGATGCAGCGGCAGGGTCCGATCAGCTCGATCAACTGGTCGTTCAATCTGCTGGATACGCAGCCAACCACCCGCGACGGCTGGTGGCTGTCGGAAAACGCCAGCCAGCATGCAAGCGACGGATATTCCTCCGAGCGGCTGCGATTGTGGAATGCCGATGGCGAACAGGTGCTCGACGGAATGCAGAGCGTGGCGATCTTCGGGTGACATTGAAGACCGCTCATGGGTGGTTAGCGAACGCCTCCGAATGGGTTGAGCGTCAGCTTATCTGTATTAGAGGAGTACCTAACGTTCGGCTTTCTGCGATTTGAAGTAGCGGAACCATAAGAGTCCCAATCCGGCGACCATCCCGATGCTAAGCATAGCTTGCTGAAGGTCGGAGTTCGTTTCGACACCTCGAAATCCGCCAGCGAAAACAAAGCCGATCGCGATCGAAAAACCGACGACTCGAGTAAGCCTTTTGTCCACGAAGCGGGTGGAAAGAAATCTTCCGGCACCGCCCACGAACAACGTGCCGATAAATCCGAGGATGAGAAAAACAATTGGCGCCAACATCAACGACCTTTCTCAGACAGCACGCATACCTTAGGTAGTGAAGCACGGTGCCGGACTGTCCGCTGCCGACACAATTCCAGCTCGGTGAAACTGTCAGAAAATGGGTAATTAGCTGCCATCAAGGGACAGATAACGATGCTTCCATTTCCAGTACCCTTGGCCAACACCCAACGTGATACCGAAGATGCCCACCCCGATGCCGAGCCAGTCTATGGCGACCCGTGAAAACTGGATTGCCATAGCGAGGAAAATCAATCCGAAGATAGTGATCGCCAAATTTGGAAGAAAATAGGCCAGCTTGTCACCAGCATGCATATCATCCCAAGGGAATGAAGGGCCTCCAACCCTATCGACAATGGGGTTTAACTGGCGGTCCCAGTCGCCCGCGGTGGACCCGAGCAAAAATAAAATAAAACCATCAAACCAGTCTAGCGGACTAAGGGCCCACGCCAAAGCAAAGCCAATCACAATTGCCACGGTGAAGAAATGAGGTTTGAGGTGATCTGATAAATTAATTCAACATAACTATGTGAAAGCTTAAAAGACTGCAATCTGGTCGTAAGCAGGCAGACGGCTCACACGTCTGTAAAATTAGCTGCGCGTTTTTGCATTCCGGCCATCACGGCTTCGATCTGGTTCGGTTTACGCATGATTGCAGACTGTTCGACGCTTTCTTCCATCAGGATTTCGTCGCCGGACTTTTCCAGCATCGCGTCAGATAGGCGCTTGGCACCGCGGATCGCCTCGGGATTGCGGTTGGCGATCGTGTTCGCAATGTCGTTTGCCTTGCCCAGCGGATCTTCGGACACGAACGTCGCGAGACCGTATTCTTTCGCTTCCTCGCCCGTGAATTCGCGGTTGGTGTAGACCAGTTCGCGCAGGACGTCGTCGCGCACCATGCCGCGCCACAGGTGATATCCGCCCATATCGGGGACGAGGCCCCACTTCATTTCCATGATCGCCATGCGGCTGGCCGGGTGGACCACGCGAATATCTGCGCCGCTGGCAATCTGCATGCCGCCGCCAAAGCATACCCCGTGCACCGCCGCGATGACCGGAACGGGACACTTGCGCCAAGTCATGGCGACTTCCTGGAAAGTGTTGGCATTGCCGTGCGTACGGTCCGTCAGCGGCTTGCGTGTCCCATCAGGCGAGGCGGTAAAGCTCGACACGTCGAGGCCGGCGCAAAAGCTGCGCCCTTCGCCCGCCAGCACTACGGCGCGCAGCCCCTTCATGGTCCGCAATTCCTCGCCTGCAGCGATGATCGCTTCGAACATCTCGGGGTCGAGCGCGTTCATCTTGTCCGGCCGGTTCAACCGGACCTGGGCAACACCGTTTTCGGCTAGTTCAATCGATACGCGTTCGCTGGACATGACACTCCGCAAGGTTTGGCTGATCGGGCCTGCGACTTTGCGTTATCGGTGCCGACCTGTCCAGCATGGTCCGTCGCTCTCGCGAGAATGCGGTGAAACTGGAGCGGGCTTCGGTGCAGATGAAATAGCCACCGTCCTGATGGGTCTGGACCAACCATCCAAGTCCCGAAATTGCCAGCTTTGCCCGCAACCGGGAAATATGGACTTCGAGCGAATTGGTTTCAGGCTCATGCCGCAGGCGCCAGACATCGGACAAGAGTTCTGCCTTGTCCACGCGCTGGCCCGGCACTTCAGCCAGCCGCCACATCAATGCAAATTCACGCGGATGGAGACCAATCCATTTATCGTCGACGTAAGCATCGCGGTAAAACAGATCGAGCCGTACGGGCCCCACGTTGCGATGCTGCGGGATCATCTCGTTGACGCCATCAAGCTTTAAAGCCCGTGCCGCGAGCTCCACCAATGCTACCTGGCTGGAAAGGGCATCCGCAAACCCGCCCTGAATCAAGTTCGCCCTTGTTCCTGGTTCATCAACGCCCACCGCAATTGCGCAGCGCTTTTCACCGATAAGAGCCCAGTCGGCGCATCGCCCGCCGATGCGCCAATCGACGAGCAAGGGGATGCTCCTGGCGGTTTCACCCGCTCTGAATGCCGGTTTCATTCGCCAATCGAGTAGCCGAAGATCCCAACGGCCCGGCGGGCACGGCGACATTGATAGCCATGTAAATGTAGGTTGCGACACCGGTATTCTCCTAGTGCCTCCCGTCGCTTCACCCAATAATCAATTTCACTTAATCCGACTATCCGCGCGAATACTTAAGCGAGAGAGGCATTCCTGCCGGTCATCGGGCGTGATCGGCCAAAAACTTTTTCACGTTGCGCGCGGCCTGACGAATGCGCTGTTCGTTTTCCACCATGGCAATACGAACGTAGCCTTCGCCCTCCTCTCCGTAACCGACACCTGCAGCGACAGCGACGTCGGCGTGTTCCAGCAATTGCTTGGAAAATTCCAGGCTGCCCATCTCTTCAAAACCAGGCGGGAGCGGCGCCCATGCAAACATGCTGGCGGCAGGTACGGGGATGTCCCAGCCTGCTCGCCCGAAGCTTTCGACCATCACGTCACGGCGATGCTGATACCGCTCCCGGTTTGCCGCAACGACATCCTGCGGCCCGTTCAGCGCGGCGCAGGCCGCGGCTTGGATAGGTGTGAAGGCCCCGTAGTCGAGGTAGCTCTTTACCCGCGTCAGGGCCGAGATCAGTTCCGGATTGCCGACCGCAAAGCCCATTCGCCAACCGGCCATGGAATAGGTTTTCGACATGGAGGTGAACTCTACTGCCACGTCCTTGGCGCCCTTCGCCTGCAGGATAGAGGGCGTCGGATTGCCGTCGTAATAAAGCTCGGAATAGGCAAGGTCGGACAGGACCCACACCTTGTTCGCCTTCGCCCAGTCGACCAGCCGCTGGTAGAATGCGGCATCGACCACTTCGGCAGTGGGATTGCTGGGATAATTGACCACCAGCACCGTCGGGCGCGGCACCGTGAAGGCCATCGCATTGTCGAGAGCCTGCCAATAACGCTCGTTTGGCGTGGTCGGGACGCTGCGGATCGTCGCGCCTGCAATGATGAAGCCGAAGGTGTGGATCGGATAGCTTGGGCTGGGCGCAAGGACGACATCGCCGGGTGCGGTGATTGCCGTCGCCATGCTCGAGAGCCCCTCTTTCGAGCCCATCGTCACCACCACTTCACTTTCCGGATCGAGTTCGACCCCGAAGCGTGTGCGATAGTAATTGGCCTGGGCCTTGCGCAGGCCCGGAATACCCTTCGACTGGGAATAGCCATGGGCGCTGGGCTTTTGCGCCACTTCGCACAGCTTTTCGATCACATGGGCAGGCGGCGGATGGTCAGGGTTACCCATGCCAAGGTCGATAATGTCCCGCCCCGCCTGTCGCGCCGCGTGCCGCATCGCATTGACCTCCGCGATCACATACGGCGGCAGACGTTTTATGCGGTAGAACTCGTCGGACATGCATAGCTCCCGGGACGCTGGCCAAACATGCAGGCCATGGATACTGGAACGTCTCGTCACATTGATTACCTATTCACCGTGCAAGAGCAAAGCCGCTCGCTATCTCAACTGTGCGAATTATCGTGTAGATGACTAAAGATGCGCTTCGACGTTATAGGATTGCCATGACCGACAAACCCGATCCGTTCACCAATCTCTATGAAGGCCCGGCCAAGATGGCCCGCGCACTTCTTGCGCCGTTGATGGGTACGATGGATGCAGGCCAGCTGGGTGAAGGCATGATGTCGCCAGAAGACGCGCAGCAATGGGCCGAGGTCGCCGCCAAGTTGCAGACCATGTGGCTGACCTATCAGTCGGAGCAAATGGCCAGCCCGCAGGCGCTGGTGCCTTATTTCGATCCTGCGCGCTGGATGGCGCTGGCAACCGACTGGTACAACAAGATGCCGCTCGCTCAGGCGGAACAGCAGAAGGCCCTGATCGAGGAAGGCACACGATTGTGGCAGGACGTTCTCGGGCAATACGGCCTCGGCCCACAGGCCGGTGCACATAGCGGTGACGAGGTCGAGCTACCGCGGAAAGATCGCCGTTTCGCCGATGAGAAATGGCGCGCGCACCCGGCATTTGCCCTGATCCACCAGACCTACCTCTTCCTTGCAGAGCGGGTGGCGGAGATGGTGGACAAGGCCGACGGCCTCAACCCGCAGCAACGCGAGCAACTGCGTTTCACCACCAAGGCGATCACCGAAGCGGCAAGCCCTGCGAACTTTCCGCTGACCAATCCGGTTGTCATGGAACGCACGCTGGAGACGAAGGGTCAAAACCTGGTCAAAGGGATGGAGCATTTGCTTGCCGATATGCGGCGCGGACAGCTGAGCCATACGGACGCCAGCGCTTTCACCTTGGGCGAGAACATCGCCGTCACTCCCGGCAAGGTCGTGCATGAAACACCGATCTATCAGTTGATCCAATATTCGCCGACCACCGAAAAGGTGATAAAGACGCCGCTCATCATCTTCCCGCCGTGGATCAACCGGTTCTACATCCTCGACCTCAATGCGAAGAAGAGCTTCGTGAAATGGGCAGTCGACCAAGGCATAACCGTATTCATGGTCAGCTGGAAATCAGCCGATGCCAGCATGAAGGACGTGGTGTGGGACGATTACGTCCGCGCCCAGATGGACGCGATCGACCACGTGCGCGGCCGGTTGGATGTGCCCAGCGTGCATGCCATCGGGTATTGCGTGGCCGGAACCACCCTCGCCGCCACTCTGGCGATCCTTCACCGCCGCGAACAGCAGGACAAGGTCAAAAGCGCGACCTTCTTCACCGCGCAGGTCGATTTTGAAAAAGCAGGCGAGCTACTTAATTTTATCGACGACCAGCAGCTGGCCGCGATCCAAGGGATGTCACCCGACGGTTATCTCGATGGGCGGTACATGGCCGCGACATTCAACCTGCTGCGCGGCACCGATCTGATCTGGAACTATGTCGTCAACAACTACCTGCTCGGCGAAGATTATCCGGCCTTTGACCTCCTCCACTGGAACGGCGATGTCACCAACCTGCCCGCAAAATGGCACCAGCAGTACCTGCGCGATCTTTACCGCGACAATCGGCTGGTCGAAGGCGATGCGCTGACCGTGGACGGTACTCCCGTCGATCTCGGGCGGGTGAATACGCCGACATATGTGCAGGCCGGCAAGGAAGACCATATCGCACCGGCCGAGAGCGTCTGGCGTATCACCGAACACTTTGGCGGCCCCATTCGCTTCGTGCTGGCCGGATCGGGACATATTGCCGGAGTGGTGAACCCTCCGTCCTCGGGGAAATACCAGTACTGGACGAATGATGGATCGCCGCGCAGCCTCGCCGAGTTCCGCGAAAGTGCGCAAGAGCATCCGGGCAGCTGGTGGCCCGACTGGATCGAATGGCTGCGAGATCAGGACGGCGAAACAGTGCCTGCAAAAGGCAAGAGGATACCTGGCGGCAAGGGCGATGAGGTCATCGAAGACGCCCCCGGACGTTACGTCGCCACGCGCTAACCCGCTGAAAAAACGGCCCGTCGCGGATTATTGTGCAGTGCACAATAAATTCCTTGACTTCGCACCTGCAATGTCTATTTTGTGCACTGCAACAAAGTGAGGTTTCCCATGGCTGACAGCCCAAGCAAAATCGATGCCGCCGCCGAAAAGGCATTTGCCGAGGCCGCGGACAAGAAAACCGCAGAAGCGGTGAACACCAAGGCCGTCGAAAAGGCGGTCGAGGCGGACACGACTGCACCGGTCAAGGCCGACAAGGTCGCTGACGCCGTCGCCGCTCCCGCCGCGAAGAAGCCGGCAGCCAAGAAGAAAGCTGCCCCGGCCAAGACCAAGAAGGTCGCCGCCAAAAAGGCTCCTGCCAAGAAGGTAGCCGCCAAGAAGGCCGCGCCGAAGAAAAAGACCGCTGCCAAAAAGGCTCCGGTCAACACACCAAAGATTTCCAAGTTGAAGGACACTATCATGGCCACTGCCAAGAACGCCAAGACCACCGATTACACCGCGAAAGCCAAGGAAGTTGCTGCCGACGTGCAGACACGTGCCAAGGCCGCTTACGACAAGGGCAGCGAAATGACCCAGGACGTCGTTGAATTCCAGAAGGGCAACCTTGAAGCCCTCGTGGAATCCGGCAAG
Organism: Qipengyuania psychrotolerans; assembly: GCF_019711355.1. NCBI lineage: Bacteria > Pseudomonadati > Pseudomonadota > Alphaproteobacteria > Sphingomonadales > Erythrobacteraceae > Qipengyuania > Qipengyuania psychrotolerans. Next base: position 2,090,269 of record NZ_CP081297.1, read on the forward strand.
ATCCTCGCATCGGGCATGCAGGACATGGGCCGCACCTATGTAGAAGAAGCCAAGGGCGCTGCTGCAACCGTCCAGGGCGACGTCAAGAAGATCGCTGCTGTGAAGTCGCCGACCGAGCTTCTCCAGCTCCAGGGTGAAATCGCACGTCGCAACTTCGACGCCATGGTTTCGACCACTTCGAAGAACACCGAAGCCATGTTGAAGCTTGCCAACGAAGCTTTCGCTCCGCTGTCGAGCCGCATGAGCCTGGCAGCCGCCAAGGTTCGCAAGGCCGCCTAAGGCATTCAGTCTTCAATCCGCCGGGCACTCTCTCCTCTCTCTCTCGCTCGGTGGTTGGACAGGACGGGTCGGACGACATTCGTGTCGTTCGGCCCGTTTCCATTTTTACGCTCTCTTTTCGACGTTTTCTTAACTCGCCGGACCGCAGAGGCACTCTCACGCCTTGCGATTTGACCAAACGATACGATATTGCCGCAACACATGATTGAAATGCTCCCCCTCACTCCGAAAAACGCCGCTGACGGCGATGACGATCCACGCGAGGGTGACGGGCAGGCTAACGTCGCGACCAAGACCCGGACGAAGCCGAAAAAGCCCAGCATGTACAAGGTGCTGCTGCTTAACGACGATTACACGCCGATGGAATTCGTGGTGATCGTGCTCAAGCGCTTCTTCCGAATGGACATGGAAGAGGCGACACGCGTGATGCTGCATGTCCACCAGAAGGGCGTCGGCGTTTGCGGTGTATTTCCTTATGAAGTCGCCGAAACCAAGGTGAACCAGGTCATGGATTTCGCCCGCGAGAACCAGCACCCCCTCCAGTGCACGCTGGAAAAGGCCTGAACCAATAGCGTTCTTCGGTCATCCCGAACCCGATCCGGTCGGTGACGGTCAGGAAAGCGTCTGGGATTACCCCCGCCCCGCGATCGCAGAACCTGCAAACAGGCACATCGTGATTCGCCACGCCGGGATCACTCTCGCTGATACGCGAGGCGCTTGGCGGACGCTGGAAACCAGTCACCCGCCGACCTATTACCTCCCGCCCGAAGACATCGCGATGGAACACATCCGCGCAAACCCGCAGCGCTCTCTGTGCGAATGGAAGGGGCAAGCGCGGTATTGGGACGTGAGCGCCGGGCCTGACGTGTTGCGGGCCGCCGCATGGTCCTATGCCGATCCCACGCAGTCTTTTGCTCCGATCGCCGGTTTCCTGGCATTCTATCCCGAGCCGTTCGATGAATGCCTCGTCGATGGCGAGCAGGTTATACCTCAACCCGGCGGTTTTTATGGCGGCTGGATTACCAGCCGTGAAGCGGGTCCGTTCAAGGGCATTCCCGGAAGCCGGTTCTGGTAAGGCATGACGCGCGGGGTTTTTCCCGCTAGAGCCGCCACCAACGCCAAGAAACCGGAACCTGCGTGCTCAATTTCATACCCGCCATCGACCGCTATATCTTCCGGCTGGTAATTGTGCCGATGCTGGGCGTGTTTGCGCTGGCAGCATCGCTGCTCACGCTGGACAAGATGCTGCGGTTGCTCGATTTCGTCGCCATCGAAGGCGGTCCGATCGGTGTCGTCTTCAAGATGCTCGCGACGCTCATTCCCGAATACGCCAGTCTTGCCATTCCGCTTGGCCTGTTGCTCGGAATCCTGCTCGCCTTCCGGAAACTTGCCACCAGTAGCGAACTCGATGTCTTTCGCGCGGTGGGGATGAGCTACGGGCGCCTGTTACGCGTGCCCTACGCGATCACGATTGTGTTCATGGCGATCAATGTTGCGCTGGTTTTCTTCGTCCAGCCGGTCAGCCGCTTTACCTACGAGCGCCTGGAATACGACCTACGATCCGGCGCGCTGGGCGCTTCGATAAAGGTCGGCGAGTTCACTACCCTTGCCGACCGCATGGCCCTGCGCATTGAAAAAAGCGAGGATGACGGGCGCAAGCTGATGGGTGTTTTCGCCCGGGTTTCCAACAGCAAGGGACAGGTCCTCTCGATCTCGGCGCAGGAAGGGGCATTCCTTGCCACGACCGATGATCCGGACACGATTATCCTGCGGCTCACCAACGGCACCATTGTCCAGGACACCGGCAGCCAGACACCGCGCGTGCTGACCTTCACGCGTCACGACTTGCCGATCGACCTGCCCGCAATCGAGCAATTTCGCGCTCGGGGCGAGGACGAGCGCGAGTACATCCTGCCCGAACTCCTGCGCGTGGGATGGGCCGACAATCAGTCCGAAACAAAGCGCGACGCGAGCCAAGCCAGCTTCAATTTCCGATTGGTCGAGGTGGTCATGATGGCGCTGATGCCGCTCTTGGCGGTGGCGCTGGGTATACCGCCCAAGCGATCGACCAGCGCTCTGGGGGTGTTCCTGTCGATCATCATGGTCGTCGCCTATCACAAGATAAATCAATATGGAGAGGACGTGGCCGCGCTAGGCCTTGCCGACCCGATCCTCGCCCTGTGGGGGCCGTTCGTCATCTTTGCGGCGCTAATAATATGGATGTACTGGCGGGTCGCGTTCGTACCCGGCGGGCAAGCTATCGGTGCGCTTGAAAACTGGTTCGCCAAGATATCGAAGAAGATCGGCAAGCTGTTCAAGCGCAAACGGCGTGTGATGCATGACGAAGACCTGGCGGCGGAGAGCTGAGCGGTGCAACTCGACTTTTTCCCCTCCCGCACGCTGACCTGGTATCTCGCGAAGCTGTTCGTGGTGCGCATTCTTGCGGTGCTGGTCATGCTGGTGCTGGTGCTGATGATGCTCGATCTCTTGTCGAACAGCGGCAAGATCCTTGCCGTAGACGGCAACGGGCAAGGCGAATTGCTGACCTACGCGGGGCTGCGAATACCGCAGTTGATCCAGCGGTTCCTGCCCTATTCCGTGCTGCTAGCGACGCTGATTTCACTCGTGACGCTCAACCAGAATAGCGAAGTCATCGCGATGAAGGCCGCCGGACTTTCGGCGCATCAGGTTTTGGCCCCGCTATTGCTGAGCGCCATGGTCGTTGCAGGCTTCAGCTTTGCCTTCAACGAACGGATCGTCACCCGCGCGACAGCCACGCTCAAGGCATGGGAAGCAGCCGACTACGGGCCGGTTCCCGAAGAATCCAATGTGCGTGCCAATGTGTATCTGGCTGACGGCGAGAATGTGCTGACCGCAGCCCAGCTGGCGGGCGAAGGCAATGCCATCGCGATGCGCAAGGTCACTTGGTATCGCCGCAATGCAGACGGGACCATCCTTGAACAGGTGGTGGCGGACAGGGCCACCTATGCGGCGCCGGGATGGAAGCTGGAAGATGTCGAACGGTTCGAGATTTCCAGCGCCACGTTGCAGACTGAGGACGAGCTGATCGTCGCGCGGGAGCTTACTCCCGATCAGATCGACCTTGCCCGGATAGACCCCGACGCGGTGCCGTTCTGGGAGCTGGGTTCTTCAATCGATGCCTATGAAGCAGCGGGCCGCAGAACCGGCGAATTGCGGGCCAAGTGGTGGCACAAGCTGTCCGGGCCGCTTTCCTCGTTCCTTATGCCTTTGCTCGGCGCAATCGCCGCATTCGGTCTTGCAAGGTCGGGCCAGCTCTTCGTGCGCGCCTTGATCGGCATGGCTCTGGGATTTGCCTATTTCGTGGTCGACAACGCCGCGTTGGCGATGGGCAATTTCGGCGGCTACCCACCATTCCTTGCGGCATGGGCGCCGTTCTTCCTGTTCTTCCTGATCGGCGAGACGGTCCTCATCCGGACCGAGGAATGAGCGATTGGCACATCCGGCTTGCGCGGCCAGAAGACGCCGAGCACCTGCCGGCTATCGAACTGGCGGCGGGAATGCTGTTTCGCGAAGTCGAGGGCTTGTCTGAAATCGCGGGGATGCACGCCATTCCAGCGGATCAGCAGCGATCAATGATCCGCAAGGGCCATTCGCTGGTGGCGGAGATGGACGGGCGGCTGGTCGGCTTCCTGTCCACCGAGCCGCACCGCAAGGAGTTGCATATCCGCGAATTCTCGGTGCATCCCGACATGCAGGGTAAGGGTATCGGCACGATCCTGCTTCGCGGCATCGGGATCGACGCACACAATAGCGGATTTTCCGCGATCACGCTGACGACTTTCACGGATGTCCCGTGGAATGCGCCCTTCTACGAACGACTAGGCTACACGGTGATCAGCGACCTTGCCGCCCACCCGCGCCTGAACGCCGAGATAGAGCAGGAGGTCCAGCACGGCCTTCCGCGCGAGCGGCGCTGCGCGATGATTAAATTTCTGGGCTGACCCGGTGATGACCTAAGAGCGGCGGCCCATCGTGCTGCGCGCGATCCGGGATACGAGCACACCCATGCCTGAGTGATTGGCACCGTGATAGGTCGAGCTTTCGCCCAGCTCGCGCGCCAGGCGGCGGTGCGCCTCTGGCAGCGAGTGATAGGGCATCGACGGCATCAGATGGTGCAGCGCGTGATAGCGGAGTCCAACTGGCGCCCAAACTTCGGCAACCACGCCGGGCGGCGGCACATTGACGGAATCGAGGAACTGGGCCGTCACCGTCATCGCCTCACCCTCATTCTCCCACAGGTGGGCAACGAGCGTGCGCAATTGATTGAGAGTGGCGGTTACCGAAACGATTGCCAGCGCAATGAGCAGCGGACGCCAGCCGAGCGCAAACACGCTGCCGATCAGCATCCAAGACCACACAGCCCCGCCGAACTCCTGCCAGAAAACGCGGCGTTTCAGATTACCCTCTGGCGGACGGCGGCGAAATTCCGGATTGATCGCCAGCGCGGAAAAGCGCTGCCAGGTCAGTTCGCGAATAGGCGGAATGATCGCGCCGAGCGGAACCAGCACGGCGAAGCGGAACAACAGTGCGACCGGTGCCAGCAAGGCGACTGCCACAAACAGCGGCAAGCTCCACGGCTTCATCAGTGCGAGCGGGAGATATTCCGGATCTTCGACGGTGCCATATTGGGTTCGTTTGTGATGGAGCGTGTGGACGCCTTCATACATGAAACTGGGGGTCAACATCGGGATGCCGACGAGCATGTTCCAGCCAGTGCGAAAGCCCGGCAAGGCATCGCGGTGAAGGTGCGAAATTTCGTGAATGAAAAGCAACGCGCGGTAGAGCGCCAGAGCCGAAACGACACCCAGCACCACCGCCAAAGGTACGCTATCGACCAGAATTGCACCTGCAAGACTTGCATAACCCACGAGTGCCGAGCCGATCATGTCGGGCCAGTAAATAGCCGCTTTCGCCGCCGCGATATCCTTCGTCAGGTCGCGGGCAGCGCGCAACATCGCCTTGTCGTCGGCAATCTGTGAATGCCAGCCGCGCGCATCGCGCAATGACGCGGGATTGGCAGCAGATAGGGTCTGTTCAGCGTTCATGGTCGTTTTCCTGGGGGAGCCTTAGTGGATCGGCGCGATAAATGACAGTGTCCGCTATCGATCATAGTGATCGGGCACGCGCGATTCCTTGACAAAGATCATGTGCCATACGCAGTGCTAACCTCGGCTGAACAAGGGAAGTGCTGCGTGGCTGAGCAAGATATCGTTATCGTACAGGCGAATGACAAGAAAGGGCGGGCCGCCTTCGTCGACCTGGGGCGCGAATTCGCCGCGCGCGAGCCGCATTCGGTTCCGCAAGTGCGCTCGGAACAGCTCGAACTCGTAAATCCCGCCAAGAACCCGTTTTACGGCCATGCCGACGTTCAGCTGTTCATAGCACGGCGCAGCGGGAAACCGGTGGGGCGGATCGCTGCCCATATCGATCACCTAGCTCTCGAATTGCCCGCCGCACAGGGTATGGGTCCGGGCACCGGCCTGTTCGGCTATTTCGATGCCGAAGACGAAGCCGTGGCAAAGGCCTTGATTGCCTGCGCGGAAGACTGGCTGCGCGAACGGGGGATGACCCGCGCGCTTGGCCCGATATCGCTATCCATCTGGGAGGAACCCGGCCTGCTCGTCGAAGGACAGGATCATCCCCCGATGATCATGATGGGCCACCATCCCAAACACTACGCAAAATGGATCGAGCAAGCGGGATACGCAGAGGCCAAACGCCTGCTTACCTACGATCTTGACGTGCAGCAGGAATTCCCGCCGCTCATCCGCCGCATCGTGCAATCGGGCGAACGCAACGAACGTATCCGGATCCGCAAGGTCGACAAGAAGCGCTGGGACGAGGAGGTCAAGACGATCCTCCACATTCTCAATGATGCATGGTCCAGCAACTGGGGCTTCATTCCGTTTACCGAGGCCGAGATAGCCCATGCCGGCAAGAAGCTGCGGCCCATTATCCGTGAAGATCTCAATATGGTCGCCGAACTCGACGGCAGGCCGGTCGCATTCATGCTGACCTTTCCCGACGTCAACAAGCCGCTCAAGGAAATCGGCGGCAAGCTACTGCCTTTCGGTTGGCTCACCCTGCTGCGCTGGCTGCGGCGGCCCAAACAGGCCGATATGCGTGTGCCGTTGATGGGCGTCTTGAAAGAGCTTCACAATTCGCGCGTTGCCAGCCAGCTCGCCTTCATGATGATCAGCGAAATTCGCGACGTGGCGGCGAGAAAATACGACGCCGAGCGCGGTGAGATCGGGTGGATACTCGACGACAATCAGGGAATGAAGGCCATCGCAGATGCGATCGACAGCAAGATCAACCGGGAATACGTGATCTACGAAAAGACGCTCTGATCCCACGGCGTTGCAAAGGCGCAACGCTGTTTGGAAAAGTCCAAAATACGGGAACCTGCGTAGCGATTCTTCCGTTCGGGTATGATGGCATGATGCCTCAACGACACTTGCAGGATTTCATCCCATCGCCCGCAAAAAACAGACCGATATGTCCATTCCTCGCTACGTCCTCGTGGTGGAGGACGAAGCTATTCTAGGTCTGCAACTCGAAGATGCGCTCCTTGACGCAGGCGTCGAGAAGGTCGAAATTTGCTCGACCACCGAGGCAGCGCTTGCATCTTTGAAGCGGAGCCAGCCCGATGTCATTGTGCTCGATGTCCACCTGGCTGACCGGGACGATGGTTGGGCGATTGCCGAACTGGTAAGGGAACTTGGTCCCGACAGTCCGCAGATCGTGTTTTCGACTGGCCAGCCGGAAGATATTCCTCAGGATATCGCCGAGCTCGGATACGTGCTTCAAAAACCGTATGATCCGGAGGTTCTCGTGGACCTGCTCAGCAAACCCAAAAAACGCGGCGTGATCTCGCGCATCAAGGGTGCATTGCGCGACGCCTGACGGCCGCGCTCCCAGCTCTCACTTCCTGCGATTTGTCGCATTTTCCAGCGACCCAAGAAAAAAGGCCTCCGCTCTTTTGAGCGAAGGCCTTTCGGGATCGTATCACCAGCCGCTTGGACGGGAGGGGGGTCTCGGCGGTGATATAGGTGAAATGTCCGGATTGAGATGGGGTTCCCTCAGGTTCGAAAAAATTTGAAAAATCTTTAAACGAAGGGTCGATGCGAAGGCTTGGAGCGTTCGAAACCTACCAGTTTCGACGCTTTCTCCATGTCAGGCACGCAAATCTCGCGCGGGGACCATTGGATCAGGCCGTCCCGGTCAAGCGCCCTCAGAGTGCGGTTGGTATGTACGAGAGAAAGACCAAGCATATCGCCAATCTGCGCCTGCGTGATCGAAAGGTGCAGTCTGTTTCCCTTCTTGGCGACGCCGGTCGCGAGCGCTCGGTCCAGCAGCCACACTGCCAGATAGGCGACCCGTTCGCGTGCGCTGCGCTGACCGAGTGACACGATGTGGCCTTCCAGTGCCGTCTCCTCCTTCGCTGCCAGCCAGGTAATGTCATAGCCGAGCCGCGGATGCTCCTTGATCAGCGAGACAAAATCGTCCCGCTTGAACCGGCACAATCTGGCAGGCAGCAAAACCTCGACCGAATGACTGAGCTCTTCCTCGAACGCTCCCTGCAACCCGACGAGATCGCCGGGGAACATGAGGTTCACGATTTGGCGGCGGCCGTCTCCAAGTGTCCTGTACCTGATCGCAACACCCTCCAGGATCGTGAAGAGGTGCTTGGTGCACTCATCTTCTTCGAGAATGGTATCGCCGCGTTCAAACCTGAACTCGCCCTGCTTGATGGATTGCATGTAAGCCTGCTGGATGCTTTCGAGCGGCCGCAAACCCGGGCAATCCTGCAACGGACAGTTTTGACATTCATACGGATCGGAAACTTCAAACATCGCGGCCCCCTGCCGGATATTCCGGCCTTCTCGTCCGGCCGCTTCGTCGGCGTCCGCCATACATTTGTCAATTACGACAATTTCCGCGCCGATATGAGGAACTCTTGGTCTATAGAGCCGTTCAATGCGCGCAAACCACGGAAGGGGTTATATGTCGCTTGGTGATCAAATCGCAAAAAATCTGCCTTACCTGCGCCGCTATGCGCGCGCTCTAACCGGCTCTCAGGCAACCGGTGATGCATTCGTCAGGGCCACGCTTGAAGCCGCCCTGGCAGATGAGGGGCTCAAGGCCTCGCTGGAAGGTGGCCGCGTGCCGCTCTACCGCGCCTTTAACAAGGTCTGGTCGAGTGCGTATCTGGACGTGCCCGATGCCGTTGGCGAAGACCATGAAGGTGCAGCTCAGGATCGATTGAAATCGATCACGCCGCTGAACCGTCAGGCATTGCTGCTGACTACTCTCGAAGATTTCTCGGTCGAACAGGCCGGTGAAGTGATGGAACTGGAACCTGCTCAGATCGAACGGTTGGTGCAGGAAGCGGTCAGTGAGATCGATCGGGAAAGCTCGACCAGCGTTCTCATCATTGAAGACGAGCCGCTCATTTCGATGCAGCTCGAAGATCTCGTGACCTCGCTCGGCCATGAAATCTGCGGCACCGCAGCTACGCGCACACAGGCGCAAGAGGTGGTCGCACAGAAGACTCCCGGCCTTGTCCTGGCAGATATCCAGCTTGCAGACGGATCTTCGGGTCTTGATGCTGTCGACGATATCCTCGCAATCGACAGCGTGCCGGTTATCTTCATCACCGCTTATCCCGAACGTCTGCTGACCGGCGATCGTCCCGAGCCGACTTACCTCGTGACCAAGCCGTTTCAGGAACAGACAGTCCGCACGGCGATCAGCCAGGCACTGTTCTTCGGATCCAGCCGCCCGCTGGGATAATCGCAGACAACGAACAAAGAATGGGCCGCCTGGAATAACCTCCTGGCGGCCCTTTTCGTGTGATCTGATGGCAGGATGCCGGCTTCCTGTGTGAAGCCCTGCCAGGCCCCCTATGCGCCGGGTTGCGGTGTCGTACGCAGGGTGAACTCATCCCGCTTGCGCACCGGTACCAGCAATTTGCAGCGAACTCCTGTTGGGAGGAACTCCAGCTCGACCGGATGGCGTAGTTCATGGGCGACGATCTTCTCGATCAAGTCAGTGCCAAATCCGCGCTTCTGCGGCTCAACGACGCGCGGCCCGCCGCTTTCGGTCCAGTCGACCCGCGCGAGGCGTTCATTCACCAAGGTCCAGATAATCGCGATCTTGCCGCCTGGAACACTCAGGGCACCATACTTCGCCGCATTCGTAACCAGTTCGTGGACAGCAAGGCCTAATGATAGGGCGTCGTTGGGAGCCAATTCGACATCGGGCCCTTCGGCGACAATTTCGTGATCCTGATCGTTCGTATACGGGGCAAGCTCGACCTGGATTACCGAACTGAGGGGGGTCGAGCCCCATTCCGAGTGCGTCAACAGGTCATGAGTAGCTGATAGCGCCCGGATACGGCTGTCGATACCTTCCGCGAAATCATCGAGATTATCGGCTCTGCGACGGGTCAGCGACACGATGGAAAGGACATTCGCGAGCGTATTCTTGACCCGGTGATTGAGCTCCCGCGTCAGTGAGTTGCGAATTGAATTTTGTTCGGCGAACCAATCAAGGGAGCGGCTGTCTTCCTGTGCCTGCTGTGTAAGAAGCCTGGCGACCACCAGTAACAGGCTGGCAACAGCCAGCCCGAACAACAGCGTGATCATGGACATCGATGAGAGTGTCTGGTCGGAGGTTGACTGGACAACCAGCATCATTTCACGATTGGCGAGGCTGACCTTGCGCTCAACAGTTTCGTGACCGGACTGCCAGGTAGACAATTCCGCAAGCAGGTCCCTGCCATCGTCAGCGACATCATAAAGCCGGACACCGCTGTCTTCGCCGGCTACCAGTTCGGCTGCGGAAGAGAGAAACTGATTTGCGGTGAAGGGGCTGTAGACGAAGCCCTTGAGTCTGCGATCTCCGGGCCCGCCTTCGTAGACCGGCATATATATAATGAAGCCGGGTTCAGTACCACCGCCCTCCTGGATCAAGGTGATCCTGCCGGTAGCGGTCGGGCGTTCCGTGCGGGTCGCTTCGTCCATCGCGGCTCGCCGTACCGGCTCTGAATACATATCAAACCCAAGTGCGCGCCGATTCCTGAGCGTGTCCGGTTGCAGGAAAAGAACCGGCACGACTTCGGACCGGGGCTCTGCCGCAATGCTTGGAGTGACCCGAATGCGCGAAACTCGCCCCTCGCTCAGAATGTCTTCTATCGCGGCAACTTCGCCAGAACTGACAACCGGCGCCCATCCGATACCTTCAGCACCGCGGTAGTCTGCATCGAGCCGCAATTCTGCGACAAACTGGCGGAAGGTTTCAACGCCGACCTCGTCCTGCGAACTGAACAGCGCAGCGGCTGCCCTCAAGAACGCGGAGTTCGAATATGCCCGGCGTTCGACAGCGGAAACCATGGCTTGCGACTTGCGGCTCAGCTCCGCGCTTTCGCGCACGCGCTGCCCACTCTCGATCGCGAACACGCTGACCATTGTCACAGCCGCGACCAGGAGGAAGATCAGCAACGGAACTGCGCGCGGATAATCGACCAGCCAACGCTGGCGCCTGCCCCTTTGCAAGAACTCTGTTTCTGTCAGAACTTATCCCCACCTGCACGATAGCGCTCCAAAGCTATAATCTCTGGACGGACGTTGGTTCCAATTGAAGACACAGATCGCACTATTTGCACAAAGCTCTGGAACCCGATCTGCCTGTTTGCGTTACACGTGCACGATGGGACCGCTGAATTGATGATTCCGGACCCGAGCCGGTAATCCATCCTTAAGGGCAAGGACATATTTTTAAAGCAATGACATCTCCAGTACCTTCCGAAGGAAAGTTGCCTGCGGGCAAGAGCCGGAAGTCGGACAGCGGCGCAGATGACAAGCCTCAATGGGCGAACGGTCTGCGACAGCTTTACGATTCCGTGGTCGAAGAGCCGCTGCCTGATCAATTCAAGGATCTGCTTGCGAAATTGGATTCGAAGGACTGATGGAGCCCGCGAAACGTACGGCCTCCGAGAAAGCCGATTTCAAACGCGAGTTGACCGATGTGGTCCCCCACCTGCGTGCATTTGCGCGCGGCCTGTGCGGCCGTGCCGACATGGCCGACGACCTCGTGCAGGAAACACTCCTCAAAGCTTGGGCTGCCCAGGAGCGGTTCCAACCCGGCACCAGTATGCGCGCGTGGACCTTCGTGATTTTGCGCAACGCCTATCTTACCGACATGCGCCGCAATCGCTTCCGCGGAGAATATGACGAAACGGTCGCCGAGCGCATCTTGACGGCTCCGGCCGGGCAGGAAGAACCTATCCACTTGTCCGACATGCACCGTGCGCTGCTAACCCTTCCGCCGGAACGCCGCGAAGCGCTCCTGCTCGTGGGCGCTGGCGGATTTTCCTACGAGGAAGCGGCAAATATCTGCGGCTGTGCGGTTGGCACCATCAAGAGCCGCGTCGGGCGCGCCCGGGCAACGCTGACCTCCATGCTGGAAGACGGTTCCATCCCGAGACGATCGGTCGATGATGATACGGCTCACCGTGCTATTCTCGAAGAACTGGACGAGGTTGCCGCTGGCCAAGGCGCTTCGGCAAACAGCTGACGGACAAGCGGATTTGCTTGTCCCCAGCCGGAACCCAAGACAGACAGGCGGGGAATGAGCGACAAACAGCCAGCATCGCAGGAGCCGCAACCGCAGCCATCTGCACACGGGCCGCGTCATGCCTTTGCGCAGCAGGAATTGCGCCTGATTTCGGCGCTTGTCCTGTTGCTGGGCATGGGGCTCTTCCTGGCGTTGCCCTTCGTACTTTCGATCGGCTCGGTAGTCTTCCTGCCGGTCGTAACGGCGATTATCCTGACCGTTATCCTGTCGCCGCTTGCCGACAAGCTGAATGGCTGGGGCCTGCCCAACGTGCTGGCCTCACTCATTTCGCTGTTGGTATTTTTCGCCGTGTTGCTGCTCGCCCTGGCGCTGATCTTGCAACCCGCAATCTCGCTGTTCGACGAATTGCCAGCCATGGCGCGCCGCGTCGGTGAAAGGTTTGGCGAGCTTCAGGAACGCTTTTCCTGGGTCGCGCAGGTCAACCAGCAACTTGCAGACCTGATGGCACGCGAGGGCGAGCCGCGCGAAGTCGTGCTGGCCAGCCCGAGCTTCCTCGAAACAATAGCCTTTGCGACGCCAACGGTGGTGATCGAGGTGATCCTGACCTTGCTCATGGCCTATTTCATGATCGAAGCCCGCGTTCGCCTGCGCCAGAAACTGCTTTTCGGACGTACAAGTTTCGGGGCGAGTATCCGCGCTGCGCGTGTGCTTCGCGAAGTTCAAGACCGCGTTGCCGCCTATATTCTCACCGTGGGCTGGATCAACGTCATGGTCGGTGTTTTGGTTGCGCTGGGTGCGTGGGCGCTGGATGTCGACGCGCCGATCATGTGGGGCGGGCTGGCCGCGATACTGAACTTCCTGCCTTATATCGGACCCACCTTGATGGTCGGTCTGCTGGCACTATTCGGCATCGGAACCGCCGATACGGCCCTGCTCGGCCTTGTCCCAGCCCTCGCCTATCTGGGACTGCATACGGTCGAGGCCAATGTCATCACTCCTTCGATCCTGGGCGCACGGTTCACCATGAACCCAGTGATGATTCTTATCGCGCTGTCCTATTTTACCTGGATCTGGGGCGCCTTCGGAGCACTACTTTCGGTGCCGATACTGCTGATCCTGACTGCCCTGTTCGATCACATCGGCAGGCCCAATCTGGTTGGCTTCATCTTTGGCGAGCCCCTGTTCACCGCCAGCGTTTTCGAGCCAGACACAAACACCAACGCCGAATAGAAAAGGCCCGCCGCACCTGTTCGTGCGACGGGCCTCCCAAATCCATATTTCGCGGTGGCTTACGAGCCGGGATATTCCCAGGTCGTGCCGCGGATCAGATTGGCGTTGGCAAAGCTCCAGTTGAGCTTGGCGTTTACCGCTTCCAGATATGCCGGGCGCGCGTTCTGGTGGTCGAGGTAGTACGCGTGCTCCCACAGATCGATGACGAGCAGCGGGTTCACACCTTCGTGATCGGCCAGCGTATCACCGTCATGGGTTTCTTCGATCGACAGCTTGCCGTCTTTTTCAGCCAGCCATACCCAGCCGCTGGCGAAGTGGCCTGCGCCGCGTTCCTTGAGCTTCGACTTGAGGTCATCGGTCGAACCGAAAGCATCGTCGATCATGCTCTGCAACTCGCCGGAGATGGAGGTTTCCGAAGGGGCCATCGAATGCCAGTAAAAGCCGTGATTCCAGCTCTGAGCCGAGTTATTGAACAATCCCTGGTCACTACCGCGGGCAGCGGCAATGACTTCTTCCAGGCTCTTGTTCGCATGATCGGTGCCTTCGATCGCGGCATTGGTCTTGTCGATATACGCCTGGTGATGCTTGCCGTGATGGTAAGACAGTGTTTTTGCCGACACTGCGGGTTCGAGTGCAGTATCGTCGTATGGCAGGTCGATCAGCTTGAAAGCCATGGAGGGATCCCCTTCTTGTATTCGTGTTAAACGTGCAATTCACCCTGACAACGCACGGGCAGACGCGTGGTTGCATAGCGATATGTAAAATTGGCGCCACGGGTTTTATTCCGGCGCATTCATAGCCAAGAGAGTGTCAGCACATGGGAGCGCAGAATTAATGGCACGCAAGTTTTTCGGTACCGATGGCATCCGCGGGCGGACGAACGAAGGTGTGATGACCGCCTCGACCGCGATGCGTGTCGGCCAAGCGGCAGGCACGCACTTCCTGCGGGGCGGGCACCGGCACCGTGTCGTGATCGGCAAGGACACCCGGCTGTCGGGCTACATGATGGAAAGCGCGCTGGTCGCCGGCTTTACCAGTGTGGGAATGGACGTGATCATGACCGGCCCCCTCCCCACTCCCGCCATTGCCTTGCTGACCCGCGAGATGCGCGCCGATCTTGGCGTCATGATTTCCGCCAGCCACAATCCGTTCGAGGACAATGGCATCAAGCTATTCGGCCCGGACGGTTTCAAGCTGTCCGACGCGGCCGAAGCCTCGATTGAACTCCTGCTCGAACAGGAGCCGCTGCTGGTCGAAGCCGAACGCATCGGCAGAGCCCGCCGCATCGACGATGCGCGTGGCCGCTATATCCACGCCATCAAGCAATCGATTGCCAGCGACATCCGCTTCGACGGATTGAAGGTGGTGGTCGACTGCGCAAACGGTGCCGCATACCAGGTCGCGCCGTCCGCTATCTGGGAACTGGGCGCCGAAGTCATCGCCATCGGGGTCGAGCCTGACGGCACGAACATTAACCGTGATGTCGGCTCTACTTCGCTTGATGCGCTGAAGGCCCGCGTTGTCGAAGAAGGTGCCGATATAGGCATTGCACTCGACGGGGATGCCGACCGGCTGATCGTGATCGACGAAAAAGGCAAGGCAGTCGACGGCGATCAGATCATGGCCCTGATCGCTACGCGCCTGCTTGCGCGCGGCGATTTGAGAGGCGGCGGCATCGTGGCCACGGTCATGAGCAATCTGGGGCTCGAACGATATCTGGAAAGCCAGGGGCTCAAGCTGGAACGCGCCAAGGTAGGCGACCGCTACGTTCTCGAGAAAATGAAGGAAGGCGGCTATAATGTGGGTGGTGAACAATCCGGCCACATGATCCTGCTTGACCACGGCACTACGGGTGATGGCACCGTGGCGGCGCTGCGCATTCTGGCCAGCCTGGTTCGCTCCGGCAAACCGGCCAGCGAGCTGTTGCACGTCTTTGATCCGGTCCCCCAATTGCTCAAGAATGTGCGTTATTCGGGCGGCCAGCCGCTGAATGCGGAAAGCGTAAAGGCGGTAATTGCCGAAGCAGAAAAAGAGCTCGAGGGTACCGGGAGGCTGGTCATCCGTCCGTCCGGCACCGAACCCGTTATCCGCGTCATGGCCGAAGGCGATGATGCGGCCCAGGTCGAACGCATCGTGGACCGGATTTGCGATGCTGTGAAGAAGGCCGCCTGATGCTGGAAATGCGACCCGACTGCGAGCGCTGCGGTGCTGATACGCCTGCCGAAGCTCCCGGAGCGTTCATCTGTAGCTTCGAGTGCACATTCTGCACCGATTGCGCAGATGAACTGGACGATCTTTGCCCAAATTGCGGCGGCGAATTGATGGACCGCCCGGCACGATCGAAGAAACTGCAGGAGAAAGCGCCTGCGAGTACGGTCAGGAAGTTCAAGGGATGAACGGCGCACCTCCCCGCATCCTGAGCATTGCCGGTTCCGACAGTTCGGGCGGCGCTGGCATTCAGGCCGACATCAAGACCATCACCATGCTTGGCGGATATGCGATGACCGCGATTACGGCGGTAACGGCGCAGAATACCCGCGGGGTCCAAGGCGTCGAGGTGATGCACCCTGATCTCGTCATGGATCAGGTCGATAGCTGCCTCGACGACATCGGCGCCGACGCCATCAAGATAGGGATGCTGGGCTCGCCTCAGATCGCCATGTTGCTGGCAGAGCGGCTCGATACGTTTTCAGGCCCCATCATTTTCGATCCGGTTATGGCCGCGACCAGCGGATCGGAACTTGCGAGCGAGGCAACCATTGCGGCGTTTGGTTCGCTGATGGAAATTGCGACCATCGTCACACCCAACCTGCCCGAACTCGCCGCCCTGACGGGCCGCGACACCATTGAAGACGACGACGTCTTTGGCGCAGCACAGCAATTGGCTGAAAAGCACGACACCATTGTCCTTGCCAAGGGCGGCCACTCCGAAGGCGACGACGTCCTCGACCGGGTCGTTTCCTCTACCGGCAAGATCGCCAGCTTCGGCCACCACCGTATCGATACGCGGCACACGCACGGCACAGGATGCACCCTGTCAGCAGCGCTGGCGACGTTTCTTGCCTATGGCCAGCCGACCACTCACGCGATCAGGCTGGCACGCGGCTTTGTTTACGCAGCGATCGAAAATGCGCCCGGCTTCGGCGAAGGCTCGGGCCCACTCGGACACCAGGCAGTGCGCAAATTAGTCTGAAGAAGACCGGCAGCCCAGGTCGTAAAAGTCGCACAGGTAATCCCACGCGTCTTCGGCCGTTTCGCACCAGTGGAACAGTTCGAGATCCTTCTTCGAAATCGTGCCTTCTTCGGCAATTGCTTCGAAGTTGACGACCCGGGTCCAGAAATCCTTGCCGAACAGCAGGATGGGAATCGGCTTCATCTTTCCAGTCTGGATCAATGTGAGCAGCTCGAAGAATTCGTCGAACGTTCCAAATCCGCCGGGAAAGACTGCAACTGCGCGGGCGCGCAGAAGGAAATGCATCTTGCGCAGGGCAAAGTAATGGAAGTTCAGCGACAGATAGGGTGTCACATAGGAATTGGGTGCCTGCTCATGAGGCAGGATGATGTTGAGACCGATCGATTCTGCCCCGGCCTCGCTGGCTCCGCGGTTCGCTGCTTCCATGATCGAAGGGCCGCCGCCTGAGCAGACGACGAACTGGCGCTTGCCGTTTTCGATGACCGATTTTTCGCTAGCAAGCTTTGCCAGCTTTTGCGCCTCGCCGTAATATTTGCTCTTGGCGACAAGGTTTTCCACGACCTTGCGTTCGTATTCCGGCAGTTTCTTCGCGCCTTCGAGGGCAGTTTCGGCCGCTTCCGGGGGCGGAATGCGAGCGCTTCCGTACATGACCAGCGTCGAGCCGACATTGGCCTCGTCGAGGATCATTTCAGGTTTCAGCAGCTCAAGTTGGAAGCGAACAGGTCGCAGCTCCTCGCGCAGGAGGAAGTCCTTGTCCTGAAATGCCAATTTATAGGATGGGTGTTCGGTCTGCGGCGTCTGCTGTGCGAGGCTCTTTTTCTCGAACCTTGCTTCTTGTTCTGCCGGATAGAACTTGCGATCGGCAAGTTCGCGCTTTTGCTTTTCTTCTTCTGTCATGCTTGGCCCGATAGGGGGCTGATGCGTTATCGACAAGCCATTGAAGAGGAAATGGCAGGGGTGACAGGATTCGAACCCGTGGCCCTCGGTTTTGGAGACCGATGCTCTACCAGCTGAGCTACACCCCTGCAGCCGAGCGGGCGCATTAGTCGGTGTTGGCGATGCTGGCAAGATGCGTATCGCATGGAATCGCAAACTGCTAAGGTGCCAGCACCATGCACGCACCTGTACCAGAGACGATCCCGGTGGAACTTCTGCTCCACGCTTATCGCAGCGGCGTGTTCCCCATGGCGGACCACCGTGATGACCGCGAGGTGTATTGGGTAGAGCCGCGCGAGCGTGCCATCATCCCGCTCGGCGAATTTCGCGCATCGCGCACCCTTCGCAAGGTATTGCGCCAAGACCGATTCGAAGTGACTTGCGACAAGGATTTTCCGGCGGTCATCGCCGCCTGCGCGGAGCCACGTGAAGAACACGCGGAGAGCTGGATCAGTCACCAGATCGAATCGAGCTACATCGCGCTTCAACAGTCCGGTAACGCTCATTCGGTCGAGGTCTGGCTGGAAGGCGAACTGGTTGGCGGCCTTTACGGTGTCGCATTCGACAAGGTTTTCTGCGGGGAAAGCATGTTCAGCCGCACGGACAATGCCAGCAAGGTGGCGCTTGCATGGCTCGTGGCGGCCATGCGCGATGCAGGTTACGAATTGCTGGACTGCCAGTTCATGACTGATCACCTTGCGTCGATGGGTGCCATCGCCATTCCGCAATCGGAATATCTGGCCAAGCTCCGGGTTGCGCGCGGTGAACCGCAAGGGAGCCTGCCGCAGGCTTTTGCTGCGGCCAATGCTCACTCTTCGCCTGGAAACTCCATCGCGCAGTCCTTGATCCACACATCGTAGATCGGGTGTTCGACGACATTCAGGCTGGGCGAATTCTTAAACAGCCAGCCGGAAAATACCCGGCGGAAATCGTTCTGGGTGCCGCGTTCACGCACCAGTACCTGCACGAATGCGCCGGTTTCCTGGGGCATTTCCCACGGCGCTGTCCGCTCGCATGAAGCGAGGCGGATGATAACATCGCCCACGCGCTGCTGCTGGCCGGGGCTGAGTTCCAGATCCTGAGTTTCGTTATTGCGCTTGTTGAGCAGGCCGATGGTGGCCACGCGTTCTTCGAGCGGCGTGCCTATGCCGGCTTCCGCTGCAGCGATTTCGGGCAACTGGACCCGCTGCAATTCTTCCGGGATTTCCGTGTTGACTGGTTCGGGCTCGGGCGGGTCCTGCGAACAGGCACCTACCAAGAGCAGGCTGCAGAGAAGCGCGCCGGCACGGACCATGATCAGGCGTCCGGCGACCAGGCTTCATAGTCGCCAGCCGCGCTGGCACGTTTGCCGCCGCGCTCGAGCGCGCCCTGCGGCCGGTAAGCGGTCTGCGTGCCGGTGGCATTGGGCGTATAGTCGGCTTCCCAGATGCGCGCTGCGGGAAGATAGCTTTCCGGCACATCGACGCCCGCGCCGTGCAGCCAGCCGTGCCATTCGGCAGGCACGCGGCTCGCGTCGTTGGCACCTTCATAGATGACCCAGCGACGTTCGCGCTGGCCTTCGCCGCGCTTTTTCGAGCGATAATACGCATTGCCTTGCGCGTCGGTGCCGACATGCTCGCCATTGCGCGAGGACCACAGCATTGTGCCGATGGTGGCACCGTTCCACCAGGTGAAGATCTTTGCCAGAGGGTTCATAGGCCGCGCGCCTAGCGGATTCCCGCGCGCGCGCCAAGCACGACGATGTCAGAAATCATCATCACCACTCGACCAGATCCCCCGGCTCCATGCCGAGTTCTTCGGACAGCCCGCCGCGCACTTCCAGAACGCCGCTGGTGATGCCGACCGAATAAACCGATTCGAGCGAATAGGGCTCGGTCATGGCCGCGATGTTCAGGATGCGTCCGTCGGTCCCGATGAAAATGATATCGAGCGGCAGCGGCGTGTTCTTCATCCAGAAACTGCGCGCCGTTTGCGGCTCGCTAGGGAAAATCATCGCTTCGTTGTCGGCCAGTTCGGTGCGGAACATCAGGCCGCGGCCCTGTGCCTCTTTCGTATCGGCAAGTTCTGCACGAAAAGTGTGCACCGTGTCGCCGCTGCGCACGGTTACCGGAATGATCTCGAGGCCGGAAACCGGATGCGTCGCGTCCGCCTGCTGGGCAGGCACACTCGTCGTTTCCTCGGCTGTGCCCGCCGGAGCGCAGGCTGCCAGCAGGAGTGCCATCGGTGCCATATGGAAGCGCGCGTATTTTTTCATGTAGTCGAGAATCATCCCATCAATCCCAAAGATCGGCTTCTTCCAGCCACTCATCCAGCGCTGCCTCGTCAGGAGCGGAAAGAATGGTCTGAGCGTGAGCAAACGTGTGGCCCGCTCGAACCATTGCCGCAAGCTGCTTTTCGCGCCGCTTGTGGCGGCTTTCCACCGGCTCGTCTTCTGGCGCGCTGCCAAACGGCCCAAGCCGCCTCCGTTTGGCCAGCGCCAATGCGGCCATTCGCGCTTCGCGTTCACCCGGTGCCAGTTCGCTGCGAAGCCCCTCCTCGAGCCCAGCCGCGCGCAGGGTTTCGTCCACTCGCCTTGCGCCGTAGCCGCGCGCCAGCAAGCCGCCCGCTTTCATTTTTCCGAAGCCGCGATCATCGACATAACCCTTGTCGACGAAATCAGCGACCAGATCATCGATTTCCGGCTCGCCCTCGTCTTCCCAACCGCGCTCGCGCAGCTTGCGTCTCAGGTAAGCTTCCAGCTTGCCCGCACTGGTTGCGAAACGCGCCACATAGGATAGCGCAAAGTCCCTCAGCCTGGTGCGGTCGAGCGGCTTTGGCTTGCGACGGGTGCGCCTCGATGTTGCGTTAGTTTCAACCATCGGCCATATTCGTGCCACACTCCTTATCGAATGGGAAAGCTCGATATGAGGCCGCAGCCGGGATCGCGGTTCAAGAGGATCATGAGAAATGCCGCAAGGCGCTGATATTTCACGGGAATCGCTAAAAACAATGACCGACGCCATATTGACGCCGACACCCAACGATTGCGACCTTCCTAGGCGCAGGGCCGATTTCGACACCTTCAACGAGGCCGTCGACTACGCCGCGCAGAGCCAGAAGGGCCTCAATTTTCATGATATGCGCGGCGACCTTGTTCGCCCCTACCCGTTCAGCGAAATGCGCAGCGATGCGCTGAAACTCGCGCGCCAGATGGCCGCTGCCGGAATCGGCAAGGAAGATCGTGTCGCCCTGATCGCGGAAACCTGCCCCGAATTTGCGGCGCTGTTTTGCGCCTGCACCTATGTCGGCGCCTGGCCCGTGCCTTTGCCTTTGCCCACCGGATTCGGCGGCAAGGAAGGTTATATCGACCAGCTTTCCGTTCAGTTGCAGAGCAGCGATCCCAAGATCCTGATCTATCCTGCTGAAATCGAGGAGATGGCCCAGGCAGCTGCCGAGCGGCAAGGGTGCGAAGGCCAGAGCTGGGAAGATTTCGCCCAGCGTCCCGACCCCGAATGCGAGCTGCCCGAAGCGCAGCCGGATGACATCTGCTATCTCCAGTATTCGAGCGGATCGACCCGCTTCCCCACCGGCGTTGCGGTAACGCACAAGGCGCTGCTGCATAATCTGTTCGGCCATTCGACCGGCGTCGACCTTGGCGAGAATGATCGCGTCGTCAGCTGGCTGCCGTGGTATCACGATATGGGCCTTGTCGGATGCCTGCTGTCACCGATCGCCAACCAGGCTTCGGTAGATTATCTCAAGACCGAACATTTCGCCCGCCGCCCGCTGGCATGGCTCGATCTCATCAGCCGCAACAAGGGCAATACGCTCAGCTATTCCCCCACCTTCGGTTATGATATTTGCGCGCGGCGTATTTCCAGTCAAAGCCATGTCGACGAACGCTTCGACCTGTCGCGCTGGCGCACCGCAGGTAACGGCGCAGACATGATCCGCCCCGATGTCATGCAGAGCTTCGTGAACGCGTTCGCGCAGGCCGGTTTCGATGCAAGCGCATTCACCCCCAGCTATGGGCTTGCCGAGGCGACGCTCGCCGTGACCGTCATGCCGCCGCGAGAAGGTATCCGTGTCGAACTGGTCGAGGAAGAGCGTCTCTCGGGCCGTCCGCGTGACCTGTCGCACCCTGCCCGCTACCGCGCCATCGTGAATTGCGGCAAGGCGCTGCCCGGCATGGAAGTCGAAATTCGCGCCGAGGATGGAAGCATCAGGGCGGACCATCAAATCGGCAAGGTCTGGTGCCGTGGTACCAGCGTCATGCACTCTTATTTCCGCAACGAGGAAGCCACCGAGGAATGCCTCGTCGACGGCTGGCTCGATACAGGCGACATGGGTTATCAGGCTGACGGTTATCTGTTCATCGTCGGCCGGGCCAAGGACATGATCATCATCAACGGCAAGAACCTCTGGCCGCAGGATATCGAGTGGGCGGTTGAGCAATTGCCCGGCTTCAACCACGGCGACATCGCCGCATTTTCGGTTGATATGGAAAATGGCGAGGAAGCACCCGCCGTTCTGGTACATTGCCGCGTTTCCGAACCTGAAGAGCGGGTCAAACTGCGCGACCAGATCGCCGACAAGGTCCGCGGCGTTACCGGCATGAGCTGTGTAGTTGAACTCGTGCCGCCGCGCACATTGCCGCGCACCAGCTCGGGCAAGCTCAGCCGCGCCAAGGCGAAGCGGCTTTACCTTTCCGGCGAGATCCAGCCGCTTGATCTGGCGGCCTGAGACCGCCACAAGCTGCCCAATCCAAAGGATTTCGGTCGCCAGCGTGTGATGGCATCTTGAAACTCGTGTTATAGAGACCTAATACAGAAGAGAAATTTTCCGGGAGGTCTGCTGAATTCCATGAGTGACGAAAAGCCCCAGGCTGCCGCCGCACCGTCCGACGCCAAGCCCGCCGCCACGGCGACTATGGCTCCGCCTGAATTCGATCTGACGCCGCCCGATCCGGTGCCGGCCGTCGCGCCTGAAAAGGCCGCCGGTCTCGTGCCCGTATCGGAAGAAGTGAAGAGCAAGCTCGAAACCAAGGTCGACGGATTCGTCATGGACCTGATCAGCCAAGACGCGAATTCGCCCGAGTTCGGCAAGAAGGTCGATCAGTTGACCAATATGGGCCGCAAGGAAATCATGGCAGCGGCAGGAATGTCGAACCGCTTCCTCGATCGTCCGGTCCGCGCAATGGACAAGGACGAAGGCGTTGGCGCCAACCTGTCCGAACTACGCCGCGTTGTGGAAGAACTCGACCCAGGCAAGCGCGGCAAACTGTCGGGCACGCGCAAGATCCTCGGCATCATTCCATTCGGAAACAAGCTGACGAATTACTTCCGCAGCTATCAAAGCGCGCAGACCCACATTCAGTCGATCCTTTCGAATCTTGCCAGCGGCAAGGACGAACTGATCATGGATAATGCCGCGATCGACGTCGAGCGCCAGAAGCTGTGGGAAGCGATGGGAAATCTGGAACAGATGATCCACATTTCCAACACGCTCGACGGCAAGCTGGAAGAAAAAGCCGTAGAGCTCGACGCCACCGATCCGGCGAAGGCCAAGGCAGTCCGCGAAACGGCGCTGTTCTATGTCCGCCAGCGCACGCAGGATTTGCTGACCCAGATGGCAGTCAGTGTCCAGGGCTACCTTGCCCTCGACCTGGTCAAGAAGAACAATGTCGAGCTGGTGAAGGGCGTTGATCGCGCCAGCACCACTACAGTGGGTGCACTGCGTACTGCCGTGACCGTGGCAGAAGCCATGACCAACCAGCGTCTCGTGCTCGGCCAGATCACTGCGCTCAACGAAACTACGGCCGGGATCATCGATTCCACCAGCACCCTGCTCCGCGAACAGACCGGTAAGATCCACGAACAGGCAGCAGCCAGCACCATTCCGCTAGAAACGCTCCAGCGCGCCTTCCAGAACATCTACGATACCATGGATGAAGTCGACGAATTCAAGGTCCGCGCGCTCGACAGCATGAAGCAGACCGTGACCCTGCTGACCAGCGAAGTCGAAAAGTCGAAAGGCTATATCGCCCGTGCTGAAGGCCAGTCCCAGGCGCAGAAGCAGGTAGCCGAATCCGGCCTGCTGAGCATAGAAGGCTAACGGAGGCTTTGCGGTGAGTGACCTGACCAAAGAAAGCGACCGGATCCTGCAGGAAGCGCGCATTGTCCGCGACGACAATCGCGATGGTGGCCGCCACCGGCGGGATGCTTCAATTGGCAAGGGCTCCGCAGGCCTCAAGTCGAAGCATTTCACCAAGAAGCTGGTTCAGCTTGCCATCGGTTTCGTGGGCATACTGATTGCAGCCGGCCTCGCAGGCGCAATCCTGAACGGCATCGGATTTTGGGGCGTCATGATCACCTTCATGGTGATGGTGCTGCTTTTCGGCGGCGTGATGAGCCAGAAGATCAAGGTCCCCACTCGAACCGACATAAACAAGGGCAATGTCCAGCAGATGGTCAGCCGCACGGAATTGTGGCTGGAACACCAGCGCCCTGCACTTCCCCCACCCGCGGCCAAAATTGTCGGAGACATGGGGGTCCAGCTCGATGCGCTCGGACTGCAGCTTCAGGGACTGGACCAGAACCACCCCAAGGCCCGCGAAGTGCGCAGCCTGGTGGGTGAGCAATTGCCCGAGATGATCGACAGCTATCAGCGCATCCCCGCCCATATGCGGACCGAAAAGCGCGCCGGAGCAACACCGGACGAACAGCTGACTGGCAGCCTGTCCAAGATCAGCGGCGAGATCGATTCGATTACGCGCCAGCTTGCCGAAGGTTCGCTCGACGATCTGGCGATCAAGCACCGCTATCTCGATTACAAGTTCGGCGAAGGCGCTGAAACCAGCCCGCAACTGGAGCACAAGAGCTGATGCGCGTTCCGATAAAACACAACCTCACCAAGGATGAGGTACGCCACCGTCTCCGCAGCCGCAGTCACGAGATCAGCGATGCGGTGCCTGGCGGAGCAGCCGACGTCCAGGTTGCCTGGCCCGACGAGGACACGATGTCGGTCGGAGTGGTGACGATGGGCCAGACACTTCAATCCCGCGTGCTGATCGAAGACACGCAAGTGGTATTCGAGGTGGACCTTCCGGCTGCACTTTCCTTCGTGGAACCAATGATCAAATCTGCCATTCGCAGCAAGGGTGAGAAGCTCCTCAGCGCCCCCAAAGCCTGACGTTTCTAACTTTTGATGGTTCGGGAACGGTTTGCGATTCTGATCGCTTGATTTGTCTATCGGACCGCCAATTGGCCTCCGGTGCAAATTTTAGCGGGCTGTTCGGTCGACCTTAAGGTCCGGATTCGTACCGCGGGGGTTGTATGCGAAACGAATTACGGAAAACAACGCGCGAAGCGCATGATCGGCTCGATCAGTTGGCATCTGGCCTGCCAGTGGTCTCGCGCGCGACGTATATAGCATTTCTTCAGGCTCAAGGCCGTGCGCGGCTGGCGGCCGAGTCCGCATTCCGGCACACCGCTCCCACTCATCTTCTGCGTCCTCCTGTTCAAGGCCCTTTGATCCGAACAGATCTGGAAGAACTTGGGGCGCAGCTACAGCCTGCGGGAATGGTGCTGACTTTCGCCTCTTCCTGCGAAGCGCTTGGCGCGGCGTGGGTGATTGCAGGCTCCTCGCTTGGCAACAGGGCCATGCTCCTGCAGCGGCAGAAGGCCGGCCTTTCAGGGGCGGAACGTTTCCTGTCCGATCCGCGAATGCCCGCCTATTTCAAGGACGTCCTCGTAGCACTGGAGGAACCGCGTGACGCGCGGTCGCAGCGTGATTTATTGTCCGGCGCCGCCAATTGTTTCTCCCTTTTCGAGCGCGCTTTTGCCGCGCTTCCTGAAAGCCTGGCTGCGTGAACATTCACACGAAAGACATCGAGCTGACCGAGTGCGATCGCGAGGCCATTCACCACATCTCCGCCATCCAGGATTTCGGCGCGTTGATCGCTGTAACGAATGACTGGAATGTCGCTCATCGATCAAGGAACATCGCGGAGATTATAGGCGACTCCTGCGATCCCGAAATTGGTGACCCGCTGGCGGATTACTTTTCGTCAGATGCGATCGCAGAACTGCGGCGGGCCACTTCGTCCCTGTTTGCAGCCGATACGGTAGAGCGCCTGTTCGGTGTCGATCTTCGCGGTGACGGCAATCTTTTCGATTGCGCCGTCCACCAGAGCAACAACTTGCTGGTAATCGAGATCGAGCCGCACGAGGTCGAGGCAATCGATCGCGGATTACGCATTATCCGTCCCGTCGTAAGCAAGCTGGAACAGCACGATTCCTATCGCTCTCTTGGCGACGAGGCCTGCCACTTCCTGCGCGATATGCTCGGTTATGACCGGGTCATGTTCTACCGCTTCCTCCCGGACGAAAGTGGGCAGGTCATCGCCGAGGCCAAGCGCGACGATCTCGAGACCTATCTCGATCTGCGCTATCCCCAAGCTGATATTCCGCAGCAGGCACGCGCGCTTTTCGTCAGGAACCGGTTCCGTATAATTGCCGACATGTCGGCTCCTTCGATACCGGTTGAGCCGGCCATCGGCGCGGACGGCGTGCCGCTCGATATGAGCATGTCCACGCTGCGCGCCCATTCGCAAATGCATGTCGAATACATGCGCAACATGGGTGTCGGCGCATCACTCGCGATTTCGATCGTCATCGATGGAAAGCTATGGGGCATGTTCGCATGCCATCACCACGAGGCGCGATCGTTGTCCTATGGTCTGCGTACCGTTGCGGAACTGTTTTCCGAACTTGTGTCGCTTGTCATCGAACGCCTGGGGAACCGCAAGGTAGCGAAACGCGTCGAGGCCAGCCGCGAACTGCACGATCGCCTGATCCGCAGTTTCGCAGACGGCGCGGCTCTTTCCCAGTCGCTGCCCAGCCTCGATCCGATCATTTCCAGGGCGATCGATATCGACGGGATCAGCATCTTCATTGATGGTTCTTACAACGCCAAGGGCCATGCCCCGACGGAAGAAGAATTCCTGTCGATCCTGCCGCAATTGAATGCCTCGGCTGACGGCAGGTTGATCATTACTGACAATCTGGCCGAAAAATTTCCAGGCGCCGGGTCGTTTCCCGCGCGCGTCGCCGGTGCAATCATCCTCTCCATTTCACGCAGGCCCCGCGACTATTTCATCCTGTGGCGGCGCGAAGAATTGCAGAACGTGACCTGGGCCGGGAAACCCGGGAAACTGCAACCCGATAGCTCCAATGGAAACCGTATCAGCCCGCGCAAGAGTTTTGGTGCGTGGGAAGAGACCATGCGCGGCCGGTCGCGGGAATGGTCACATCCCGAGCAGAAGCTGGCAGAGAGCCTCAGAAGTTCGCTGCTGGAGGTCATCTTGCGACTGACCGACGAACAGGCGAAAGAGCGCGCCCGGGCGCAGCAGCAGCAGGAATTGTTGATTGCAGAACTCAATCACCGCGTGCGCAATATTCTCAACCTCATCCGCGGATTGATCAACCAGTCGCGCGGCGAAGCTGTCTCGATCGATGATTTTTCGGAAATCGTCGGCGGCCGCATCTCTGCGCTTTCCCTGGCCCATGACAACATCACCAAGGGCAATTGGTCATCCGCTCCGCTGAGCGAGCTGATCAACTCGGAGGCCGATGCCTATCTTGCAGGCAAGACCGATCGGGTCCTGGTCTCCGGGCCCGAAGCCCTGATCAATCCCGAAGCCTACACCGTGCTGGCCTTGGTCATCCACGAGATGATCACGAATTCTGCCAAATACGGCGCGCTATCCGACGGCTCCGGCGTTCTGAAGATCGGCATCGAAAAGGCTTCCGATGGGGCGCTGGAATTGAGCTGGAAGGAAATCGGCGGTCCGCCTGTTCAGGCCCCCGAACGTCGCGGTTTCGGATCCACCATCGTGGAGCGTTCCATTCCGTTCGAGTTGAACGGCGAAGCCGAGGTGCGGTTCGAATTGAGCGGTGTCGAGGCGCGCTGGTGCATTCCAGCCAAATATGTCAGCTGGGGCGAAACTCGCGCGACAGTGAACGAGCAGGTGCAAAAGGAAAAAGACATCCAGCCTACTATGACAAGCGAACCGCCCAAGACCGTCCTTCTTGTCGAAGACAGCATGTTGATCGCCCTCGACACGGAAGATTGCCTGAAAGAGCTGGGTGTGACGACCGTCCTGGTCGAAAGCACGGTTCAGGGCGCCATCGAAATCCTGGCAAACAAGACGCCCGATGCCGCAATTCTCGACTACAATTTGGGCAGCGAGAATAGCGAAGGAGTGGCCGAGGCTCTTGCCAAACGCGGCATCCCCTTCTGGCTCGCAACCGGATATGGCGAGATGAAAGACCGTGCCGAAGTTCTGGGCGCGTCCGGCTTGCTTACCAAGCCTTATGGCAGAGACGAACTCACCGGATTACTCGCCGCATACGCCAAACAGAAGAACACCTGACGCAGCGGATCAGTTGAAGAAGCGCTGTTGGTAATAGAACGGCGCCGATACGGGTTCGCCCGAGGCGTTGCGGGCCGGCTCGAACCGCAATTGTTCCAGCGCCAATTGGCAGACAGTCCTGTCCGTTTCGGGGAACGGGCTGGCACGATAGACCGAACAGCTTGTCGCACGCCCTTCCGCCGATACCGAAAGTTTCACGATCACCGACTTCCCGATGCGCGCCTCGCGCCCGCCGGGCGGCACTGGAAAGGCGCGAGCATCAGTAATTGCACGGACCAGTACAGGCTTGGTGGCAGCTACGCCCCCCTGCCCAGATCCGCCCAGACCCGCGCCAGTTCCAACGCCGCTACCTGCCGCCCCGGTTCCGCTGCCCGCCTCGGTTGCACCTGAATCGGTCGCCGTGCCAGTCGACGCGGCACGCGGCACTGGCCTGTCCTCGCGAATTTGCTGACGAGGGGTGGGTGCAGTGACCGGCTGCGGGACGGCTTCTCGTCCCGGATCGCCCTGAGCACCTTCATCGGGCTGCGGTTCGACTTCCGGGGCTTCCTCCTCCGGCGTAGTGACGGTCACGGTGAAGGCAGACACGACCTCCCGTTCGACCGAGGCGACCACACTGGGCGCCAAACCACGTATCAATACGTAGAACATCCCGGTGTGAATCAACAGGATAAGGGCGATAACCCAGCCATTGGGCCGCCGTTTGGTTGTGCTGAAGTTGGAATTACTTGCCATCATTGCAGTCAAACTACGCAAGCGATGCCAGCGTTCCAAGGCCCGAGTGAAAGTCCCCAAAGGACCAAACAAAGGACGACGACGAATGGCAACCCGATTGCTGCCTGCAATGCCCTCTGGAAATTGGGCCAATGCACTCCCGGACAAGCGCAGCCTTTTAGCCGCTGTGACGGGTTTCGCAGCGTTTGGGATCCTCGCCTACCTCAGCATTGAACTGACGCGCGGTGCTGGGCGCATCGCGGTTGTCTGGCTGCCCAATGCAATTGCTGTCGCGGCCATGCTGCGCATAAGTATCCAGCGCGAATGGGTGCTGCTGGCGGGACTTTTCGCGGGCAATCTCACTGCCAATCTGGCAGTTGGCGATGCTGCTGTGACCGGGATAATTCTTTCGGTCGCAAACCTCACCGAAATTGCGCTGGCGGTGTTTCTCGTCCGTAAATTTGCCGGTCCTCGCCCACGGATGGAGGAGTCGCGCGATCTGCTGCAATTCTTCCTGAGTGCCGGATTGGTTGCACCACTTGCCTCGGCCACGATCGCCTCGCTCGCCTTGCACACCGCCGGCGCTACCCTTCAAGGCGTGCTGAACTGGGCCGTGTCGGATTCGTTGTCGATGGTTATCCTCGCTCCGAGTATGCTTGTCTTCTGGGACGCCTTGGCTGCCCCTCGCCTGCCCAAGAAGCGAAGGCTTTTCGAATGGGCGGTGCTCACGGTGGCGGGTACAGCAACCGTCCTCTTCGTGTTCCTGCAGAACGATTATCCGTTTCTATTCCTGATCCCGCCGCTGGTCGTTTGCCATGCATTCCGGCTTGGTACTTTGGGGACGGCATTTTCGGTTCTGAAGGTCGCCATCATCGCACTTGTGTGCACTCAGATGGGCTTCGGCCCGGTCAATCTTAATCCCCTCCCGACTGACGAACAATTGCTGGTTCTGGAAGCGTTCCTGGCTTCGTCGATGCTGGTCGGCCTGCCCGTAGCAGCCATCCTTTCGACCCGCGACAGGATGGCGCGTGAAGTGAGCATGGCAAAGAAGCAGTTCGCGCTCCTCGCGGAGAATATTACCGACGCTGTGTTGCGCTACGATCTCCACGGCGTGTGCACCTACGCCTCGCCCTCGGTCGAGCGCGTGCTTGGCTGCGATCCATCGGACCTTATCGGCATGACGACCGGGGAACGCGTGCACCCGGAATCGCGCGAAGCCATCGCCTCATGCGAAGACCGCTTGCTGTCAGGAAAGAGCCAGAGCGAGCGGTTTACCTATCGCCGGTTCCTTGATGATAGCGAGGGCAGACCGGTCTACATTGAAGCCGACTGCGCACTGGCCTTCGATACGGTGACCGGGGACCGAGAAGGGATCGTGGTTTCCGCGCGTGATGTGACGAACAGGGTAATGCTCGAACGCAAGTTGAAATCCGCCACGAATCACGCCGAAAATGCAGCCCGCGCAAAGGCGCAATTCCTGGCCAACATGAGCCACGAAATCCGCACACCCATGAACGGCGTGCTGGGCTTCGCCGACCTCCTCGCGAGGATGGACCTCGACCCCGAAGCTGCGCGCTATGCCGAGCTCATCTCTCGATCGGGACATTCGATGATGATGCTCCTCAACGACATTCTGGACATCTCGAAAATCGAATCCGGTCAGTTGGTGATCAGCGAGGAATCATTCGAACTGCCGCGCTTGGCCGAAGATTGCGTCAGGCTTCACATGGCGGGGGCCGAGCGCAAGGGCGTCGGCCTGGCGCTGACTTGCGCATCCGACGTTCCTGAAAGGATCCTAAGTGATCCTCTTCGCCTGCGGCAAATCCTGCTCAACCTGATCGGTAATGCGGTCAAATTCACCGAACATGGGCAAGTGGAAATTTCGGTAATGCGCGAGAATGAGCAGCTTGCGATTTCCGTCGAGGATAGCGGTATCGGTATCGATCCGGACCGTATCGAGCACATCTTCGATCCATTCATTCAGGAAGAAGCGAGCACCACGCGGCGGTTCGGGGGAACGGGTTTGGGTCTGTCCATCTCGCGGCAGCTAGCCGAACTTCTCGGCGGCAAACTGACTGTAGATTCCATGCCGGGCGTCGGCTCGCGTTTCTCGCTTCGTATACCGCTGGAAGAAGTGCTCCACCGCGACCCGGATGGCGGCCCCTTGGACCGGCGGGCCAGTCAGCCAGCAGCACCGCCGCCATCAGCGCGCGTCCTTTTGGCAGAAGACCACGACGTGAACCGGTTGCTCGTAACCGCGATGCTCGAAGAGCTCGGCCAGGAAGTCACCATAGTCCATGACGGCACGCAGGCTATCAGCGCAGCCCTTGAGGGCGCCGCGAATGGGCAGCCCTTCGACCTTGTCCTGATGGATATCCAGATGCCAGGCTGCGACGGCTATGCGGCATCGCAGGCAATCAGACGCGGCGGACTTTCGGCCAGTGCCTTGCCAATCATCGCGCTCACGGCAAACGCGTTTCCCGAAGACATCGCCGCGGCCCGGGATGCAGGGATGCAGGGCCACCTCGCCAAACCATTGGTGTTCGAGGCACTGGCCGCGGTGCTGGCGCGCTGGCTGCCGGTGACCATCGTGTCGGGTCAGACAAGCGGTTTGACCAAACCAGCCCGGACCCGGAGCGAGGGGCGCCATTCCCCCCAGATGATCGAACTTTGGAATAGCCGCAGGGCGGAAGCGATCGGTGCGGTCACGATTGCCGTACAGCAGGACAAACTCGAAGGCGTGCGCATCGAGGATCTCGCCCGCACTGTTCACAAGCTTGCAGGCACTGCCGGAATGTTCGGGGAAGAAGAACTCGGCGAAAAGGCCGCTGCGCTCGAGCGTGCATTGCGATCCGGGGTCGAGGCTGAGGTTCGGCGCAAGCTGGCCGAAGAACTGCTCGCGGCGGCCTGACTGCCGCGCATTGGACAAACAAAAAGGGCGGCCCCCGCGTGGGAGCCGCCCTCTTCTTGTCACTGTCTGATCGGGCTTAGTAACCGATGATCAGCGAGATGCTGCCAGCGCGCGGAGCGCCGATCTGAGCGAAGCCGAAGTCGTCCAGCGAACCGCCGAAGAAGCCGATGTAATATTCATCGAAGATGTTCGTGAAGTTGAGCTGGATAGCTGCGTCACCGCCTGTCGCGAATTCACCGATCACGAAACGAGCGTCGAGGTCGACGGTCGTGTAGGACGGAGCCTGGAAGCTATCGTCGATGATGCTGCCGTCGTCGTCGAGCTGAACGTTAATGTCCGAGATGAAGCGCGGGCCAGTGTGCTTGACCTGTGCACCCAACTCGAGGTCGCCAAACGAGAGCTGGCCGCGAGCTCCGAACGAGTACTGGGGAGTGCCCGACTCTGACTTGCCACCAGTCGGCAGGAAGTAATCCGTACCGAGATTGTCAGCAGTACAGCCGTAACGCGTGTCAACGACATTGCCGCGGCTCAGTTCACAGACACCGCCGAGAACGTCGTCAGCGATTTCCGAGTCGTTATACGAACCGAAAACATAGAGCAGCGAAGTGCGGGTCGGACGCCATGCGATCGAGCCATCTAGGCCCCACTTGTCGACATCGCCGAGGTTACGGAAGACGTATTCACCTTCGCCGTCGTTGGCTTCAGGATCGAACGCAACTGCCAGACGGTTCTTGTACTTGGTGTAGTACGCGCCGAGCTGAGCTTCGATGTCACCGTTCTGGAAACGCATGCCGAGGTCGAAGCTGTCGGTGGTTTCAGGAACCGGACGGGCCAGTTCATTGTCCGCGAAGTAGAGCGAATCGTACAGCGGGTCGGTACCGGGGACCGAGAGGCCCTTCGCATAGTTTGCGAACACCGACATTTCAGCGGTCAGATCGTAGGTGAAACCAACGTTCGGCAGCAGCTTGTCGTACTTGTATTCACGCGACTGCGGTGCAGCGTGATCGTCGTTGAACGATGCATCGACATAGTTCGACAGATCCGCACCCGGGTTCGGACAGTCGACGAAGCCGCCAGCCGAAGTCGTGAAGCAGTTCTGGTTCAGTTCGCGAGTGAAGAACGGAGCGCGCAGAGCGAGCTTCGCGGTCAGGTCGCCGAAGCGGCCGACATATTCACCCGATACCTGGTGCAGGATGGCATAGGAAAGGCGGTCACGCTTGTTGACCTCATTGCCGTAGACATCGAGCAGCGGAGCATCGATTGCGAAGACATTGAACGGTTCGCCGTTGCCGAGCATCGCAGTGATCTGACCGGTCTGACGGTGACGCGCACGGTCATACGTGTAGGTCAGGCGGACGCGGTGATCGTCAGCAATGTCATAGATCAGGTTGGTGATCACGCCGTAACGGTTTGTAATCGTCTGGCTGGGATCGTTACCTGCGATTTCATCGTCGAGATCGCCATCGTTGTTCAGATCGCGGCCGAAGTAGTAGCCGCCGTTGAACGCGCCGGTGTAATTGCCGCCATTCACGCTGAAGAACGATTCACGAAGATCGTCGGGACCGCCGCCGTTTGCTTTGACGTACTGGTAGCTCGGGTCGAAGGTGAAAGTCAGCTTGTCGCCAAGTGTAAAGCGCGATGCGCCGCGAATGTTGCCCGTGTCGGACGGGTTGTAGCGACGGTAGAATGCTGCGCCACAACCGTCACGGTCGCTGTAGTCAACACTGTCGCCTGGGCTGCCCTGACCGAAGAACGTCGTACGTGGATCGACTCGGCAAGGAAATTCGCCGTTGGTTTCGTAGATCTGGAAGCGACCTTCGCGATCGTTGTAAACTACGCCGTCAACTTCGACTTCGCCGTCCTGTGCGAGCGGGAGAAGGTTTTCGAGGCTTTCCGAACCGGCAAAGTTGTTGCGGTTCTGGTTGAAGTGACCCGAAACAGCGATGAAATCGCCATTCGAACCGAGGTCCTGCCATACACGGCCGTTGAACTGCGTCTTGTTGATGCGGCCATACGGGTTGTACGGCACGCCGTAGGTCGTGTAGCTGACCGAGCCGAACATCTTCGTGCCCATGCCCGTGATGTCGCCGCTGTCGAACATGATGAAGCCGCGGGTGTAGACGGTGTCTTCAGCGCCTTCTGCAAGCACGTCACCGAAGGTCATGGTTGCTACGATGCCGGCGTCATCGCCAGGCTCACGTGTACGGATGTTGATCGTACCACCGGTTGCCGAAGCAGTCGGGCTGTCGACGTCGGTGGTGCCGAGGTTGACGTTGACCGATTCCAGAACTTCAGGATCGACCTGCTGGTTGGTGTAGAGAGCGTAGTTGCCCGAATCGTTCAGCGGCAGGCCGTCGAGGGTCTGCGAAACGCGGTCGGAGCTGAAACCGCGGATGGTGAAGCCACCGCCCGAAGAACCCCAGGGATCGTTGTTCTGGAAGCTGACGCCGGGAACCAGGTTCACGATGTCGTTGACAGTCTGGCCGGGACGCTGGCGACGAATGATCTCTTCGTTGAGAACCTGCTTCGCCTTGGTCGTGTTCGGGATTTCGACGCCGCCGACGCCGTCATCGCCGCGACCGGTCACGACGATTACTTCGTCGTCGAATTCGATCGAACCGGTTGACTGGGCTGCGGCGGGCATTGCGCCTGCAGCAGCGATACCGGCCACTGAGGTGGCCAGGAGATATTTGAACTTCATCGAGAAGACCCCTTCGTCTCTTCGGGTGAGGAAAAACTGCTTATTGGAAGCACAGCCGCGCTAGGCCGGGCACGTTTCGGCAAAGCGGTGGTTTTGTTACAGAGTCAAGACAGGCACCGGGGCCTGTGAATGAATGTAGCAACATTTACCGAAAAATGCCGTTTATTCAGCGCCTTAAATGAGTTGCAAATTTGCACCAATCGCAATTTTTTTGCGAATTGGGACTCTCGGCGGCGACTCCGCTGCCAGATAATGCTGCAGCGCAGCAATCAGGCGAGATTGATTTCACGCAGCCTCTGCAAGAGATACTCATGGCTTGAAATCGGTGCCGGGTGGTCTTCAGGACGTTCCGGATCGATGCAGCTATCCAGCGTTTCGATCACATAGTCCGGGCGGAAGTGCAGGAAAAACGGCATCGAATATCGTGCACGGTAGGCTGCTTCACCGCGCGGGTTCACCACCCTGTGGGTCGTCGAACGCAGCTTGCCGTTGGTCAGCCGGTCGAGCATGTCGCCAACATTGATGACCAGCGCCCCTTCGGGCACCTCGACCGCTTTCCATTCATCCTGCTTTGTCAGCAGTTCCAGGCCAGCCTCTTCGGCGCCAAGCAGCAAGGTGATCGTGTTGATATCGCCGTGTGCCGCCGCGCGGATCGCGCCTTCCGCTTCCTTGCCTTCAAGCGGAGGGTAGCGCAGCAGACGCATGACCGAATTGCCGTCTGCAACAGTCGGAACGAAGAAATCGCGCGGCAATCCAAGATGCAAGGCGATCGCTTCCAGGACGCGCCCGCCAGCGACTTCGAAAGCGGCATACAGATCGCTGAAAGTCTCACGGAAACCTTCGACTTCGCTTGGCCAGACGTTGTCCGCCATGAATTCTGATAGCGGATGCCCCTCGGGCAGCTCGCGGCCTACGTGCCAGAATTCTTTCAGGTCATGGACGTTGGCGTCCTTGGCCTTCTCGGTGCCAAATGGAGTGTAACCGCGAGCACCGCCGCCGCCGGGGATGTGATAGGCCTTCTTGACCTCATCCGGCAGCGAGAAAAATGCCTTGGAGAGTTCTTCCGCACGGTCGATCAATTCCTGCGGGATGCCGTGATCGCGGATTACGGCAAAGCCATACTCCTGAAAGCTGCGGCCAAGGTCGTCGGCAATCGTGTCAAGCGGCTGTGCCAGAGACACAACCGCGATATCGGTTTTCGATTCGGTCATAATAGATGCAGCCTTTAATACGGCAAGAAGAGGCCCGCCAGTGCTGCGCTCATCAGATTGGCAAGGCTACCGGCGGCAAGCGCGCGGAGACCCAGCTTGGCGATGACCGGTCGTTGGTTCGGCGCAAGGCCGCCGGTAACAGCCATCTGGATTGCAATCGAACTGAAATTGGCAAAGCCGCACAGCGCGAAGGTCACGATGGCGCGGCTGCGGTCGGTAAGCTGGCTGGCGTCCATTGAGCCCAGCTGGATGAACGCTACGAATTCGTTGAGCACGATCTTGGTGCCAAACAGCCCGCCTGCAGCGCCTGCCTGCTCCCAAGGGATACCGATAAGGTACATCACCGGGGCGAACACATATCCGATAATTTGCTGGAAGCTGATGTCCGGATAACCGAACCATCCGCCGATGCCGCCCAGGATTCCGTTGGCGAGAGCTACCAGAGCGACGAAAACCATGACCATCGCACCTACGGCCACCGCCAGCTTGACGCCGGTCTGAGTGCCCTGCGCAGCGGCTTCGATCACATTTGCAGGCCTGTGGCCTCCTTCGAAAGTTTCGGCGACCTCGACCTCGTGAGGCTTGCCGCTTTCGGTCAGTGCGGCGGGTCCATCACCGCTGATGCGCGTCTGGGGGAGCTTGATTTCCTCGGCATCGACGCCTGAAAGCTCGGCAGCATCACGGGCCAGATCACTCTCGTCGTCCGGCATGATGATCTTGGCCATCAGGATGCCGCCGGGCGCAGACATGAAGGCTGCCGCCAGCAGGAACGGTACGGCCTCTGCCCCGATGAAGCTGGCGTAAGCGGCAAGGATCGTACCGGCGACACCGGCCATGCCGACGCTCATGAGCGTAAACAGGCGGCTAGGCGTCAGCGAAGCAAGATAGGGGCGTACGACCAGCGGGCTTTCAGACTGGCCTACGAAAATATTGGCAGCGCTACCGAGCGCCTCGACCTTGCTGATCCCGGTGATCCAGCCGATGCCGCCGCCAACCCAGCGAACCAGTCGCTGCATGATACCCCAGTGATAGAGGATCGACACCAGGGCCGCGAAGAAGATGATCACCGGCAGAGCCGCGATGACGAAGGTGTTGGTGAACGGATTGGATTCCATTGGCCCAAAAATTGCCGTGATGCCGGCCTTGGAATAATCCAGCAGGGCAATCACGCCGTTCGACATAGCCTGGATGGCCTCGACCCCCCAAGGGGTGCGCAGGACCAGCAATGCCATTACCGCCTGCAGCGCGAACGCCGCGCCCACGACGCGCAATTTGATGCGGCGCTTGCCGGTGGAAAGCAGGAAGGCGATCATCAGGATCGCAAGAATACCGACGATATTGATAATGAAAGGCGGCATGCGGACCCCTTCGCGATGCGACAAGTTGCGGATGAAATCAGCCGCTACCTTGCGCGGCGGGTCCGCTTAGTCAATTTTCGCGCGCTCCGCCAGCACGCGCTGTCACCAGTTTGAATAGATCGGCCCTTCCTGACCATGACCGAACATCCGGCCAATGAAACTCGCCTCGCAGCCATGGCTATCCCGCTTGGGCTGTTTGTTTTTCTCATCCTTTATGGCGGGCTCACGGTTATCGCCGGCGTACTGGCATTTAAGCAGGTGCAACTCTGGCCGACGAGCCTTGCGGTCGAATCGGGCATTTTCGCGTTTCTCGGCCTGGTGGTAATTTCCAGCACGATTACGCAGCTTTACGGCGAGAAACTGGCCCGCAGGCTGGTCTGGTGGGGGTTTGTTCCGCTCGCGGTGTCGGCGGTGCTGATCTTCCTGGTGATGTCCCTGCCCGCCTCGCCCGAGATGCTGGAATATCGGGGTACTGACCTCGACGCTTTCAACACCGTCCTTGGACAGACCCCGCGGATCATGGCCGCAGGTCCTGCTGCCTATATCGTTTCGCTGTTGCTTAATGTCTGGATATTCTCGCGCCTGCGCGGCTCCGGAGAAACCAATACACTCGGCCTGATGGCGCGCGGGGCAATTGCCAGTGCACTCAGCCAGGCAATCGATTCGGTGATTTTCGTGACGCTCGCATTCTATGGCGAGTTTGACATCACACCGCTGCTGATTGGCCAGGTCATCGCCAAGGTCACGCTCAGTATCGTGCTGGTACCATTCCTGATCACCGGCGGTGTCGCGCTTGCCCGTTGGCTGGACAAGAAAACGCTCTAGGCTTTCTCGACATCCTGGGTGAGGCGTTCGTCCAGCGAATCTCCGTGTAGCACCGAGACGTCACCAGTCGCCTCGAGCACGACTGCCCGCACCTCGTCGAAATGAAGGACATTCGCTTCGCGAAGTTTCGCGATCAGGTCGCTGCGGGCAACCCGTGTTTTCGACAGTGCATCTTCATCGATTACGCCGTCTCGCATGAGATAAACCGGCGTATTCTGGATGGCGGCCTCCACCTTGTCGGAACTTCGGCGCAGCAGTGCCGCAGCAACCTGCATGGCAAACAGGGCCACAATCCCTACCCCGATCTGAGCGAAATCGCCCCATTTCGTAACCTGGCTGGCGCCTGCGAGCAGAGAGCCCAGCGCAACCGTCATGACAAAATCGAAATTGGTCATTTTCGATAGCGACCTGAGGCCGACTATCCGGATCATCAGCACTATCCAGACGAGCGCGAGCGCCGTCAGGATTGAACCGCGTGCTATAATGTCGAGCCATTTTTCATCAAAGAACATGACCGCCTAACGTGCGGGTGTCCGATTGCTTCCCGAAAAATTCGCGTCAGGCCGAACAACTCGCGCCGCCGAGAACACAAAAGCGGGCGCAATGCGGGTGGTTCAGAGCGACATCCCCCGCAGCCTCGGCCAGGGTTGCACCCATATCGAATCCCGGATCGTGCGGGATCAAGGTGCAGGCGACAACGCGCGGCGCCGCTTCGCCTTTGCGGTGGACCACCATGCGGCTTGATGCACACATGATATCCTTCGGAGACTTGCCGAGGATGCTCCAGCACGCCGTGGTGATTTCAGCGATGTCCTTGTCCGCATCCATTTCCGGGAAAAGCACCAGACGCGCAGGATCAAACGCATCGATCCCGATACCCTCATCTTTAAAGAGCCTGGCATAGCATTCCCGCGCATCATTCTCGCCTTCACCGGGAAGCAGTCGTCCGGCAACGGCTACCGAGAAGTCATACCGTGACAGCCATTGCAAACCTTCCATGGCAGGCTCCCAGCTACGCGGCCCTCGCTCGGCCTCGTGGACCGCCTTCGAGTGATGATCGAGGCTCACACGCATGGTGAGGCGCGCGCCGTGTTCTTCGCGGAGCGCCAGCAATGCCGCTTCGCGCCGGCGCATGGGACGCATGGCGTTGGTGAGGACCAGAACCTCGAAGCCTCTGGCGAGGCTATCTTCGAGCATGGGGATCATGGCAGGGTTCATGAACGGTTCGCCCCCGGTAAATCCGATCTCGCGGACCCTGGCTTGCTCGGCTTCGGCAAGGAAACGCCTTGCGTCCTTGGCGCCGAGATAGATCAGCGCATCATTGGTGGGGCTGCTTTCGATATAGCAGGTCGCGCACGCGAGATTGCAGAGCGTGCCGGTATTGAGCCACAGCGTGTCGAGGCCAACAAGCGGCACGGAGGCGCGCGGTTCGCCTTTGGCCGTTAATGCGGGGTCAGAGAACTTCTCACGCGGCAATGCCTTCGCTTCCACGGCGAATGGCGAAGGGCCGGCGGGCGCATTGCGGGAAGCTGTGCGCGAATTCACGAGAAACGGCGCCTCATGGACGCGACAAACCCGGCCCATTTCTTCGGGTACTTGCCGAATACCGTCGGCTCCCACGCAGCGAAGGCCGTTGCCTTGGTGATTTCGCTGCGGGTGGGATAGGCGATAATGGCCGAGCCCAGTGCAAAGGTGCTGCTCTTGCCGGTCATGGTCTGCGTGAAAGGCAACAACAGCTCGCCGGCATTCTTGCCCACGAGGCTGGCGCCGACGACTTTCTTGCCCTTGAACATGACTTTCACCTGGCCCTTGTCATTGCCTTCGGTGAGCGCGCGCTCGTTGTCGTGAAAGCTTTCCGTGACTACGCGCAGCTTGTCGCCGAACTTCTCTCGCGCTTCCTTTTCGGTCAGGCCGATCTGTGCGACTTCCGGTTCGGTGTAGGTGCACCACGGCAGGGCCGAGTAATCCACCTTGGCAGGGACGCCCAGCGTGATTTCCAGTGCGGCATTCGAACCTTCATACCCTGACACATGCGTCAGACGCGGGCCATCGCGGCAATCACCGATGGCGTAGATACCCTTGACCGAAGTGCGGCGGCGGTCATCGGTTTCAATACCGCCCCGCCCCATCTTCACGCCGATATCTTCAAGCCCGAAACCTTCGCAGTTTGCCTTGCGGCCGGTCGCGATGAGCAGGTGCGAACCGGTAATCGTTTCATCGCCCACTTGCAGAGTGATGGTGCCTTCCTTGCCGGAAACCGCTTTGGCGAGGCCTTTCATGAAACGCACGCCTTCGCTCTCCATGGTCTCGCGCACGACTGCCACACTGTCAGGGTCGTCGCGGCCCATGAGTTCGCCCGGTTCGACCACAGTGACTTCGCTGCCGAGGCGGCGGAAGCTCTGCGCCATCTCCATGCCGATCACGCCCCCGCCCACGATCAGCAGGTGACCTGGCAGCGCTTCGATGTCGAAGATGTTCTCGTTGGTAAGATAGGGAACGCCGTCAACGCCTTCGATGGGCGGGATCGCAGGCTTGGATCCGGTGGCGATCACAATGCGGGGTGCAGTCAGCACCCGGCCGCCTACTTCAACCGATTGCGGACCTGTGACCTTGGCCCAGTCGCGAATGACCTCGCAGCCCATTTCTTCGAAACGCTCTTCGCTGTCATGCGGCTCGATCGCCGCGATCGCGCCGCGAATATGCTGCTGCACACCGCTCCACTCGACCTGCGGTTCTTGCAAAGTGACCCCGTAACGGACCTGCTCGCGCGCTTCGGCAGCCCGCTTGGCGGCCGTGATGAGCGCCTTTGATGGCACGCACCCGTCATTGAGACATTCGCCGCCCATCTTGCGCGCTTCGATAAGCGCGACATCCAGGCCGAACAGTGCGCAGCCCCCTGCAGCGGTAAGGCCAGCGGCACCTCCGCCGATTACGATAACGTCATGAGTGAATTTCATTGCTTGTCCCGTAACCGAATTTGCGAGAGATGCGAACATTCTCGCATTGCCCCGCCATTCGTCGGACAGGTCTCATCGGTTACATAACAAGGAAGTTCGGCGCGTGAAGGTTTTGATCACGGGTGCGGCAGGTTTGCTGGGCGGAGAGGTCAGCGCCCGAATGCTGGCGCAAGGTCACGAGGTAACCGGTCTCGTCCATCGCAATCACGAAATCCGCGCGAACGATGGATCCCCCGTCGTCATACCGACTATCGCCGGGGACGTTTCCCTGCCGCAGTTCGGATGGAGCGACGGCGACTTCGCAAAAGTCGCCGCGCAGCACGACTTGCTCATCCACTGCGCAGCGACGGTTCGTTTCGACCTCGAGGAAGCGGATTACCGCGCCGTCAATGTCGGCGGCACTCAGCACGCGCTGGATCTGGCGGAAGCAGGCGGGATGGATTTCCTCCATGTCTCGACCGCCTATGTCTGCGGCACACGCGACGGCCCTATCCGCGAGGCAGACCCGCTGCCGGTACAAGGTTTTGCCAACGGTTACGAAGCAAGCAAAGCTTCGGGCGAGCGCCGGGTCAGAGCCAGCGCTGGCCGCTGGGCCATCGCGAGGCCCTCGATCGTCGTCGGCGCATCGTCGGACGGGACCATCCGGCAATTCGATACCACTTACGCCGCGTTCAAACTGATTGCGGAAGGACGGGTCCGCCACATGCCGGCGAAACGCGGGGCAACGCTGGACTTCGTGCCAATCGACCACGTTGCAGCGGGGATCGTCGCCATCGCAGAAAGAATGGCGGATGCAGCAGGGGGAACCTTCCATCTTGTTTCCGCCCAGCCGCTACCGGTTGAAAGCTTCACCGGTGCCATCGGTGCCTATCCGCAGTTTCACGAGCCTGAGCTGGTGGAGCCGGACAAGTTCGAGCCTGCGCATCTTCCAGCGCTTGAGAGGCGGTTATTCAAACGCGTGGCAGGCCTCTACGCGAGCTACTTTCAGCGCGACCCGCATTTTTCCGATGAAGGTTTCCGGACATTGACCGGCATGGCCTGTCCGGTCACCGGCCAGGCCTATATCAGGCGCCTCATCGATCACTGCATCAAGGTGGGCTTCCTGCCCGGGGCCTAGCGCACGTCGGGATAGTGCCTGGCCATGCGAGAGCGCAGACCCAAGGCCCAGTATATGCCGACCTTGAAATAGATCCAGTTCGCCTTGAGCGCGCCCCATTCGGTAATACGCCGGTCAGAGGTGTAAACCCGCCGCGGCACCATCTTTACTTTGCCCAGCCGCGCGAATTTCACGCACAGGTCGGCCTCTTCCATCACTGCATCGCCCGGAGTGCAGCCTCCGATGGATAGAAACTCCTCGCGCCTGAAGAACATCGCGTGATCGCCGAACAACAAGCGCACCCCGCGGAAGAACAGGTGCGGACGGGTTATCAGCGGCGCGTACCAGGTCTTGGCCCAATTGTGGATCGTGGTCCCCCAGCGGGTCTTCTCGGGGCCGCGAATGACGGGCGTAAAACTGGCTAGAGCGATAGACTGGTCGGCAAGCGTTTCCTCGATCACCGCGACCATATCCACGGGTGGCAGCGTGTCGGCATGGACAACGCAGACGAGTTTGCCTGCCGCGGCCTTAACCCCCGCATTGATCTGCTTAGCCCGGCCTCGCTCGCTTTCCAGGATACGCCAGCCGGCAGTGCGCGCGATTGCGACCGTGTCGTCGGTGCTGCCGCCATCAACCAGCATTATCTCGGCAGGTGCCGGATCGAGCGCGCCAAAGCGTTCGACCAAAGCCGGCAGTGCTTTGGCTTCATCGAGCACAGGAACGAGCAGTGTAACGCTCATTCGAATTCCGGCCACGCAGCAAGGTCTTCCGCGGTGTCGATATCCGCTAGCTCTGGCAATATCGCCGGCCCGATCTGCCGCGCAGCAAGGCGGGCGAGCGTTTCAGGAAAAACCTTGGCCGTACTCCATTCCATATCATCGAACAGGAATGGCATCTCCTCGCGAAAGCCGATCAGATAATACCCGCCGTCATTGGCAGGACCAAGGACGACCCTGCGGTCCTCCAACGCGCCTGCAGCAGCCTGCAACACCGGCACGGACATCGCGGGGCAATCGGTACCAATTATCAGGCATGGCGGTTCGACAGCGGCCATTCGCGCGCCCAGATCGCCCTCGCATTGCTCCACCACGCGGATATCGTGACCGAAGAGATCGTGAAAAGCGGCCACCTCGCCGCCTGTCACCCTAAGTTCGAAATCGAGCCCGCTTTGCTGGGCGACGTCCACCGTGTGCGCCAACATCCGTGCATAGAGGCGCGCCGCACCCTCTTCGCCCAGCGCGGGTATAAGGCGCGTCTTAACCTTGCCGGGTATAGGAAGCCGGGCGAAAACAGACAGGCGCACAGAAGACATGACGAGCGCAGTAAAGGTTCGTAACACTCAGGCGCAAGCAATCCTTGATGCTATGGTGCTGGCTGCAAACTGAAACGAGGGACTATGAGCGCGATCTATCCGGTCATTCTTTGCGGCGGCAGCGGAACACGTCTTTGGCCGCGCAGCCGCCGCGCTCATCCCAAACCGTTCCTCCCATTGCTCGGTGATCGCACATTGTTCCAGCAGGCGCTGGACCGCGTCGCCGATCCGGCCATGTTCGCAGAACCACTGATTGTCGCGGGACAGGAGCATACCGGCCTAATCGCAGCGCAAGCTGGCGAACACCGCCTGATCGTAGAACCTGCTGCCAGGAACACTGCGCCCGCCATTGCCTTGGCTGCACACCTTCTGCCGCGCGATGCGATCATGCTGGTCTGCCCCAGCGATCATCACATCGCGGACGAAGCAGCATTCAAGGCAGGGGCCCGCGATGCCGCGGCACTCGCCAGCCAAGGTCACCTGGTATCCTTCGGGATATCGCCAGATCGCCCCGCGACGGGGTACGGTTATATAGAGCGCGGCGAAAAGCTGGCGCATGGGCACCGCGTTGTCCGCTTCGTCGAAAAGCCCGATCTCGCCCGCGCGCAGCAGTTTCTTGCCGATGGCGGCTTCGTCTGGAACGGCGGTATCTTCGCGTTCCCGGTCGGCGCCCTCCTCGACGAGCTGGCAGCGCACCGTCCCGATATGGCGAAAGCGGTTGCCCAAGCGGCAAGCGAAGGCGTGTGGGACGGCAACCAGTTCCTTCCGGACGCAGAGAGCTTTGCGGCCCTGTCGGCCGAGAGCGTCGACTATGCCGTCATGGAGAATACCTCTCATGCCGCCGTCATTTCAGCCGAAATGGGTTGGTCCGATATCGGTGATTGGTCATCCTTAATGGTAGCCCGCGGGGCCGATCAGAATGGTAATGTGGTGCGCGGCGTTGCCGATCTCAGCGATTGCTCCGGCGTCATGGTCGATACCGACGGTCCGCGAGTTTCCGTTGTCGGTATCGATGATGTGATCGTGGTCGTCGACGGTGACGAAATATTGGTGGTCGGCCGCAATCACACGCAGGCCGTGGGCAAACTGGATGGGGCATCGGGCAATTGAATTCACGGCTTTCCACGAGGACAATCAATAAGGTTTGGGGCCGTCAGCCGCTGCCCGCGCCATTCGGCGTTGAAGGTCAGTCCGAACCGATTGGCGAAATCTGGTTCGAACCTGATGAATGCCTTTCTGACGTGCTGGTGAAATACCTGTTCACCAGCGACAAGCTGTCCGTCCAGGTGCACCCTCCTGCCAGCGCCAGCCCGACAGGGCGCGGGAAAGAAGAATGCTGGCTTGTTCTCGAGGCGGATCCCGGCGCAAAACTGGCGCTCGGTTTTCGCGAGCCGGTTTCGCGCGAGGAAATGCACAGCGCTGCGCTGGATGGATCAATCGAAAACCTGCTCGACTGGTATGAAGCTGTGCCAGGCGACTTCTTCTACATTCCCGCAGGCACGGTCCATGCGATTGGTGGCGGATTGACCCTGATCGAGGTGCAGGAAAATACTGACATCACGTATCGCCTCTTCGATTATGGCCGCCCGCGCGACCTGCATCTCGGTCAGGCGTTGGCAGTCGCGATAGGCGATTCGCACCCGCCGAAATTCAAGTGCC
Source organism: Qipengyuania psychrotolerans (assembly GCF_019711355.1). NCBI lineage: Bacteria > Pseudomonadati > Pseudomonadota > Alphaproteobacteria > Sphingomonadales > Erythrobacteraceae > Qipengyuania > Qipengyuania psychrotolerans. Next base: position 2,134,684 of record NZ_CP081297.1, read on the forward strand.
GGATCGAACCGGGCGAAGAAGCCATGCTGGTGGATGGCCCGCGCTTTGTGCTCGCCCAGATCAAGGGCGATCCCTCGGCGGCGATCATTGAAAGGTTCGGTGCAGCGGTCCAGATCATGCCACTTTCCGGCAGCGCAGCAGTTGCGGGCCGGGAAATCCAGCCAGGCGCGTCAGCATGCGCTGAAAGCATCGCGGACATATCCTTCAGCGCCGATGCGCGCTGCCTGATCGTCTCGTCGATTATGTAAGGAAAAGCGTGGTGAGCCCTGCTGGGTTCGAACCAGCGACCTACTGATTAAAAGTCAGTTGCTCTACCGACTGAGCTAAGGGCCCGACCACGAGGGCCACCTAGGCACGTGATCGCGGGTGGTCAAGCGTGGTTTGGTTTGCCAATGGACATAGCAGCAATTTAGGTGGGTTTTGGGACGCAAATCGGGGAGCGCTATGTGAAACCGCTCGATGCAAGAAGCGCTGAAAGCCAGAGCGGGGGGCCAAGCTTCTCGCTTGGATCGCGCATGGCCAGAGCGCTCTGGACCCTGAGTTGGATCTTGCTGGCACGCTGGACGCCGCCTCCCATGCATGGTTGGCGCGTGGCGATCCTCAGGGCATTCGGCGCGCGCGCAGGTAAAGGCTGCCGGGTTCATGCGAGCGCCCGGATATGGTGGCCAGGCAATCTTGAGCTTGGCGATAACGTACTGATCGGACCGGGTGCGAGGCTGTATAATCAGGGGGATATTTCAATCGGGAGTGATTGCGTCATTTCCCAGCGCGCCCACCTGTGCGCCAGCACGCACGATGTTCAAGACCCCCATTTCCAGCTCGTCCTGCGCCCTGTTCGCATTGCAAAATCCTGCTGGATCGCCGCCGAAGCGTTTGTCGGGCCCGGAGTGACGATGGAAGAGGGATCAGTGCTGGCAGCACGAGGCGCGCTGTTCGAAGATGCCGAACCTTTCACCATCTACCGCGGCAATCCCGCAGCCAAGGTCAGGAAACGCGAGCTGCGAGCTGCCGAAGCGTCAGCGACGTAAGCGGATCGCGCCACTGCGGCGCTACTTCTGCGCCGGGTCCAAGGACGAAATCACGCACGCGAAATAGCGGATGGGGAATAACCAGCCCGGGTGACAACCAGACGCCGCCGCTCCACAGGATAATGTCGAGGTCGAGCGGCCGCGCCCGCCACCGCGCGCCCCTCCGGCGGCGGCCGAAGCTGGTTTCGATAGCCTGTAGCTTGGCCAGCAGATCGGCAGGTTCATCCGCGCAACTTATCAGGGCGGTCGAATTGGCATAACTGCGCTGCGAGGGTCCGACCGGACTGCTGGGCCTGATGCGCGAAACCTCGTCGATCACGAGGCCAGCGGCCGCCATGGCTTTGACAGCTGCTGCGAGAACTTTTGCAGGCCCGCCAATCCCGGGAACCCGCATGTTCGATCCCAATCCGATTAGATAGCAGTGTTGGCTTGCTTGCCCCATGCCACGCGACTAGCCTCGCGCGCAGCGAACGCAAAGGGAGATTGTGATGGGGAAATTCGTAGCAGCAGCCGCAGTGGCATTGATGGTGGCGAGCGCGCCATTGGCAGTGCAGGCGCAGGAACGCACCGAGCATGAGCAGCGCAGCTACGAAATCTACCGCGACATCATCGCCTTCCGCACGGCCAAGGGTCATGGCCAGGTCGATGACATGTTGGCCTATCTGGCAGGCCGGTTGAGCGCCGCCGGGTTCGCCGATGAAGACATCATGGTTACCGATTACGACAGCGAAGGCGACCCGACCCAGGGGCTGATCGTCCGTTACCGCGGCGATGGATCTTCTCAAGACAAACCCATTGCCCTCCTGGCCCATATGGATGTCGTGGATGCGTTGCCGGAAGACTGGGTCCGTGACCCTTTCACCCTGACCGAAGATGAAGGATATTTGTTCGGCCGCGGCACGCAGGACAACAAATACGGGGTCATGAACCTTACCAGCACCTTCATCCGCCTGAAGGCAGAGGGCTGGACGCCGAGCAGGGACCTGTACCTGGTGTTCTCGGGCGATGAAGAAACCGGCATGATATCGACCCGTGCACAGGCGAAGTGGGTCGCCGAAAATGTCGATCCTGCCTACGTCCTCAATTCGGATGCAGGCGGAATTGGCCTGGCCGACGATTTCTCACCCCTCGCGCAGCAGGTCCAAATGGCGGAGAAAACCTTCGTCACATTCGATATTACCGCGACCAATCAGGGCGGTCATTCATCCCGTCCGAGAAGCGACAATGCGATCTATGATCTGGCATCGGCGCTGACGAAAATTTCGCAGCACCAGTTCCCTGTCCGCGAAAGCGCGCTGACCCGCACGTATTTTGGTGCGCTTGGTCAGAGCGTGCCGGGCAAGCTTGGCGATGCCATGCGCCGTTTCGCTGAAGATCCCAGCGATGCTGGCGCCATCGATATCATCCGCGCCGACCCTGCCTATGTGGGCACATTGGGGACCACTTGCGTCGCCACCATGGTTCGCGCCGGGCACGCAGAGAACGCCTTGCCGCAATCGGCCAGCGCGGCGGTGAATTGCCGCGTTTTCCCTGGCGAGGGCGTGGACAGCGTGAAGAGCACTTTGGAAGAGGTTATCGGCAATCCGGACATCAAGGTCGTCCAGCGCGCCGAGGCCACCGAAAGCGAAATGAGCGCATTTCCCGATGAAGTCCGCAGCGCCCTGTCGAAGGCATTGGCCAAACGCTATGGAACAGCGATTCCCATGATCCCGACCATGTCATCAGGCGGCACGGACGGGATGCATTACCGGGCGCTTGGCTATGACACGGTGGCCATTGGCGCCGGCGCCAGCAGGCCGCAGGATATCTATGCACATGGTCTCAACGAACGTATGCGTGTCGATCAGTTCTACGCCGGGCTCGACCATTGGTCGGTCATCCTGAAGGAACTGGCTGGCAACTAGAAGATGGCGTTGGGCGCTTCGCTTGCCGCGAATTCTCCAAGCGAGACGCGGCGGCGGCGCCTGATCATGCCTTTGTACGTAATCTCGAACGGAATGGCGACGTCCTTGCTGTAATTGGGCGCGCGCACATGAACCATGAAGCTCTGGTCCTCTGTCCGGTTGATCACGATTGCGGCGGCCTTGATCTTGCCGACATCGGCGCGCGACTTCAGCAATTCGGCGAGCCGGTCCAGCACACCGGCGTTGGTGTTGATCGGTGCGAGTTCGAGCACTGCGAGATTATGGATTATCCCGTTCGCGCGCAATTCGAATACCAGCGGGAAGAAATGCCCATCCTTTTCGATCCGCGCGATCGCCGCCTCGAGTGAAGCGGTGAAGAGCTGGTCCAGTTGCCCCTGATCGATCGCCCCCCGGTCCATCGTCAGATATCTTCGCAGATGCGCCCGTAAAGCTGGGGTCTTCGATCACGAAAGAAGCCCATCCCTGCCCGGTGCGTGGCTGCTCGGTCGAGATCGAGAGTGCTGATCAGGACGCCGGATTCCTCGTGACCGTACTCCTGCGCCAAATCGCCCCACTCGTCCGAGATGAAGCTGTGCCCATAAAAGCTCTGCTGGCGGTCGGCCGGACCTTCGTGCCCGATGCGGTTGGCTGCAGCGACCGGCATGCAGTTGGACACTGCGTGGCCGATCATTGCGCGCCGCCACATACGGCTGGTGTCGAGATCGGCATCGTAGGGTTCTGACCCGATTGCAGTCGGGTAGAGGAGTACCTCAGCGCCTTTCAGGGCCATCACGCGGGCGCATTCAGGATACCATTGGTCCCAGCAAACGCCCACGCCGATCCGCGCGGATCCACCGGTGCACGGCACATCCCAAACCTTGAAACCGTCATTGCCGGGCCGGAAATAGTACTTTTCCTCATATCCCGGGCCGTCGGGAATATGGCTCTTGCGGTAGGTCCCCATGACCGCCCCATCCGGCCCGATCATGGCCAGCGTATTGTAATAGTGGTGCCCATCACGCTCGAAGAAGCTGGTGGGAATGGCAACCGAATGCTTCGCCGCCAGATCCTGCATCGCGAGTACCGACGGATGCTCGGCTGCCGGGCGCGCGCGGGCGAACAGCGCTTCGTCTTCCTCGCGGCAGAAATATTCGCCGGCGAAAAGCTCCGGCGGCAGAATGACCTGCGCACCCTTATTGGCTGCCTCTTCCACCAAGGCGGACACGGCAGCAATATTCTCGGCTTCGTCCTCACGGGCGAGAGCCAGCTGCAATACGGCTAAGGTCAATTCTCTCATGTCGAGGGGGTTATTTCGGACGCAGGGCGAAGTCTACCTGGATATGTACGTTGGACCGGGTTGTGCCAATCATCATGCTGGCTCCGCTTTGCGGGCGCGGAGCAATTGCGAGGGGCGGAGGAGGCGGTGCAGCCGGTGCGGTTCGCTGGACCATGGCCTCGTTCATGGCCTGGGCGCCTTGAAAATAAGTCTGGCCCTGCTGGCCTCCTGCATCGCGGATATAAAGGACGCGGGAGACTTCCATTCCGGCTGCATCGGCGTAGGCTTCCGCCCGTGACATGGCCGCTTCGTAAGCATCGGCATAGGCGAGATTGGCAGTCTTCTCGGGGTCGGTCATCGACAGATTGGGTCCGCTCAGGATGTTGGCCCCTGCCTCCGTCACGAGGCTCACCGCATCCCCGGCACGCTCCGGAGATCTCATCGTGACCTCGATGATGTTGCTGGCCTGGTACTGCCCCTTGCGATCACCCCAATCGATCCGGCTCACACTGACCGCACGGGTCTGGATGTCCTTTTCCTCGATACCGAATTCCTGGAGCGCTGCGACAATCTCAGCGATTTTCTCGCCATTGGCTTCGCTCGCGGCTTTAGCACTGCGCGAGAATGTCTCGATGCCAGCCTGGAATTGCGCCTGGTCGGGCCGCGATTCTGCCTGGCCGGTTGCGCTGACCGACAAGAGCGTTTCTTCATGGTCGACACCGCGCACCTCGTCGGCACGGTCGCTGCAAGCCGTCAGCGCAAGCGCAGCAGTGGCGAGCGGCAGGTAACGTACTTTGAACATGGAATAATCCCCTCGATGTAATACTATAACATCGAGGGGATTGCCCCTATCGGGATTAACCGTAGCTGACAGTCAGGCCGTTTAGCTCCGTTTGCGGAACAGCAAGGTCATGCGGTCGCTTTCGCCGATCGCTTCATATTTTGCGCGGTCCTGGTCACCGTAACGAAGTGCCGGTGGCAGCGTCCAGACGCCGCCTTCCCAGTTTGCGGGATCCTTGGGATTGGCGTTGATTTCGGAGCTCGCGGCAAGTTCGAACCCGTGGAGTTCGAACAGTTTGATCACGTCTTCCTGGCGCATGTAACCGCGTGCCGGGTTCACTGCAGAATATGCGGCATCGGCCGGTGCGCGGTGCTGGACGACGCCGACCATGCCGTCAGCCTTGAGGATGTCGTATGCGCCCTTCAGCACTGTGTCAGCTTCGTTGCCGTTCCACAGACCGTGGATCGAACGGATGATCATTACGCGGTCGGCAGTGCCTTTCACTTCGTCCGGCACCTCGTCGATTTCATAGGCCTTCACATCGGCTGCATCGATCTTCATCGCTTTGGCCATGCCTTCCTTGAAGCTTTCGACCCAGCCCTTGCTGCGCGCCTCGGCGGCACGATCGGGATAGCTGCGCGCATCGCTGTCGCCATTCAAGGCGATGTAGGTGCCGCTGCCCATCAGATAGGGCGCAAGGACACGCGTGTACCACCCGCCGCCCGGGCCCCACTCGACCACGGTCATGTCCGGCTCGACCTGGAAAAACTCCAGCGTCTCGGCAGGATGGCGATATTGGTCGCGGGCGCGGTCCGCATCGCGCGATCCATCGGCAAGAACTGCCTCCAGGTCACCTGATGTGGCGTGGTGGTCAGCGGCAAGCGGGGTTGCGACAAGCGCAGTTGCGGCTGCTGCTAGTAGTATACGCATGGACAAACTCTCCTGGGGTATTGTGAAGCGGATTATTTTCTGTCGCCCTTCTGGCGGCAAGCCGGGTGGATGACAAGCGCCTGCCGGCTTCCTATCTGCGTGGCCAACAAGGAGAAAGCATACATGGCGCAGCAACAGGCAATTGTCGCAGGCGGATGCTTCTGGTGCACAGAAGCGGTTATGAAGGACGTAATCGGCGTCAGCGAAGTCGAAAGCGGATATATCGGCGGCGACAAACCCGATCCGACTTACAAGGAAGTCTGCACCGGCACGACCGGCCATGCAGAAGGTGTGCGCGTCACGTTCGACGACGAGAAACTATCGCTTGCCGACCTGTACGATGTGTTCCTCGGCACGCATGATCCGACCCAGTTGAACCGTCAGGGCGGCGATGTTGGCACGCAATATCGCAGCGCAATCTTTGCACTCGATGACGCGCAGCGTACCGAGGCCGAAGCAGCCATCGCGCGCTGGAACGATGATCATGCCGGTCAAAACGCCGTGACCACAATCGAAACAGGGGAATGGTTTCCTGCAGAAGATTACCATCAGGAATACTGGGACGGCGAAGGGCAGAGAAACCCCTATTGCCAGGCAGTGATCCCGCCGAAGCTAATGAAGCTGCGCAAGAGCTTCCAGAAATATCTGAAGCCTGAAGCCTGATTGAAGGCACCGGGCGCATGCGGATTGCGATCATCGGGGCCGGTATGGCCGGCCTCAGCTGCGGACAGCGTCTTGCCGAGGGCGGGCACGAGGTTGAACTCTTCGACAAGGGCCGCGCGGCAGGCGGCCGCATGTCGACCCGCCGGATGGAAGCGCAGGGCGAGACCCTGCGCTTCGATCACGGTGCCCAGTACTTCACCGCCCGCGACCCCGGGTTCACAGAGCAGGTACGGCACTGGGCAGACCTCGGCATCGTAGGCAGGTGGCCTTCGGCTGGACCAGAGGCTTGGGTCGGAACGCCGGCGATGAATGCCCCTTTGCGCCACATGGCAGAGGCGCTTGATCCCGCGTTCAGCGTGCGGATCGAAAGCATCTCGAAACAAAGCGGCGGCTGGCAGCTTCATGGTGATGGCGCTCCGACAAAAAACTATGATGCGGTCGTGATTGCCCTGCCCGCGGAACAGGCTGCACCAATGCTGGCACCGCATGACCAGAGCATGGCCCGGATCGCGGATACGACGGAGGCAGATCCGTGCTGGACCGTGATGGCTGCATTTGCGCAGCCACTTGATTTCACGCCCAACACTTTGCGCGACCAAGGTCCTATAGGCTGGGCGGCGCGCAACAATTCAAAGCCCGGCAGAGAAAGCCAAGAATGCTGGGTTATCCAGGCAGAGCCCGAATGGTCCCGCAATCACCTCGAAGATGATGCCGCGACGATTGAAAGCGCGCTGCTCGGGCATCTGGAACAGGCTATTGAAACCTCATTGCCCCCGCGCGTGGCATCGAGCGCTCATCGCTGGCGCTATGCGCGCTCCGGCTCTGCGGGCAAGGATTACATGTGGGACAAGGCCAACGCGATTGGCGTCTGCGGCGATTGGCTGATTGCTCCGCGAGTGGAATCGGCCTGGGTATCGGGCCGAATGCTCGCGGAAGCTGTGCTTGAGGTAAACTAGGCCCCTGCCTGCCAGCGCGCGAAGAAGAACCCGTCCATCCCGCCGTGTTCGTTCAGCATGCTCGGATCGGTCTTCAGCCACCCCTCAGCCGTAGGCTCGACCCCGTCCGGCAATTCCGCAGCGGTGATAGGCTGCGGGGACAGCGTAACCTTCTGCGCCCTCGCCTCACCCTCTTCAGCTTCGAGCGAGCAGACAGCATAGACCAGCACGCCGCCGGGTTTCAGCCAGGTCTGCGCCCGCTCCAGCAAGGCATCCTGCAGCTTTGTCATTTCCTCGATCTGCGCCTGACCGATCCGGTGCAGCACATCCGGATGCCGCCTTGCGGTGCCCGTTGCCGTGCAGGGCGCATCGAGCAGTATCGCATCGAACTGATGCTTTGGCTCCCAGATCAAGGCATCGGCTCGCACGGTGCCGGCCTTGAGGTTCGTCCGCTTCAAATTCTGTTTCAGCAGGTCGAGCCGCCGCTTGGAGATATCCAGCGCCGTGACTTTCCAGCCCTGCGCCGCCAGTTGCAGCGTCTTGCCGCCCGGCGCGGCGCACAAGTCGAGGACTTGGCGCCCCTCTCCCTCGCCCAGCAGCCTCGCCGGAAGCGAAGCAGCGATATCCTGCACCCACCACGCGCCGTCATCGAACCCTGCCAGCTTTTCGACATTCTCTCCGCGCGGCAGGCGCAGATGACCCGGCATGAGGCTATCGGCGGCGAGCTTGGCTTTCCATTGCTCGGTCTCTGCCGGATTGCGCAGGGTCAGGTCGAGCGGCGGTGGTTCGGACAGGCCGCGGGCGATAGCGTCGGCCTTGTCGCCCCAGCGCGCTGCAACATTTGATGGCAGCGTCGGAGCTTCGGGCAGCGAAATTTCCTGCTTGTTGAGCGTCGAGAATACGCCGTGCGCCAACCGGCGAGGGCCGCCAGCCAGCAGCGGCAATCCAGTTGCCAGCACAGCATGAGGCGGCGTTTCGAGCCGCAGCCACTGTGCCAGCATCATCCGCAGCACCATGCGGGGCTTGGAATCGGGCGAAAGGTTGTTTTTCGTCGCGCTGTCGATCGCGTTGTCGAGATCGACCAGCCAGCGCAGGCCTTCGCTTGCGATCGCCCGCGCAAGCGCTTTGTCTTCGAATTTGCGCACCTCCCTGGTAGCTACCGCGAACGCGACGTCCAGGGTTTCGCCCTTGCGAAGAATCGCATCGAGGAGCTTGAGCGCGGCCTTGCGCGCATGAATGCCGGGAGGTTGTGCCATGGGCGAAGCGCCTACTCGCTCTTGAAACCTCGCGCCAGCCTGCGCATTTCATCTTTATGACCAAACGCGCAACCAAGCGGCCCGAGAAATTCGAGAAGCCCGACCACTGGAACAGTGAACCGCCGCCAAAGCCGAAAAAGGGGCAGGTCGACGAAGACCTCAGCCCCACTCGCTATGGCGACTGGGTCAAGGATGGCATCGCTATCGATTTCTAGATGGCGGTCAGCTTGATCTTCAGCCCGTCCTTGGGCTTGGGGATCGGCCATGCCTGCCAATCGGGATCGCCGTCAGCCAATTCGATCCGGTAACGCGGAAGCATCTGCGCCAGCAGGATTTTCACCTGCATATACGCGAAGTGCAGCCCTAGGCACATGTGCGCACCGCCGCCAAACGGCACCCACGCATATTTGTGACGGGCCTTTACCGCTTCGGGCGTGAAATGCATCGGATTGAACGTGTGCGGCGTTTCCCAATGCTGTTCCTCGTGATGGACGTAGTGAGCGTTGATGCCCACGTGCGTACCTGCCGGGATGCGGTACCCGCCGTATTCGAAAGAACGCAGGGCACGCCGCGGGGTCGAGGGCACTGGCGGCACCATCCGCAATGCTTCCTTGAAGGCCATCTCGGTCAGTTCGAGCTTGCCGAGATCTTCGTAAGCCAGATCGCGGGGGCGGCCTGAGGCGTCGATCCCGCCGGTCACGCTCTCGATTTCCTGCCGCAGTTTTTCCTGCCATTCGGGGTTCTTCGCAAGCAGCCAGATCAGCGATGTCGCGCTCGATGTGATGGTGTCATGCGCAGCCATCATCAGGAAGTTCATGTGGTCGACAACTTCGTCGACCGGCATGAGCGATCCGTCTTCATATTCTGCTGTCGCGAACTGGCTGAACATGTCCTGCCCGCCGCCTTCTGCGCGGCGCTTGTGCGTTTCCTTGGTAAAATAGTCGACCAGGAATTCCCGGCCCTTCACGCCCTTGCGCATGAGCGTGAACGGTAATGGCTTGCGCACCGGCGCGACCGATGCCTGAACCATGTATACGAAAGCTTCGTTGATCCGGTCGGCTTCGGGGCCCCAAGGAATGCCGATGAAGCTGTCAGCCGCGAGATCGAGCGTCAGCTCCTTGATCGCAGGGTAAAACTGCATGTCGCCCGCGCCCCACTCGTCCATCCGCGTGGCAATGCCCCGATTGAGGCTGTCCGAATAGTGCCGCATCGGTCCGGGCTTGAATGCAATCGAAAGGGCGCGGCGGTCGACGCGGTGATGATCGAAATCCATCAGCATCAACCCGCGCGGGAAAAGTTGGTCCAGAATGGGCCCCCAACCCTGCTCGCTGCTGAACAGTTTTTGCCGGTCGAACAGCACCAGCTCATTCGCATCGGCGCCGATCAGCGCGACGTTCCAGCCGCCAAAAGCCTTGTTCTTGTAGACCCGGCCAAACTTCTCGACCGCCCTGCGCGTGAAGCCGTGCGGATCGGCAAGCATCTTGAATGTATTGCCCACGACCGGCAGGCCGCCTTCGCCCGGAATATGCGCCAGATCCTGCAAGGACGGATTGCCCTCGGCCCAATGTTTGGGCTCGATTTCAGCGGGTTGATGCGCGGCGATGCTGGCCATGAATTCAGTTGCTCCTGACTACTTACCTCGTTGTAAGTAATCCTGAGACTTAAATCCAGCCCGACAATTCCCGGCGCAATATCTGCTCCAGCATGTCCAGACCAGCGTCTGACGTGTTGAGGCAGGAAAGGGCCGCAAACTGCTCGCCGCCCGCCTCGGTAAACTGTTCCTTGCCCTGGATCGCGAGCTCCTCAAGCGTTTCCAGACAGTCGGCAGAAAATCCTGGCGCAGCAATAGCCAAGCGCTTTGTCCCTGCCCTTGCTTCTTCTTCCAGCACCGTATCGGTTGCCGGCTCCAGCCATTTCGCCGGGCCGAAGCGCGACTGGAAGGCCGTGCGAAAGCGCAGGCCGCTATCCGCCATCCTTTCCTGCAAAAGGCGCGAAGTCTTCTGGCAATGGCAATGATAGGGATCGCCCAGCTCCAGCGTACGCTTCGGCATCCCATGAAAGCTCAGAATGAGCACCTCGGGTTCAAAATCGAGCGCACCAAGCTGGCTGGTCAGATCTTTGGCCAAGGCATCGATGTAAGCGGGATCGTCATGATACGGCGGCAGGGTCCGCAAGCTCGTCTGCCAACGCATTTCCCGCAGCTTATCCGCAGCCTTGTCCACAACCGTTGCCGTCGTCGCGCCGCTGTATTGTGGATAGAGCGGTGCCAGCAGAATGCGGTCACAGCCGGCATCCATCAGCTTCTGCATCTGGTCCGGGATCGACGGATTGCCGTACCGCATCGCCCAGTCGACGTTCACATCGTCGCCCAGCCGCGCCTGCATGGCCTCGGCCTGCTTGCGCGTAATTACGGCAAGCGGCGATCCTTCATCGGTCCAGACCTGGGCATAGGCGTGCGCACTTTTCTTGGGGCGCGTGTTGAGGATGATGCCCCGCAGGATCGGCTGCCATGCAATCGGCGGAATTTCGACGACACGCCGATCGGACAGGAATTCTGCCAGATAGCGTTTGACCGGCCCTTTTTCCGGAGCTTCGGGCGTTCCGAGATTCACGACAAGCACCCCGATCTTGCCCGATTTTACGGGAGGGTGATCACCGGGGAGCTGTTGTTCCTGCCAAGTCAATTTATAAGCCTCACAGACCTTCGGAAAGGAGCGGCAACCTGCGCATTCGTAGGCCGGTCGCTGCAAAAAGTGCGTTGGCGATCGCTGGTGCCGCCACGGCTACACCAAGCTCTCCCGCGTCGAAGGGTTCCGCCTCGCTGGGAATGAAGTCCACCACGATCTCCGGACAATCGGCCAGTCGCGGCAAGCCCAGATCACCGATATTGCGCGGCACCGGGTGGCCATTCTCGAAGCGGACGGCAGAGCCAAGGGCAAGCGACAGGCCGAAGATCAGCCCACCTTCGATCTGCTGGCGCGCAATATCGAGATTGACGATGCGGCCGATGTCGACGGCGGCAGTCAGCTTGGTCACACGCGCGCCGCCGCTGCCCAATCCGGCTTGCGCAACGCAGGCAATGTGCCCGGCGTTTTCCGGCGTGTCGCCCATGCGCACCATTGCGATCCCCTGCCCGCTTCCTGGCCGACCGCCATCCCAATCGCCCAGCCGCGACGCGCGGCGCAGGCATTCCGCCATGCGCGGAGCCCCGCCAAGCAGGGCCATGCGATATAGAAACGGGTCGCGCTTGGCCTCGAAAGCCAGCTCGTCCATGAAGCATTCAGTGAAGAAGCCCGTGATGGCCTCCGCCCCTCCGCGCATCCTGGTGACCGGCAGGCGGATGCTCGCAGGAACATGATCTAAGGCCACATCGGCGATCCCGTAGGGTGGGACGCCGCCTGCAACCGCCAGGGGGTCAGCCTTGCCTCGGCTTTCGGCACGTGCCGCTTCCGGCGTAAGGTTATCGAACAGGCGATGCCCCATTTCGCGCATCGCTGGTGGAGTAGTGACCCGCGCACGCCATGCCACCGGCTGTCCGTCACCGCCGATACGCGCAGCCATCTCCGCAGTCGCGGGCGCGCGCGGGGGCGTCGCCTGCAAATCCTGCACGCGCGACCATGTCAGCTGGACCGGCCTACCGATCTCTGCCGCGATCTGCGCAATTTCGATCGCGTGCTGTTTTTCGAGGCGCGCATCGAAGCTGCCGCCTGCAGCAACGGGATAGAAGACCACATCATCAACGCTGATCCCGATCGCCTTGGCTGCCGCCGCCTGCGCTGCGGACGGGGCCTGTGACGCCATCCACAGTTCCAGCCTGCCGTCCGCATAGCGTGCAGTCGCGCTCGCCGTTTCCAGCGGGACGTGGACTGCCGGGGCAATGTCGTATCGCCGGACAAATGATGGCTGGGCGAGTGCGGTATCGGGGTCACCGAATTCGGCAATCCGCTCAAAATTGTCCTCGCGCTGCTCCGAAGCACGCTCCAGCTCCGTATCGAGTACCGCCTGTTCGAGCGCGCCCGGACCGGTGAAGTGCGCGCGCATCCGGGAAAGCGCCTGATCGGCAATCCACCAGCTCTGAGCCACGGCGGCCAGCCAGCGCTTCGACTTGATGACGCCGACAATGCCGCGCATTCCAGCGACTGCGCTCTCATCGAACCGAAACAGTTCGGGCAGTCCGACCGGCCCATGGCGGATCGAGGCGAAGACCATGCCCGGCAGGCGAATATCTCCGGCGAACAAATGACTGCCATCGACCTTGGATGGCAGGTCTATGCGCGGGAAGCTGGTTTGCGCGTCCGCTTCGCCGAACACCGGTTCTTCGAATGCGGCTTGCGGTCTCAGCGGAGCGAGATCGGGCGGATCGAGTTCGCGCGCCTCATCGACCAACTCGCCGAACCTCAGCGCCTCGTGGGCGGAATGCCGCACGAACCCCTCGCTGACCTCGCACTCTTCGGCAGAAACCTCCCACCTCTCGGCGGCTGCCCGCACCATCATGTCGCGCGCGCTGGCCGCGGCAATCCGCAAGGGCCCCTCATAAGCGGCCAGGCCGGTTCCGCCTGCTGTCGCGTTGAAGCTGTGCGAGGCAGCAAAGCGTTCGACCAGCCAATCGTCCGGCTCATCCGCAAGCGACGGGAAATTTGCCCACATCGGCGCCCAGTGCGCGGCCAGGGGAAGGTTGGGGAAATGCCCCGATGGCGGTACCGGCTCGGCACCGACCTGCCGCCAGTCGGCCCCCAGTTCGACAGCTGCGACCTGCGCCAGCAAGGTCGTGATGCCCTGCCCCATCTCCAGCTGCGGGATGGCAACCGTCACCACCCCGTCACGGCCGATGGTCAACCATCCGCCGAACTCCGCCTCGCCTTCTTCGGCCAGCATCGGACTGCGATAATTGCGCGGCCATAGCGTCCATGCCACCAGCAAGCCGCCTGTTGCCGCCGCGCCCACCAGCAATTGGCGGCGCGACACTGCGGGCAGGTTTACCCGCTCGCCAAGGTTTTTCAGCTCTTCGCGGAGATCCATTCGGCGAGCTTTCCGGCGATAGCATTGAAGGGTTGAGCCAGATCACCGTCACCGGCAGCTGGCGGATCGCCTGCGTCACTGCCCTGCCGGATCGCTAGGTCGAGCGGGATGCGTCCCAGGAACGGGAGCTCGAGCCGCTCGGAAGCGGCTTCGACACCGCCCGAACCGAAGGGATCGGACACTTCACCGCAATGGGGGCACGCATACCCGGCCATGTTCTCGACAAGGCCGATAATCGGAACTCCGGCCGCTTCGAACAGCTGTCCGGCGCGAGCGGCATCGATCAGCGCTAGGTCCTGCGGGGTGGAGATCAGCACTGCGCCAGCAGGCTTGTATTTCTGGAGCATGGTCAGCTGCACATCGCCTGTTCCCGGCGGAAGGTCGATCAGGATGACCTCGCGGTTACCCCAGTGCGCGTCGATCATCTGCGACAGGGCGTTGCCGACCATCGGGCCGCGCCAGGCGATTGCCCGGCCCGGCTGCACCAGGTGTCCCATCGACAACATGGGAATGCCGAACCGGCTTTCGACCGGCACTAGCTTGTTGTCGCGCGCTTCGGGCTTGGCATCCTGCGTGCCGAAGATGACCTGCTGGGACGGACCATAGATATCCGCATCGACCAGCCCGACCTTCATACCTTGGCGGGAAAGCGCGATTGCCAGATTTGCGGTCAGGGTCGATTTGCCGACCCCGCCCTTGCCCGATCCGATTGCAATCAGCAGCGGACCGCTTTTTTCAGCCGTCATCACCACGCGCACTTCATCGACATCATCGCGGGCAGTCAGCCGCCCGGTGATATCGCGCTCGAGAGCTTCTCGCTCTGCTTCTTCAAGCCCGCTTGCGTCGAGAACCAGGGTTGCACGCCCGTTCTTGAGCGTTGCACCGCTCACTCGATCGGCAAATTCGGGGGGAAGATCGTCGGTTAAATCGCTAATCGCCATGCTGCGCGCTGCTGTAGCATCGAATTACAGGCCGCAACCCCTGTTTTTCCGCCGAAGGCTACCTATAAGACATTCATGAGAATTTTTGACGGGTTTGGAAAGAGGATCGGCCTCGCAATGGCTGACGGTAAAAATCCCTGGGGCTCCAAAGGAGATTCCTCAGGTGACGGCGGTGACAGGGATGCGCCCAAGGGCGGCAAATCCGGTGGCCCCAAAAATCCCTGGCTTCCGCCCAGCGGCGGCGGGGACGGCGGTCGCCGCGGCCCGAACATAGAAGACATCTTCAAAAGCCGCGGCCCGGAAGGCCCGCGCCGTACTGGCGGCCCTGGCGGCCCCAACTTCAGCTTCCCTCAGCGCCCGGGCGGCAAGAGTTGGTTCCCGGTCGCGATTGTCGCGATCCTCGTGATCGGACTGCTTGCCACCAGCGTCCACCTCATCGGCCCGCAGCAGCAGGCAGTGGTCAAAACGCTCGGCAATTATTCGCGCACGATGGATTCGGGACTGCAGTTTTCTGCGCCCTTCCCCATTGAGACTGTGGATGTCGAAGACGTGCAGGGTGTCCGCACCGTACAGATCCCCGAATCCGGACAACAGGTGAAGTTGATCCTGACAGGCGACCAGAACCTGGTCGACCTCAGCTATATCGTGCGCTGGAACATCAGCGACCTTGAAAGTTTCAAGTTCCGCCTCGTCGACCCGATTGAAACGGTGAACGAAGTAGCCGAGGCCGCAATGCGCGCTGCGGTTGCCGAAAAGGCCTTGGATGAAACATTCTCGGGTCAGGGGCGTGCCGCCATCGAACTCGATGTGCGTGAGCGTATGCAGCGCACCCTCGATTCCTACGGTGCCGGCATCCGCGTCCTGGGTGTCGAAATCGAGAAAGCCGATCCGCCCGCAGAAGTGGTCGACGCTTTCCGCGATGTCCAAGTGGCCGAGCAGAACGCCGACGCAGCCCGCAACCAGGCACGCGGTTACGCACAACAGGTGCTGGCCCGCGCCGAAGGTGAAGCTGAGGCCTTCGACAAGGTCTACGAACAGTACCGCCTTGCTCCGGAAGTTACGCGCCAGCGCCTCTACTACGAGACGATGGAGCGGGTCCTGTCAGAAACCGACAAGACGATCGTCGAAACCGAAGGCGTGACGACATACTTGCCGCTGCCGGAAATCCGGCGCCGCGCTCAGCAGAACGCGCCTACCACCACCGTGACCGCGCAGGAGGGCCAGTAACATGGCCATGAACATGCAACGCATCTGGGAAGACCACAAAGCGACAGTCGTCGTGCTCGCCATCGCCATCGTAGGCCTCATGATGAGCGTCTATATCGTGCCGGAAGAAGAGCAGGTCGTTATTATCCGCACGGGTAATCCGGTCGGTGTCGTCAACACTCCGAACGGCACCACCGAAGCTGGCCCCTACCTCCGCGTCCCATTTCTCGACCGGGTCGTGCGCGTCGAAAAGCGCCTGCTCGATCTCGAAATGAATGACGAGGAAGTTCTCTCGAATGACCAGCAGCGCCTGCTCGTCAACGCCTATGCGCGCTTCCGCATTACGGATCCTGTCCGGATGGTGGAACGTGCCGGGTCGACGGACGGTGTACGAAATGCGCTCGAGCCGATCCTCAATTCGGTCCTGCGCCAGGAATTGGGCCGTAGAACTTTCCAGTCGATGCTGACGGCAGAGCGCGGCAACGCCCTGGCCAACGTGCGTGCGAACCTTGACCGCCAGGCGCGCCAATACGGCGCGGAAGTGGTCGATGTGCAGATCAAGCGCACCGATCTTCCCGACGCACCGCTTCAATCGGCGTTCCGCCGGATGGAATCGGATCGTGAGCGTGAGGCTCGCACGATCCGTGCCCAGGGCGGCCGTGATGCGCGGATCATTCGCGCAGAAGCGGATGCAGAAAGCGCCCGTATCTATGCCGAAGCGTTCGGCAAGGATGCGCAGTTCTATGACTTCTACCGCGCCATGCAGAGCTATGATGCGACCTTCTCGCCTGAGAACAGCAACGCAGAAAGCAGCATCATCCTTTCGCCGAACAATGAGTATCTGCGGCAGTTCCGCGGACGCCGTTGACGGTTCGTCGAACGGATCGATTAGCGTTCAAGGGGCATTCAGCGCCCTTTTGCACTCTGCGCAGCGGAACTCCTTGCCGGGGCCCGCATAGAGGAAGTGCGAGCTGCGCGCAGACAGTATCGAAGAGGAAATGAAGGACGTGAAGCCAGTGCGATATGCATATTCCGTAACCGCCGCCCTGCTAGCCGGTGGCGCTGCCCTTTCCATCGCCGGATATCCCGCCGGCGCTCAAGTCGCCCAGAATGACGATGCGCAAATGGCCAATGTGGTCCCGCGCGCAGGCGCACCGGCCAGCTTCGCCGACCTCACCGAACAATTGCAGCCTGCCGTGGTTAACATCTCGACCCGCCAGCGCATCGAAGTTGCCAACCGCAACGGCGGCAATCCGTTCGAAGGCACGCCGTTCGAAGAACTGTTCAATCGCCGCAATGGCGATCAGCAGCAGCAAGAACCGCAATTCCGCGAAGGCCAGTCGCTCGGCTCGGGCTTCTTCATTTCGGCAGACGGCTATGTAGTGACCAACAACCATGTCGTCGCGCCATCTGGCCGCGGTACGGTTGAAGAAATTACTGTTACCCTGCCCGACGGCACCGAATACGAAGCTGAGCTGGTCGGCACCGACGCGCAATCGGATCTCGCCGTACTCAAGGTCAGCCGCTCCGAGCCCTTCCCCTTTGTTCGCTTTGGCGATTCACGTCAGGCCCGCGTGGGCGATTGGGTCGTCGCGATCGGCAACCCGTTCGGGCTTGGCGGAACCGTGACGAGCGGCATTGTCTCGAGCGTCCTGCGTAATACAGGCGCAGGCGCATATGACCGCTACATCCAAACCGACGCTGCGATAAATCGCGGCAATTCGGGTGGGCCGCTTTTCGATATGCAGGGCAACGTGATCGGCATCAACAATGCGATCTATTCGCCTTCCGGCGGCAGCGTCGGCATTGGTTTCGCCATTCCCGCAGAGATCGCCGAACCAATCGTCGCGCAGCTGCGTGACGGCGTTGAGATCGAGCGCGGTTATCTGGGTGTTCAGATCCAGCCGGTGACGGAAGATGTCGCCGCATCGCTCGGCCTGGAACGCAATCGCGGCGAATTCGTGCAGTCGGTCCAGCCGGGCCAGCCTGCCGAGCGCGCCGGTCTTCAGCCAGGCGATATCGTCCTGTCGGTCAACAACCGCGCAGTGACGCCGGAAACGACGCTGTCCTATCTCGTGGCGAACATCGCTCCGGGCACCACCATTCCGCTCATGGTCTACCGCGATGGCGAACGACGGAATATCAACATCACCGTTGGCAAGCGGCCCAGCGAAGAGGAACTTCGCCAGAGCCAGATGTTCGATCCCGATGCCGAGCAAGAAGAGGACATGGAGCCGAGCGACAATGAGGTTATCGAGGAACGCCTCGGCCTGCAGGTCCTCGAACTGACGCCGCAGATCGCGCGCCAACTGGGTGCCGATAGCGATACGGACGGTCTTGTCGTGGCCTCGGTAAACCGCAACTCGGATGCTGCTCGCAAGGGCCTCCAGCGCGGCGACATCATTCTCACCGCGAATTATCGTCCGCTAAGCGGCGTCAGCGATCTGGAAGCGGCAGTGCGCAGTGCCGAAGCCGATAATCGCGAGGCAGTCCTGCTACGCGTGCAGCGCCGCGGTCGCCCGGCCCAATACGTGGCTGTTCGCCTGACCCGCTAAGCCCTCAGCAAAGCAAAGAAAAAGGCCCTTCCGGTTCATCGCCGGGAGGGCCTTTTTCTTTGGCTACTGTCTGGGGCGTTCTGGCCGCTGAGGACGTTCGCCGCGTCCGGTTGCGCGGTCGAGAAAATCGTCACCGATGGCCTGCGGTGCACCGTCGGCCCCCCGGCCTGTAGGCGGCTGGGTCACCGGAGGCCGGGTCGGGTCGGTCGGCTGGGGACGGGGCACTTCGCCTTCGACAGGGAACGGCATTTCATCGACCCTGCCTTCAGGCGCGCGGCCCGGCTCGATCAGATTGCCTTGCTCGTCGATGTAATAATAGTCGTCCGGATCGCCGAAGAAATACTCGTCATCTTCTTCGAGCTGCCATTCGGGCAGCTTCAGATCGGTATCGAATTCCTCAACCGGGCGGTCCTTCACGGCATAACGCATGAACGCTGCGAACGCCTGGGCCGGCGCACGGCCGCCTTGCAAGCCGCCAACGCGCTTGTTGTCGTCCCGGCCCATCCAGACACCAGTGGTGATGCCGGAAGAAAAGCCGACGAAATATCCGTCCTTGTTGGAACTGGTGGTTCCGGTCTTGCCTGCGACCGGACGGCCGATCTGGGCGGCACGGCCAGTGCCGGTCTGCACAGCTGCCTGCAGCAGATCGGTAATCCCGGCGGCGACATGATCCGGAACCAGCTGAGTGCTGCGGGCACGCTCATGCTCGTAGAGTTTTTCGCCATCGGCGGTCGTCACCTTGACGATACCGAAAGGCTCCACCGAAGCGCCCTTTGCCGAGATCGCGGCAAATGCACGCGTCATGTCGAGGAGGCGCACCTCGTTCGAACCCAAGACCATCGCCGGGTAAGAATTAATCGGCGTGCTGATCCCGAATCGGCGCGCCATCGATGCCACTTGCCCAAAGCCCACTTCATTGCCGAGCTGTGCGGCAACCGTGTTCACCGAATAAGCGAAGGCAGTGCGCAAATCGGTCTCGCCTATGTTCCGGCCATTGGAATTGCGCGGGCTCCAGTCGCCAATCTTGACCGGCGTATCAACGACCCGGTCGTCCGGCGTGTATCCGGCCTCGAGCGCGGCGAGGTATACGAACAGCTTCCAGCTCGATCCCGGCTGGCGCAGGGCGTTGGTCGCGCGGTTGTAATTGGTCTCGACATAATCTGTGCCGCCGACAAGCGCGAGGATGGCCCCGTCCCGGTCGAGGCTGACCAGAGCACCTTGCGTGCCCTCGGGAACATTGGCCTGTACCGCGGCAGTCGCAGCGCGCTGCATCCCGACATCGAGGGTTGTCCAAACCTCGATCGGCTCGAACGTCTCGGGTAGCAGCAGGTCGAGTTGCGGCAGCGCCCAGTCCGTGAAGTAGCGGACCGAATTCTGACCGATCTCTTCCTTGAGATTGACTGCCGAGATATCGACATTCGCCTCGTCTGCGCTGATCCGGCCCTGCTCGCGCATCAGGCTGAGTACAACACTCGCACGGGCAACTGCAGCATCAACGTCGGCGGTCGGCGAATAGCGGCTCGGCGCCTTGACGAGACCTGCGATGATCGCCGCTTCACCTACGGAAAGTTCATTTGCGGGATGGCTGAAAAATTTGCGACTGGCCGAATCCACGCCGTATGCGCCGCCGCCGAAATAGACCTTGTTGAGATAAAGCTCGAGAATCTGTTCCTTGGAGAACTTCCACTCCAGCGCCATCGCGAGCACGGCTTCGCGCACTTTACGATCAACTGTGCGATTGGAATTAAGGAATACATTACGCGCCAGCTGCTGAGTAATCGTCGAGGTCGCACCAAGCCGGTCTTCGCCCGTCGCCCAGACATAGACGGCGCGGGTCAAGCCATAGGGGTCGACGCCCGGATGAGAATAGAAGCGCCGGTCCTCGACCGAAATCATCGCGTCCTTCATGACCTGGGGAATTTCGTCCGAAGCCAGCCATTTTCCGTAGCTGGGACCAAGCTCGACAATCTCCGTTCCGTCACGCGCGCGCACTACAATGGTCTGCGCGTTTTGCGTGGCTTTCAGCTGGTAGAAACTCGGCAGTGAGCGGGAAGCGAACCCGACCGCGATGGCGAGGAAAAGCGCGCCGAGAAGGGCCAGCGCCCCGCCCCACACAATGAGGCGTTTGGACCAATGCCAGAACCTACTCGGCGGTTTGCGGCCTTCGGCCTCGGCGCGCGATGCACGCTGCGCGCGCGTCGCTTTCTTGCGCCGGCTGCCTCTTTTATCCATTCTTCGCAAAACCCTTCATGCGGCCAGCATTGCCCTATAGATGCCACAATCTTGCATGGCGAGCCTCAACCCCGGCTGAACGCACCGGAATTATTGCGCACAGGCAGAGCTCAATCTTCGGGTTCGAAATCAAGCGCGGCGGAATTGATGCAATAGCGCAGGCCGGTATCGCCCGGACCGTCAGGAAACACATGGCCCAAGTGGCCACTGCATCTGGAGCACGTGACTTCGGTGCGGATCATCCCGTGACTGGTATCGCGGTGCTCCTCCACCGCATCGCCTTCTGCAGGCGCAGTGAATGCCGGCCACCCGCAGCCGCTGTCATATTTCTCGCCGCTTTCGAACAGAAGCTGGCCGCAGGCAGCGCAGTGATATTCGCCTTCCTGGCTGTTCTTGTCGTATTTGCCGGTAAAGGCGCGTTCCGTCCCCTTTTCGCGCAGGACGTGATATTGTTCAGGGGTGAGCTTCTCGCGCCATTCGGCATCGCTCTTCTCAAGCTTGTCAGTCACACATTGTCCTTTCGCATACGCTTCCCATATAAGGGCAACAGGAGCCAGTGCACGCGGTTCCTCGATTGTAACCCCAAGTGCGATGATGTGCTTGACGATTCGGGCACTCAACGCTAAGTGCGCCGCTTTCCGGCGGAACTTCCGCCTTTTTCGACACGACCAGATTAGATTTTCGCCGCGCCAACGTGCGGCCCGACCGAGGACAAACATGGCCAATACGCCGCAAGCCAAAAAGCGCATCCGTCGCAACAACAGCCGCGCCGAGATCAACGGTGCCCGCATGAGCCGCATTCGCAATTTCGTGAAGCGGGTCGAGCTCGCCATCGAAGGTGGCGACAAGGATGCGGCCAAGACCGCCCTCCAGGCAGCCCAGCCGGAACTGGCTCGCGGTGTTGCTCGCGGCGTAATGCACAAGAACACGGTCGCTCGTAAGATGAGCCGCCTTTCGAAGCGCGTCGCAGCGCTCTGATTCGCTGGCTCCGGCACACGCCGGGCTCGATTTTCTCAAAGGGGTCGACACCAGAAGTGTCGGCCCCTTTGACACGTCTGGGCTATTCTTTCGGTTGATTGACACCGCCGTCTGAGGGAGCCGAAATTAAAACCCAATGTTTCCCACGATTCGCGTGCCAAAAACGGCCATAAGCGCGCAAAATCAATTGGTTGAACGGCAGGCTGCGGCATAGCGCGAGTCAACAAGTTTATTTCAAGTTTTTTACAGTTATCCCCCTTGCGACTCATCGCGTCTGGGCCTTATCAAATGGTCATGCCCGGGGGGGACAGCCTGGGTTCTCACATCGATGGTAATTGGGGGAAAGCCCGTGAATCGCACGATTCCGGGCAAGGGCAGAGCCATGCCGACCTCCTTTTGCCAACATAACAATAAGCTGGCTGGACTGCCGGACTCTTGGGGGTTGGAAATCATAATGGTCAAATCGGGTGACCTCGCGAACAAGCGGAAGGCAAAAGACGACATGGAGGATCTGGAGGCGGTTAACCTGGCAGCCGATTGGGCTGACATCAGCCAGGGGCTCCGCAAGGATCTCGGGCATCAATTGCACAGCCAGTGGATCAAGCCGATCCAGCTCGGCAAAATCGACAACGAAAGCGGTACGCTCGACCTTTTCCTGCCGACCGAATTCAGTGCCAATTGGGTCAAGGACCGCTTTGCCGATCGCCTGAGCCTGGCTTGGAAAATCGCCCGTAGCGAAGTTCGCAAGGTCAACATTTCGGTTCACCCGGGCCGCCGCCAGGTTGCCGACCTGCGCCTCCATGGCGATGGCCGCCGCCCCGCCAATGATGCCGACCATTCGATGATGGCAATCGGCGCAGATACGCTGGGCGATCATGGCTTCACTTCCAGCGTCGGCCTCGACGCCTCGCTCAGCTTTGCCGCTTTCGTAACCGGCGAAGCGAACATCCTCGCTTTCAACGCGGCACAGCGCATGTCCGCGACAGAAAAGCCGCAATTCAGCCCGCTCTATCTCAAGGGTGCCACCGGCCAGGGCAAGACGCACCTCCTGCATGCCATCGGGCACACCTTCCTCAAGACGCATACGCGCAGCCGTATCTTCTACTGCAGCGCCGAGCGTTTCATGGTCGAATTCGTCCAGGCCCTGAAGGCAAACCGGATGATGGAATTCAAGGCGCGCCTGCGCAGCTTCGACCTGCTGCTGGTAGACGACATCCAGTTCATCATCGGCAAGGCTTCCGCACAGGAAGAACTGCTCTACACGATCGATGCGCTGCTGAACGAAGGCAAGCGACTGGTGTTTGCCGCCGACCGCGCGCCTCAGGCGCTGGACGGGGTGGAGCCACGTTTGCTCAGCCGCCTGTCGATGGGCCTCGTTGCCGACATCCAGCCCGCCGATATCGAGCTGCGTAAGAAGATCCTGCACTCCAAGCTGAGCAAGTTTGCTCCGCTTTCCGTGCCTGAAGACGTGCTCGAATTTCTCGCCCGGACCATCACCCGCAACGTTCGCGAGCTGGTCGGCGGTCTCAACAAACTGATCGCCTACGCACAGCTGACGGGGCAGGAAGTCTCGCTCCAGCTGGCAGAAGAACAGCTGACCGATATCCTGTCGGCCAACCGCCGCCGCATCACGATCGACGAGATCCAGCGCACGGTCTGCCAGTTCTACCGGATCGATCGCAGCGAAATGTCATCCAAGCGGCGCGCCCGCGCCGTGGTCCGCCCGCGTCAGGTGGCAATGTACCTGTCCAAGGTGCTTACGCCGCGCAGCTATCCGGAAATCGGACGCAAGTTCGGCGGACGCGATCATTCGACCGTGATCCACGCTGTGCGCCTGATCGAAGACCTGCGCGAACGCGATGCCGACATGGACGGTGATGTCCGCAGTCTGCTGCGTCAGCTCGAAAGCTGACCAGACTTTTCGCGCCCTTCGGTTCGCACTTCAAGGCACGAAAACCTTGCTGAACGACAGGCCCCTCGCAGAGGCCTGTCGACAGCTTCCCCACATGATGCCAACAGGCTTTCCATGAGCTTGTCACCAGAGAGACTTGATCGTTTCGCCCGCCATATCGTGCTGCCTGAAATCGGCGGCGCGGGTCAGATGGCGCTGGCGGGCAAGCACCTGGTGCTGATCGGACTGGGCGGCATCGGCTCGCCCGCGCTGCAATATCTGGCGGCATCGGGTATCGGCCATCTCACGCTGGTCGATGACGACAAGGTCGACCCCAGCAACCTGCAACGCCAGACGCTGTATAATGAACGCGATGTCGGTCACGGGAAGGCGCCATGCGCCAAGCGCTGGGTCACGCTGTTCGACCCCAGGCTGGATGTGGAGATCAGTGACCGCCGGATCGATGCAGGCAATGTCGATGCGCTTGTTTCAGGAGCGGACCTCGTGCTCGATGGCACCGACAATTTCGCAACGCGCCTCGCGGTTTCCGATGCGTGCGTGCGCGCTGGCGTCCCCCTGCTGTCGGCTGCTGTGGGCCGCTTCCAGGGCCAGGTCGGGGCCTTTGCAGGTCATTTTGAAAGTGAATCCTGTTATCGCTGTTTCGTGGGCGATGCCTTCGATGCAGAGGACTGTGACACGTGCGCGGAAGACGGCATGCTTGGCGCGATGGCAGGCTGGATCGGAACCTTTGCCGCGATGCAGGCCATCCGCGTGCTGCTGGACGGAACCAGTGCCTACGGCCGCTCCGACTGGAGCCGCGTCCACCTGCTCGACGGAATGGACCCGGGCATGCGCGCCTTCACGATTGCCAAGGACCCCGCTTGCAAAGGGTGCGGTGGGTAAGGTCGGCTAACGACCCGTTTGCGGACTAAGCCTGTAGGCTGTTTGAGGCAAAAGGATGCCTCGCGTTTAAGGGAAATTTAGCAGCAGCTTTGCCCTACGCTATTTGCGTGCTAGTATTTCTTTGGGTCGGCTCATTGGGGGATGGAGCGATGCCATACAAATACGGCCACTATTTCGTGGGTTTCGTGCTGCTGGTTACTGTGACCGGCTTTTGGGCGAGCTATTTCACGATGATCGGCAACGTCCCGCTCGCATTCCACGTCCATGCCGTTACCGCGACAAGCTGGCTGCTGCTGCTTTTCGTCCAAAGCCTCGCTATTCACCGCCGCATGAATACGTTTCATAAGACGTTGGGCAAGGCGAGCTTCGCTTTGTTCCCATTGCTCATCGTTGGCTTCGTGATGATTATCAATGTCTCGGCTGCGCGCTTCGCGACGCTTGAAAGCCCCTTCATCGCGGTTCTGGGACCAGCATTCGGAATCGGCATGGCCATCGCCATTACCGCCTACCTGACCCTATTTTATCTGGCCTTGCGCAATCGGCGCAATATCAAACTCCACGCTGGATATATGCTAGCGACACCGATGATCCTGTTCGAATCGCCTTTCAGCCGCCTGATGGATCAAGCGTTCCCTTGGATGAATGTGATTGGCAGCGAGGGTCCCCGGCAGGTTCTCGATACGATAGCAATTAGCGACGCCATGGTCGCGACCTTCGCGATGGCCCTGTATTTTTTAGATCGCAAGAATGGCGCCCCGTGGCTGGTCGCGACATTTTTCGTCATCCTTCAGGCGGTCGTGATGTGGTTTGCGCCCGATATGGCGGGACTGGACGGGCTCTTTGCCGCCTATAGTCAGATACCGCCGAGTTTGACCGTATTACTGGGTCTGATCGCGGGCGGGCTGGCAGGCTACCTAGGCTGGACAAGGGGCCTTTCGCCAGCGCGGGCCCCAGCAAAAGCGAGCCCGGCCTGACGGTTCAGGGGATGGCTCGCGAAGGTGCTGTCAAATCAAAGGGGCTGAATGAGCAAGGCTGATATCCCAATCCTCTACTTCAACGCAGGGGCGGGGACTATCTGTCTCGTCGTGATATTGTCAGTCCGCTTCTCACCCATTTCCTGCCATTAACGACCCAGCATTTCCGCCACCCACTCCGGCACCAACTGCCCTGCAGCCCCCTGTCGCGCTGCGTGGAACCAGTGCGAGCCTTCGCTGCGCTCTAGATTGAGTTCGAGCGTGTGCACGCCGAGCTCGCGCGCATCGCGGACGAAGCCTGCCGCCGGGTAGACCGCGCCGCTAGTGCCGATCGACACGAACAGGTCGGCATTCCGAAGCGCCGCATGGATGCGCTCCAGCTGATACGGCATCTCGCCGAACCACACGACATCGGGGCGCAGGGACCGCGCCTCGCAGGTCGGGCATTCGGGGCGGCCGATGAGCGGCCCGGTCCAGCGGTGCCGGCTGTCGCACATGGGGCATAGGGCGCTGAGCAGCTCGCCGTGCATATGCAGCACGCGGCGAGCACCGGCACGTTCGTGCAGATCGTCGACGTTCTGGGTAACGATGAGCAGATCGCCTCCCCACTGCTGATCCAGCCGCGCCAGCGCCTCGTGTGCCGGGTTCGGGGCAGCTTTCTGGACGGCAGCTCTGCGCGCATCGTAGAAACGCTGCACAAGCTGCGGATCCCGCGCAAAGCCTTCGGGCGTGGCGACATCTTCGACCCGGTGCTGTTCCCACAGCCCGCCGGCATCGCGGAATGTATCAATTCCGCTCTCTGCCGAGACACCTGCGCCAGTAAGGATGACGATGTTGGTAATGTCTGCCATGCAAGCGACTGTTTGACGGACACGGGGGGCAGGTCAACACTTATGGAGCCTATGGCAAAGCCTGCCTACCGGCCCGACATCGACGGGCTGCGTGCGCTCGCCGTACTCCCGGTCGTGCTTTACCACGCGGGCGTACCGGGATTTTCCGGCGGCTATGTCGGGGTGGACATATTCTTCGTCATATCCGGTTTCCTGATTACCGGGATCATCGCCCGCGAAGTGGACGAAGGCCATTTTTCGATCTGGCATTTCTACGAACGCCGGGCACGCCGCATCTTGCCTGCGCTGTTCGTACTGGTCGCTGCCGTGCTGGTGGCTGCCAGCCTCATCTTCCTGCCCGGCGATTTCGAAGGCGTGCCGCGATCGGCCCTCGCCGCGCTCGGTTTCGTGGCCAACATCTGGTTTTTCAGCCAATCCGGTTATTTCCAGGGCGCAGCAGAGACCATGCCGTTGTTGCATACCTGGTCGCTCGGTGTGGAAGAGCAGTTCTATATCGTCTTCCCGCTCGCCCTGATCCTCATCGGAAAATTCGCATCCAGCTGGCGGACGGCCATGGTCTGGGTGCTGGCAGCGGCAAGTCTGCTCCTTGCGCTTGCAACTGCAGATAATGGCGACGGCTTCGCGTTCTACCTGCTGCCTGCCCGCGCATGGGAATTGCTCGCGGGATCGCTTCTCGCTCTCGGCGCAGTGCGCGCGGTCGAGGGCCGAGCTTTGCGCGAAGTGTCGAGCTGGGCTGGAATCGGAATGATTGCCTACGCCGTCTTCACATATGACAAGGCAACCACCTTCCCGGGCCTTGCCGCCGTCCCGCCCGTGCTGGGCGCGGCCCTCCTGATCCACTGCGCACCGGGAACTAGCGCGGGACGGGTCCTTTCATGGAAGCCCGCCGTATGGATCGGCCTGCTCAGCTACTCGCTCTATCTGTGGCATTGGCCGCTGATCGTGTTTGCCGAATACTGGCAGGATGCCCCGCTTGGCTATGCCCAGTCGGCCGCCGTGATCGCCGCATCCGTCCTTGCCGCCTGGATCAGCCTGCGGTGGGCCGAGACACCGTTCCGCAATCGGACACGCTATTCTCGCAGCGCAATCTTCAAGGCGAGCGGATTGGGGATGGCCGCTCTCGGCGCAGCCTGTCTCTTCATGATTTCCCTTGGCGGTTGGACATCACGCTTCGCGCCCGAGGTGCAGAAATACACCGCCGCCGCAAATGACGTCAGTCCCTTGCGCGCTGAATGCCTCAGAACATCCTATGCACCGCCTGATCCGGCCTGCACCTTGGGAAGCGAAGCTGTGGCAGACGCCTTGTTGTGGGGGGACAGCCATGGGGCCGAGTTTGCATGGGTGCTGGGAGAACGGGCAGCAGCAAGCGGCCGTTCGATCGAGCAACGAACCCTCGGCAGCTGCGCTCCTGTGGCCGCTATCGATACCCCGGCATCTTCAAATTGCGCGATATTCAACGCCGAGGTTCTCGGTGAAATAGCGCGGCGTCCCGAATTGGAGACGATCTATCTTGCCGGGTTCTGGGCTAATGGCGCTTATGACAAGCGAGCATCGCAGCTGGCAGCAACGATTGTGCACCTCCAGAAAATGGGGCGCCGCGTCGTGTTGATAGGGGCGGTCACTCCGCAGCCGCGCTCTGTTCCGCGAGCATTGTCGCGCGCTGCGGCATTCGGCGGGGATCTGCCGGAAACCACCTCACTAGCTGAATACGAGGCCAAGGCAGGCTGGATCACGCGCCGCTTCGATGGCTGGCGCGAGAGCGGCGTGACCATCATCGATCCGGCAACCGTCCTGTTCGACGGCCCCAGCAGCCGGATTACTTCGGAGGACAAATTGCTGTATTTCGACTCTCACCATTTGACGCTCGCCGGTGCACGGCTAGTTCTGGACGCACACGCGCCGCAATAGGGGACGGACTTGGCGAATTTCGGAGTAATCGGCAGCAATGGCGCGATGGGCGAGGCGCTCAAGCGGGTCATCGAGGCGTCGGGCCACACCTATGCCGGCGGCATCGACAAGGGCGGCGATGCAGCCGGCCTCGCCGATGCCAGCGATGCGCTGATCGATTTTTCGGCGCCCGCTGCGCTGAAGACTAACCTTCACGCTGCAATCGGCGCCGGGGTGCCGATCGTCGTCGGGACCACCGGGCTGGAACCCGGCCACCACCAGGCTATCGACGAAGCGGCGCGGGCAATCCCCGTGCTGCAAACCGGCAATACCTCGCTCGGCGTGACGCTGCTGGCCCATTTGGTGAACGAAGCCGCGCAGCGCCTTGGCGATGACTGGGATATCGAGATCGTCGAGATGCACCATCGCCGCAAGGTCGATGCGCCTTCCGGCACCGCCCTCTTGCTGGGCGAGGCTGCTGCGAAAGGTCGCGGCGTCGAACTGAGCCAGGCCAGCGAAAGCGGCCGCGATGGTCACACGGGCGCCCGCAAACAGGGCGCTATTGGCTTCGCCGCCTTGCGCGGAGGCACGGTCACCGGCGAACACAGCGTCATACTTGCCGGCGACGAAGAACGGATCACCCTGTCGCACAGTGCGGAAAATCGCGACATTTTCGCGCGCGGTGCCGTTAAGGCAGCTGAATGGCTGCAAGACCGCGAAGCAGGCCGCTACACGATGGAGGAAGTCCTGGGACTTTGACACGATGAGCGCGCGCCAGTTCCTCTATCACCAGCTGCATATCGGTGCGAAACCCGACGGCAGGCTGACGCCGCTCAACATCCTTCTGGTATGGGTCATCATCGCTGCAGTCGTGACCGGCATCATGTCGACCGAGGTCGAGTTCGACCGGCAATGGCATGATGAAATCCTGATGGCCGAGCTGGGCTTTGGCGTCGTCTTCCTAGCCGAATATGCAGCCCGCATTTTTGCTGCTCCGGAACATCCGGGTCCAGGCAGCGCCGCTGCCAAGCGATTGCGCTTCATTGTCTCGCCGCTCGGGCTGATCGACCTGGCCGTGGTGCTCATAACCTTCGCTCCGTTCTTCGTCTCCCATGCCGCAGCGCTTCGCATTGTACGTTTGCTGCGCGTCATCTCGATCATGAAGTTTGGCCGCTTTACCGTGGCCACACGGGAAATGGCGATGGCGATCCGCGAACGCAGCTATGACCTGCTGGTCTGCCTCGCGCTGGCTTTCGTCCTGCTGCTCACCGGAGCGACCCTGCTTTATTTCATCGAAGGCGAATTGCAGCCCGAGGCTTTCGGAAGCATTCCGCGCGCGCTGTGGTGGGCGGTGATTACATTCACGACCGTGGGCTATGGCGATGTCTATCCGGTTACTTCGCTTGGCCGCTTAATCGGATCAGCGGTTGCCATCATCGGTGTGCTGCTGGTGGCGCTGCCCACCGGCATCGTCGCCGCAGCCTTCAGCGATGCGATGCAGCACCGCCGCGAGGAAATCGAAAAAGCGTTGAAAAAGGCGAAAGAACGCGGCGAATTGCCCGGTGACGAGACTGGCGACATCACGTGACGAAAGACCAGATTTTCGAGTTCTTCCGCCGGCTTGCGGAAGACAATCCTTCGCCCGAAACTGAGCTTGAATACGGCAATTGCTACCAGCTGGTGGTGGCCGTGGCGCTTTCCGCGCAGGCGACAGACGTCGGCGTGAACAAGGCCACCCGGGCCCTGTTTCGCGAGGTGAAAACGCCGGAGCAAATGCTGGAGCTGGGCGAAGATGGCCTGAAAGAGCACATCAAGACCATCGGCCTGTTCAACTCCAAGGCGAAGAACGTCATCGCGCTCAGCCAGTTGCTGGTCGACGAATATGGCGGCGAGGTTCCCGACACGCGCGAAGATCTCGTCCGCCTGCCCGGCGTGGGCCGCAAGACCGCGAACGTCGTGCTCAACTGCTGGTTCGGGCACGAGACCTTCGCGGTCGACACACACATCTTCCGCGTCGGCAACCGCACCGGCCTCGCCAAGGGCAAGACGCCCGAGCAGGTCGAGGCGAAGCTGGAAAAGCGCGTGCCCCAACCTTTCCGGCTAGGCGCACATCACTGGCTGATCCTGCACGGCCGCTATGTCTGCAAGGCAAGGACGCCGGAATGCTGGCGGTGCAAGGTGGTGGATCTGTGCAGCTACCGGAAGAAGGTGCTGGAAAAGCCCAAGGGGAGGTGAGAACAGCCTCGGATCGCAGGGCGGAGACGTGCGTTCTCCCAAGATGAGACCACTTCACGCAGCAGCTATTCTGTGCACGATTTTGGCGGGTGGATGCATGACGCCGCTACCCGCCACCGTGACGCCGGTTGATGAAGCAAGCGTTCTTGGTCGATGGGAGCTTGAGCGTATCGATCGCAAAAAGATCGCTAATGCGATCTCTCTGGATTTCATGGCAAACGGTCAGGTCAGGGGCGCAATCGAGTGCAACACCTTCCTGACCGACTACACAATATCCGAACAAGCAATCGAGCTTGGCAATGCCATCATCACTGCTGCGGGTTGCCATCCTCGCTTCGATGCCGAACCGCGACTGGTCGAGCGAGCCGAGACAACACTGTTTGCTCAGCCGCCAGCGACAATCAGTGACGATGGCAAATATCTTCTGCTCAACGGCACGAGCGTCCTCGTGTTCAGGCGCGTAGGCTAAGCCTCAGACGTCATCCGCCGAGACCATCTCGGTCCGGTCGATCTCACCCGTCATCACCGCCACTGTCGTCGCCACGGCGGCATCGCCGCTGACGTTGGTCGTGGTGCGCATCATGTCCATGATGCGGTCCACACCCGCCACGAAAGCGATGGTTTCGAGCGGCACTCCGACTGCGCCGAAAACCAGCGCCATCATAATCAGCCCTGCGCCCGGAATGCCCGCCGCACCGACCGCGCCAAGCGTCGCGAGGATCGAGATCAGGAAGTAATCGCCCCATGACAGGTCGACGCCGAAGACCTGCGCGCCGAACAGCGTGGCGAGGCCGAGATACATCGCAGTGCCGTTCATGTTGATCGTCGCGCCGAGGCTGATCACGAAGGCCGCGACCGAGTTCGAGACACCCAGGTTACGCTCCGCGCAGCGCAGCGTCACCGGCAGCGTCGCGTTGGACGAAGCGGTGGAATAGCTCACCGCCATCGCATCCACGATCCCGCGGAAGAAATCGCGCACCGGCAGCTTGGCGATGAATTTGATCATGGCCGAATACATCACGAAGATGATCAGCAGGCAGCCGAGATAGTTGAGGCCGACCAGCTTGGCGAGTGCGAACAGGGCATCCAGTCCTAGCGTTCCGGCCACCCACGCCATGAGCGCGAACACACCAAAGGGGGTCAGTTCCATCACGATCATCGTGACCTTCTGCATCACGATCGCGCCGCTATCGAAGATCTTCTGGACCGGTTCGCCGTCCTTGCCTGCCATCAGGATGCCGATACCAATCAGCATGGAGAAGACGATGAGCGGCAAAACGGCCACATCCGCCATCACCTGCACCGGGCTTTCGGGCACGATAGACAGGATCATGTCCACTGCCGTCGTCTCGTTCGGCACGGGTGTTTCTCCGCGCGCAATCGCGCTGGTATCGACCCCTGCACCCGGTGCCAGCACGGTGCCAAGGAACAAGCCCAGCCACACGGCTATCTGACCCGTCACGATAAACAGCAGCATCGCCCGCCCGCCGACCGCACCCAGCTTGCGCAAATCGCCAATGGCGGCAACGCCGGAAACAAGGCTGAAGAAAATGAGCGGGACGACCAGCATCTTGATCGACTTGATGAAGAAATCGCCGATCCACTTGATGCTTTCGGCATCCGGGCCCCAGCTATAGCCGGTCAGGACCCCCAGGATGAGCGCCGTCAGGACGCGCTGCCATAGCGGAATTTCGAACCAGACCCTCAGCATGCGTATCCCCTCGCGTCCCTAGTATTCTTGTCGTCAATTATCGTGTCAGCGCATCTTTCGCGATGGCCGTGTAGATGCGGCTTAGCGTGGAAAGGTCCTCGATGGCCACAGCTTCGTCGCGCTTGTGCATCGTCGCGTTGCACAGGCCGAATTCGATGACCGGGCACACGCTGCGCAGAAAGCGGGCGTCCGATGTCCCCCCAGTGGTCGATGGCTCTGGATCGACACCCGTTTCCGCCTTTACTGCGCGGGCGATAATGTCGGAAAATTCGCCGGGCGGAGTGAGAAAAGGCTCGCCCGATATGATCGGCAATGCCGAGCCGCCGTGCTTTTCCGCGATTGCGCCGATCTTTTCCGACAGCGAGGCACCGGAGTGCGTATCGTTGAAGCGGATCGAGATGCGCGCCCTTGCTGCCGCCGGTATGACATTGTGCGCATCGTTGGGCACATCGATCTCGGTAATTTCGAGATTGGAGGGCTGGAACCAGTCGGTCCCTTCGTCCAGCACCAGCGCATCCAGTTCTGCCAGCATCGCGACCAGCTTGGGAATTGGGTTATCGGCCAGGTGCGGATAGGCCACGTGGCCCTGTGTGCCTTCGACCTCGAGCCAGATATTGACCGAGCCGCGCCGCCCGATTTTCATCATGTCGCCGAGCCGGTTCACGCTGGTCGGCTCTCCGACCAGGCAGAGGTCCGGCTGATGGTCATGTTCGCGCATGAAATCGATCAGCGCGCGCGTCCCGTGGAGCGCCGGGCCTTCTTCATCGCCAGTGATGATAAAGCTAATCGTGCCGGCATCTTGCGGGACGTGGGCCACCGCTTCCACCATGCAGGCGATTGAGCCCTTCATGTCCACGGCACCGCGTCCATACAGCATCTCGCCGCGCACTTCCGGTTCGAACGCATCGCTGGCCCAGCCGCCGCCCGGCGGGACGACATCGAGATGCCCGGCGAAGGAGAAATGCTTCGATCCTTCCGGTCCTCGGCGGATGGCGAACAGGTTTTCGACCGGTGCCTCCGGCGAACGCGGCTCGCCCTCGCCCCGGGTGAATCGGGTCACTTCGAACCCCAGGGGGCTGAGCATCGCTTCCATTTCATCGAAGACGGAACCCGTTGCCGGGGTGACGCTGGGTGCGGCCATCAGCCGCTTGGCGAGATCGAGAACATCGGTCATGATCCACCCGCTAGCAGGAGTGTGCGAGAATGCCCAAGCTTGAACTGGAAGACATCCCCCAAACCAATGCCACGGGCTATCCGCCACCCTATGACGAGGACGTGCAAGGCCGCTACTACCGCCGCCTTGCACCTGCCGCAGGTCTGACCAAGCTGGGGGCAAGCCACGTCACCTTGCAGCCTGGGGCCTATTCGTCGCAGCGGCACTGGCACAGCGCTCAGGATGAGTTGGTCATAATGCTGTTGGGCGAGGCGATACTGATCGAAGACCAGGGTGAAATCCCCGTTCGGTCAGGCGACGTGCTGGCATGGCCCGCAGGAAACACGAACGGCCACCGCCTGCACAACCGCTCCGACAAGCCTTGCGTATTCATCGCGATCAGCGGCGGCGAGCGGGACGAGGATCGGGGTGAATATCCCGATATCGACATGGTGTTCGGACCCGAAGGCTATTTCCGCAAGGACGGCACTCCTTACGACACCGCGCGCGTACCCTAATCCCGTTCAGGCGCTGGCAGCGGCCCCGGTGCAAAGGCCGCATCGAGATACTCCGCCATCCGGATACCGGCCTGCTGGATCCGGCGCTGCGAGACAGGAATAGCCCGCTCGATATCTTCCTGCGTCAGGGCAGCTTCGTCCGGCAGATCCTCACCTTCGCAAGGCGGGCGGTCGAACGCATTGGGATAGACAAAATCGCGGCTTGTCTCCCAGCTTTCCCGGCCCCAGTCCGCAGGAGTTCCGCCGCCAAGTTCAGCGCGCTCTTCCGGCGAATACCGGCGCACCAGCGGGACAGGTGACGAAGTTATTGCACGTTCGGCCAGCGGCCCGTCCCAGATCCAGTGCAGATTGAGGCCAGGCGCAATCCCGTATGCCGTCTCGATATCGTTGCCGCCGCGGTCTTCGTGATCGCCCGAATGCAGCGGCATGTGCACATCGCCGATGAAGTGGACGAGGAACGCCAGCGCCTCCAGCCGGACATTGGCCGGCAGCCCCTCGTCGGCCAGAATGCGCTGGTTGCGCTCGATCTGGGCAAGGATACAGTTCTGGCCCGAACATTTGCGGCGAGGCTCATACGCCGAGCACACTGGCGCGGTGCGATAGTGCCACGCAAAGGTATAGCCCCAGCGCCAGTAATCCTTGCGCAGGCAATCGGGCCAGACGCTGGCGTCTTCCAAGCTGGCGAGATCGCAGTCGGGTTCGCCAAGCTGTGGCGCAGCACGAAGCAGCTTGGCAATCCCGGCGCGTGTTTCAGGACGGATGTTCTCGTTCGCGATTTCGGCCGTGGTCCGGTGGGCATAGAAGCCCCAGGCGCTCACTTGTACGGGCAGCAGCGTTAGAACCGCCGCCAATGCGATCAGGAAACGGTGTCGTATTGCTCGATGACCCATTCTTCGCTTTCCGATGCTGAAATCCAGGCTTGCATCCATTCGTGTTCCCAAACCGCCTGCATATAAGATGCGGCGAAGCCCGGGACTGCGATCTGGTAGCTGATGAAACGTGACACGACGGGGGCAAAGAAGATGTCTGCCGCCCCGAACGTGCCGAAAAGGAAGGGGCCGCCGCTACCGAAGCGCGAGCGAGCTTCCGCCCAGAGGCCGAGGATGCGCAGGATGTCCTGCCGGCACGCCTCGGTTGGCTCAAACCCGTCGAAGCGCTTGCGGACATTCATCGGGCATTCGCTGCGCAGCGCCTGAAACGACGAGTGCATTTCCGCGACCATTGAACGCGCCATGCCGCGCGCGGTATCGTCCTTCGGCCAGAAGCGGTCGCGGCCTACCTTGTCGGACAGGTATTCGAGAATCGCGAGGCTGTCCCACACGACGGTCTCGTCGTCCCACAGGATCGGCACCTTGCCGCTGGAAGGCTGGATTTCGCCGTCATGCTTGGTCTGTTCCCAGTTCTCGCCGAATAGCGGAACCACGATTTCCTCGAACGCGAGGCCCGACTGCTTCGCAGCGAGCCAGCCGCGCAGCGACCAGCTGGAGTAGTTCTTGTTACCGATGATGATCTTCATGCAGGCTCCACCCTTGCCGTCTTCCTTGCGCCCTAATCGTTCATCAACGCGCTGTCGATGCTGAATGGTGGAACGGATGGAACACAGTCCTGCAAGGTATTCCTCGAGCACTGCCCGTGCGTTTTGCGAAGTGACCGGTTCAAGCATTCCGCGGGCCTGGCACATCGCGATAGGAGTAGGAAAACACGAGCTGGCAGGCTATCCACGCACCTATGACATTGCGCCCTTTCCACCTCGCCTTTCCCGTCCGCGACCTGGCGGAGGCCCGCGCGTTTTATGGCGGCCTGATGGGCTGCGCCGAGGGCCGGTCATCCGACGAGTGGATCGATTTCGATTTCTACGGCCACCAGATCGTGGCCCATACCGGCGGCGAAAGCGGCGACCGCGCCAGCAATGCTGTCGACGGCCATGACGTCCCCGTCCCGCATTTCGGCGTCGTGCTGACGATGGAGGACTGGCAGGCACTGGCCGACAGGCTGACAGCAGCAGACGTGAAATTCGCCATCGAACCCACGATCCGCTTCAAGGGCCAGCCGGGCGAGCAAGCCACCATGTTCTTCCGCGACCCAAGCGGCAATGCGCTGGAGATGAAAGCCTTCGCGGATGACGCGATGTTGTTTGCGAGATAGTCTGCAAAGGATCGGATGATCACAAAAGCGGCCAGACCGCTTACGACCCGATTGCAGATCCATGCTCTCCTACCATTTTTGATGATCTCTCTAACGCCAATTTCGTATTCTCTCGACCGCGATCGGGGTCTCTAATGTAGCCTAATGGCGCGTCATCGACGCGGCTCGATCACCTCGCGTCTGTATCCTGATATTCTGCATCATGCCTTCGTCGCCATGCGAAGCGAAATGGCAGTGCATCACGAAGTCCCCGACATAGCGCCTGTACCGCGTGCGCATGGTTATACGGTAGTTTCGCTTGACCAGAACCGTATCACGCCAGCCTCCCAGCATCCCGGCATAGTCAGGATCGTACGCCTCCGTCCCCTCAACTGTTACATCGCGCCCTTGGTCATCGACAATCCCGACGATCTGGAACGGATTTACGTGGATGTGAAACGGGTGCAAGCCGAGGTTGGAGGTGATTTCCCACTCCTCCACGTCACCCAAGGTGAGTGTCCTGTCGATACGTTCGTGCTTGTAGGGGGTGCCATCGATGCTCAAGGTTGCACCGCCATCTTCATGCACGACGATGCTGAAGGTGGCATCCTGTTTGCCGGTCAGCTCTTCATCGCGGACGGGTTTGCGCCAGGCAAAGGCAAAAAGCGAAAAATCATCCTTCAGGTCAGCGACAACTTTGTCCCGAACGCGTTCGTCGCCGATCCTTTGCGCGGCTGCTGCAATCAAGGTTTCAGACAGCAGGTCAGACACCCTGTCGACCGGAGCCGGTTTCCCGCTGACTTCAAAAATGGAAAGAATGCGCTTCTGCTCTTCATTTCCACCCCAAACGCTGTTGTTGATGACACAATACTCACCCGGCTCCTCGAAATAGGCCAAGGCATCATACCGCGAGCCGGCGGTGAGGCGGGAACTGTCAACTCGCCGCATCGAATATCGCGTCAGCCCATCGTCAGCGAAATGAAACTGCTCGACCGGATCACCGATGCAATAATCGTTGATCCACTGAATGTGGTCGCTCCCGGGAACATCCCTCAGATTGGGCGCATCCTTCGCCAGTTTGCGAATGCTCATGTCCACTGGGCGGCGTAGGCCAGCATGTATCATCCGCAGGCGTTGAAATTGGCCCGTTTCGAAGCCGGAGATGGTGGGTTGGACTTTGCCGTTGACCCCCGTCAGGCGACCCGATGCCATTTCCGGAAACGGATTGAACAATCTGAAACTGTCGACTGTGCCAACCTCACCGTCCTCGCATTCCCATGGCGGCATATCCCAAGGCGGAATGTCCCTGTTGAAACGCGGCCTTTCTTCGCCCTCTTCAAAACAGCCATACTGGATCTGGGAAAAGACCATGATCTGTTCGCCAAACGGATTGCCTCCCGCATCACGAAATAGGATATCGATGTCGCCAGGGGAGGTTTTTGTGGGAACCCGGTCGCCATCGATAATCAGTGCGCCAGCCATGCCGGAGCCAAGCTGAATGCTCGTCGCACCATGCATGTGCGGATGATACCAGAATGTGCCGGCAGGATGGTCGGGCGGGATTACAAACTCATATTCGAACCGTTCGCCCGGATCGATCGACAGCATCACGTTATCGCTGTTTCCGCTGGGCGAAATCCACAGGCCATGCGTGTGGATATTGGTCGAGTTATAGCATTTAGATTCTGCGATCTGGTCCGCTGAACACGGTTGAAGCTTGTTGTTTACCCTCAAGCTGAGAACCTTGCCCGGCGAAACGCGCATCACCGGAGCCACCAATCCCTCTCCGCTTTCGCCCTGAAATGCGCGCACCTCGACCTCGTCCAGCTTTTGGGTCCAAGGATTGTAGACCTCGCTGCTGATCCGCTCGACAGATAATTCATAGCGCGGTGAAGTTGATTGCGCGTCAACTTCCGCCGACAGCGCCAATGGCGCGGCAGCGCAATATGCAACAAGTGCAGGAACAACAAATTTCATTAGGATCGCCCCCAAGCAATTCCAGGCGACCTAATCGAATGGTAGCGAATGGACCTGGCCATGTCTTGCATAAAAGGGACGAGCGCGTGGACAGTCTTTCAGTCCTAGATCGACAGCACCCTAAGATTTCTATGAGAATCTGTCCCGGAAAGCTCAAGGCTCATTGATGCTAGGTATATCTTTGATGCCCGCTTTCCACCCATCTGATGACGTTATTGCCCAGCGCGAATTATCCTAAAAGCGGACTGTCAGCTAACGACCCGATTGCAGCAAAGTGATCTTCGTCGCTGATTGACGAAGATCAATCTCCGCGAGCACTGCTTCCGATATACTCGGCTATTGGAGAAAGGCGCATTCACGGTGCCTCACATGGGTAGGGAGAAAGGTAGATCGACTGTGTTCAAGTTGGTTGCCCTCATTGCAGGAATAGCCGCTTCCTTGCTCGCGGCTGCTTCTTACTTCCGGAAATCGCAGCAGCGTAACGCGGGATTTGCGCCGGACCAGCCCCACGACAGCCATATGGATGTTCGAGATTCCGGTCCTGCCGCAATGCGAGATGAACTGCAGCGCGAGTGGACGGAAACAGACGAAGATCTGGACGAAAGCTTCCCGGCCAGCGATCCGCCAGGCGGGTATTGAGCTACCTGCCATGTGTCGGCTGCATCCCTTAAAACTTCATCGCCTTACGGAAGTTACCGTAGCGACATCGCCATACTGATCATCTTATCCTCTCGCCCGCGAAGGGGTGCGGAGAGGAAGAAGACGGGGCACGTACTATTGGCGACGTTCTGCCAAAAGTCTGCCGGGGGACTTTGGGATCAAGGTGAACAAGGGCGACTGCCCGGCGCCACAGCTGCGGAAGCTTCGGTCAATAGGCGGACTGTGACGCTTTCTCTGCGCTTTCCGCTAACGCGGGATAGAGCACAGGAGGAGAAAATGAAGCTGAGGCTCAAGCCAATATATGATGCCGTTTCGCAGATCTATTTTGTCACAGCGACTATCAGCTTGCTGCTGCTTGCCATCCTCATGCTTGTCACTGCGGTTATAGATGTGGTGAACGCACTGACCTCGTATCAAGCTATTTCAACGATCGCGCTTCAAAGCGTCGGGCTTCTCATCATCGGATTTGCAATAGTCGAAACAGCAGCGTTCATCGCGGAAGAAGAGATTTTCAGCAAACGAGAGCTGCGGTCTTCGTCCGAATCCCGCCAATCTTTGACGGGGTTCGTCACGATCATCGTTATCGCTTCAAGTCTCGAGGCATTGGTGATGATCTTCTCTGCGACCAGACTTGACGTCTCGAATGCGGTCTATGCAGCTGCCATATTCTTCGTGGCAATGTTCAGCTTGATCTGTCTTGGAATATACCAGTGGTTGTCCAGCAGGATCCGCCCCGATGATGGGTCTGAACACATAGAGCGAGACAGGTAAATTGATGTTGCCGCCGAGTGCTGAATAAAGACGAGTCGCCAAAAACAGTTCAGCCTGGCGCCCGCTTTCCACTCAGTTAGTGACTCAGCGACAGAGCGCGGATTATCCTAAATGTGGGCGGGCGGCTAACCGCCCAACTGACGACGCTCTCACCGAGCTAGCGAAGTGCCAGAAGCAGACGGGCTGCTAACGACCCGATTACGGAAATGGCAACCGGGCGAACATGGCCTCTTCAAAAAGCCTCTTTTCGAGCGCCTTCGCGCGGTTTGCGTCGCTCAAGTTGCCTCGCCCATTCGATCGCTGGCTTTTCAAGACGGTGCCAGGACAGGTGGGCCACTGCTATGGTGGCTGCGAGAAGGATGCCAGTCATCATCGCAATATCAGCGTCCGTTTGAGCTATCTGGTCCGGCCCAAAAAGTGCGTGGCTCACGATGAACAGTAGGGGCATGTGATAAATGTAGATGCCAAAGCTGATCGTCGACAGATAGCGCATCGGCTGGATGTCGAGCAAAGATCCAACGAAGCGGGAGGATGGCGCGGTCGCCAGGAACCCGCCTACCAATGCAGGAAACAAGGGGAACTGGTTGTAGGGTAAGCCGAATACCCCATCCATGGTGGCTGTGGGATTGCCTGGGCGTCCGAAATCAAAGCAAATCCAAATTGCCACTGTCAAACAGGCCAGAGCCACCACATCCGCCCACATGCCTTTGAATTCGGAGCATTGGAACTGAATTGCCGCCGCGAGCACACCAATAGCGAAAATGGCGAACATTCCAAAAACGCTGAATCGTTGTGCCCACCCATCACCGAGACGCCTCAGGGTAAACTCTTCGAGAAGAAAATCTGGCCGATCGGGCTTCGGCACAAAATGCATGTAAGCTATGTGCAGAAGCACTGCTGCTAAAATGACCGCTAGCCAGAGCGCCCA
The DNA here is from genome assembly GCF_019711355.1 of Qipengyuania psychrotolerans. NCBI lineage: Bacteria > Pseudomonadati > Pseudomonadota > Alphaproteobacteria > Sphingomonadales > Erythrobacteraceae > Qipengyuania > Qipengyuania psychrotolerans. The sequence continues at coordinate 2,174,971 of NZ_CP081297.1, forward strand.
ACGTCCAACCGTTTTCGACCTTACAGTCGGAGTGGCGAAGATAAGCAGAAAGGCCAATGGCATGAACAAGTATGCCCAGACCTCATATGAGATCGACCAAAGGGGCCCGTTCACCTCAACTGGAAAGATCGCAAAAGGTACGAAAGCGCTTAGATAGGTCGCTCCCAAAAAGAAGCGCAGGGCAGTGTCGGGGCTTGCCGTGGTCTGACCGTAAAGCAGCGCAATAATGAGCGAGCCTGTAAGCGCGACAAGAAAACCCGGAGTGATGCGGGCGAACCGTCGCAGCAAGTATGTTCTGATCGAGGGGTATCTATCACCTGCATCTAACGCCACCCAGAAGGGGCGCCCGAGCAGGAACCCCGAAAGGACGAAGAAGATAACCACTCCATAGCCACCGTTGGAAACAAATGGGACAAGCCAATCAGGTCCAGGCCCCACTCCCGGAACGCTACTTTGGTGCGAAATATGGTGAAAGACCACGAGAAAACATGCAAACGCTCGCAATCCATCAGCTCCATCGAGCCTCGATTTGGTCACACGCCTTTCCCCTAGTTGGTGGAGCTTAAGCGACCATCGTCGGAATTGCCAGCTATGCCAGTTGAGAACTTGCCGCATCAGAGGTGCTTCTCATGGGCAGAGATGTCCGCTTTCCACCCAATTCCGGACACTCAGCACGCCGCTTGGATCACCCGCAAACAGACGTATAGCTAGACGCCGACGTCGCTCAGCACGGCGGCGCGCAATTCGGCTATGCCCATGCCCTTCTCCGCGCTCGTGACATGGAGCTTGGGGTAGGCGGCAATGTGTTTCTTCGTCTCGGCCTCGACTGCGGCGATGGTTTTTTCCAGTTCGCTGGCCTTGATCTTGTCCGCTTTCGTCAGCACGACGCGGTAGCCCACGGCTGCTTCGTCGAGCATTTTCATCATGTCGCGGTCGACATCCTTGAGCCCGTGGCGGCTGTCGACCAGCACCAAATTGCGGACGAGCACCTGCCGGCCCCGCAGATAGGTCTTCACCAGGCTCTTCCATTTATCGACGACCTTTATCGGCGCCTTGGCAAAGCCGTAGCCCGGCATGTCGACCAACCGGAACAGCGTGGGATCGCCTACCTCGAAGAAGTTGAGTTCCTGTGTGCGGCCCGGCGTCACTGATGCGCGCGCGATGGATTTGCGGCCCGTCAGCGCGTTCAGGAGCGAGCTCTTGCCGACGTTGGAGCGGCCGGCAAAGGCGATCTCCGGAACGGTCGGTTCAGGCAGGAACTTGAGCTGCGGAGCCGAGAGGAGGAAATCCACCCGGCCCGAAAACAGCTTGTTCGCGCGCCTTTCCAGCTTGGCCAGTTCAGCGGCTTCTTCTTCGGTCACGATTTTGCCTTTGCAGCCTCGGCAGCAGCAGCCTTATCGGCTTTCTCCTTCTCCGCAGCGGCCCTCAATTGGGGATGCTTGGAATAGAGATATTTCTGCTGTGCCAGCGTCAGAATGTTGGAGGTTACCCAGTAGAGCAGCAAGCCTGCCGCAAACGGTGCCATGATGAACATCAGGACCCAGGGCATGATCGCAAAGACCTGCTGCTGGACCGGATCCATCGCAGACGGATTGAGCCGGAAGGTCAGCCACATCGTCACGCCCAGCAGGACGGCCAGGATGCCGATCGCCAGGAAGCTGGGCGGAGTGAACGGGAGCAGGCCGAACAGGTTGAGGATCGTCGCCGGATCGGGCGCGGACAAATCGTCGATCCACAGGAAGTTGCGGTGACGCATCTCGATCGCGAGGTAGAGCACCTTGTAGAGCGCGAAGAAGATCGGGATCTGCAGCAGCATCGGCAGGCAGCCGGACAGCGGGTTGACCTTTTCTTCCTTGAACAGCTTCTGCATTTCCTGCTGCTGTTTGACGCGGTCGTCCTTATGCTTTTCCTGCAGTTCCTTCATGCGCGGCTGGATGGCCTTCATGGCCGCCATGGAGGCAAAGCCCTTCTGCGCAATGGGGAACATCAGGCCGCGCACGATGATCGTCAGGCCGATAATCGCGACACCGAAATTGCCCACCAGACCGTGGATCGTCTTGAGCAGCCATAGCAGCGGCTTTTCGAACCAGCGGAACCAGCCCCAATCGATCGCGAGGCCGAATTGCTGGAGGCCAGCGTCTTCGTAAGCATCAAGAATGGTCGAATCCTTGGCGCCGGCATAGAGGCGCGAAGTCGTGGTGTACTTGCGCCCGGCAGGTACGGTCACCGGATCGTAGATCATGTCGGCGCGGTACGTCTTGCCGCCCAGCGCACGGAAAGTCGCGTCGGGGGCTGCGCCATCTTGCGGGATGAGCGCGGACAGCCAGTAAATGTCGGTGAAGCCGAGCCATTCGGCGCGGCCCTGAGGGCTGGCGGGACCATCGTCGTCGAGGTCATCGTAATCATAGTCGTAATTCGCGCCGTCGCCGAACACGCCGATCGGGCCGGAATGCGCGATAAAGAAGTCGGCGCTGGCCGTGTCCGAGGTACGGCTGACGAGGCCGTAAGGCTGAACGACAGAGGGCACGGCAGAACGGTTGGCGATGCTCTGTTCGACCGTGATCATGTAGTTTTCGTCGATCGAATAACGCTGCTGCAACTCCAGGCCATTGCCTGCGTCATAGGTCAGCGTGACCGGTGTACCGACTGCGAGCTGGTCGCCATCGGCGCTCCATACGGCATCGTCCGACACCTTCTGGCCGTTCACCAGGAAACCATACTGCGCAAAATGCTGTGCCGGAGTTCCGCGCGGCGAGAACAGGCGGACCGGGCCGCTGTCCTTGTCCGTCGTCTCGGCATAATCCTTGAGCACGACATCGTCGATCACCGCGCCGGTCAGATTGATCGAACCTGCGATCTTCGGCGAATCGATTTGAACGCGCGCAGGCGATGCCAATGCCGTTTCGAGGTCGGCCACTTCCTTGGCGACCGCAGCCGGGTCGGTCAGGCCGCCCGTGCGCGAATGCTCTACCTCGGCCCCATCAACCGGAGCCATCGAGGCCTCCGCCGTTACCGGCGGTTCGTCCGGCTGCGGGTAGAGATAGTTCATCGCCGCTTCCCAGCCGAGCAAAAGGGCCAGCGAAAGCACGACGACGAGAATGATATTGCGCGAATTTTCCAAGGTCGATCCCGGGTTTGATTTCGGTTCAGATGGGAGTGGTGTATTAGTTATTCAAGACAGTGGCTGGCGGTCAAGGCCCCGGGTCATGGCACAGGGTCATGTCCGCAGCCCCCCCACGGTTGGCAGCGCAATAGCCGCTTCAACGCCAGCCATCCACCCTTGATCGCACCGTATTTTCCCAGCGCCTCGATTGCATACTGGCTGCACGAGGGACTGAAGCGGCAAGTGGGTGGCAGGATCCGGCTCGGACCGAGCTGCCAGCCGCGCGCAATCAGGATGAGGACATGCTTCATGCGCGCTTGCTCCGCGGCTTTCGGGGGCCGCGCCCGCGTTCGCCTTGGCCCAGCGCCGCCCGCTGCAGGGCAGAGGCGAGCTCGGCGGACATCTTGGCAAAGTCGCGCTCGATCGCGCCGTCGCGTCCGATAAGAATGTGATCGTGATCGGCCATCCCAAGTTCGGGCAAGGCCGCGCGCAGCATTTCGCGAAAGCGGCGCTTGATCCGGTTGCGGACCACGGCATTGCCGACCTTCTTGGTCACGGTGATCCCGTAACGCTTGCCCTTGCCCTCGTTCGGGAACGTCAGCAGGACGAAGCCTGGCCTGGCATTGCGCAGCCCCTTGTTGGCAGCGAGAAAATCACTGCGCTTGCGGATAACGGAGAGCGCGCCGGGCATGGGTATCAGATACGCAAAACGGGCCCCCGATGGGAGCCCGTTTAACTATCGCGATCCTGACCGCACCGAAGTGCAGCCGATCATGCGATTACGCGCAGAGGTTCTTGCGGCCGCGGCTACGGCGAGCACGAAGCACCTTGCGGCCACCGGGGGTAGCCTTGCGTGCGAAGAAACCGTGGCGACGGGCGCGCACGAGGTTCGAGGGCTGGAAAGTCCGCTTCATCGGATAGTCCTTCAAAAAAATCGTTGTTAGTCGGGCGAAGCACTCAAAGGCGAATCGCGCCAACAAAAAGGGCCGCCGCTTCCGGCGACCGCATTGGTGGAGGCGCGCTTAAGCGAAAGGCCGGTGCCGGTCAAGCCCTCAAGGGCGCTCAAACGCCGGCATAAGCAATTTGCCGAGCGCGCTGCGGCTGACCACGTTCGGATGCGCCGTCACCGGTCCAGCGGCGCATCTCCCGAGCGCCCAGCCAGCGGGCATCGCGATGCGGCACCGAATTGGTGAAATTGTAGAATTCACGCGCGTCCCGTTCGCTCATGCCCATTTCGCGGTAATATGCAAGGTAACGGCGGTTCTGCGGTGCGTCCGCACCGAAATCCATCGCCTCGCGGCCATGCTCGTCCATCCAGCTGTGCACGGCAAATTCGGCACCGTCGGCGATATCGCGCACGGCGCCGGCGAGGAAGAGTTCAACCGCACCGGACCGCACCGATCCGCGGCGCGGCACATGGGTGGCGATGCCCGCTGCGCGGATCATCCGGCCAACCTTCAAGTTCGCAATATCATCGCGCGTACCGGGGCATTCCACCATGTCGAGCTGGCTGATTTCGGGATGGCGGCGCAGCATGACGCTGAACCAGCGCGGGCTCGCCGCATCGGTTTCGCCGATCAGGGCAACGCGGTTATCGTCAATCACCCGGAACGGACCGTACTGCGCGATACCATTGCTGTAATTGCGCAGGCTGGTGTCGATGATGGGAAAGCGAGCAGGAATGGCAGAGTACGACTGCGGCTGCGGCACCGGACGCGGCACGAACTTCGGCGCGGCTGGCGCTGGCGCTGGCGCATAGACGCTCGGCGAAGCGATTGGGCCGGCCGCGATAGTCGGCGCTGCTACGGCGCGATTGATCGGAGCGATTGCCGCGCCGCCATGCATCTGCTGCACCACCGGCTGGCTGACAAATACGGCCGGCAATTTCACGAGACCCAGCGACTGCGCAGCCGCGGGCGAGGCGAAAGCGGGAGCCAGTAGGGCGAGCAACAGGAGGGCGGCGCGAAGCATGCGAACTGCAATGCGCCCGCCACCTTTCCGAGCCGCCAATGGGCATGGTCAACAAACCCTTAACTGCTCGTCTTTCCTATGTTTTCTGGCACGCAAGCCTCGACAAGCATTGGCTTTCTTGGCACCGCCTCCGCTTGATTACTAGGGTAGGGGTTAAGCGTGGTCGCACTGGTCCGAACGGTTGCCTATCTCGGGCTGGAGGCGCGCGGCGTCGAGGTGCAGTGCTCGCTCGCCCCGGGTCTGCCCAACTTCAACATCGTCGGCCTGGCGGACAAGGCCGTGGGCGAGAGCAAGGAGCGCGTTCGCGCGGCCCTGTCGTCGATGGGGCTGGCGCTCCCGCCCAAGCGGATCACGATCAACCTTTCACCTGCGGACTTGCCCAAGGAAGGATCGCATTACGATCTGCCGGTCGCCTTGGCCGTCTTGGCCGCGATGGGCATCACCGATGCCGAGCAACTGGAAGACTGGATCGTGGTCGGCGAGCTTTCGCTCGATGCCCGCATCGCACCCTCGCCCGGTGTCCTGCTGGCGGCCATGCATGCCAGCGCGTCCGAAAAGGGTCTGATTTGCCCGGCTGCACAAGGGTCGGAAGCGAAATGGGCGAGTGATGTGCCGGTGCTGGCCGCGCCCGATCTCTCCAGCCTCCTCAACCATCTCAAGGGCACGACCAAGCTGGCGGATCCCGAGCCCGGGTTGGTGGAGGAGCAGGATACATTCGCGGATCTCAAGCAGGTCAAAGGGCAGGAAACGGCCAAGCGCGCTTTGGAAATTGCCGCTGCTGGCGGACATAATCTCCTAGCTTGCGGAACGTCTAGACCCAATCAAGGCAATGGCGTTAGCTTGCCGATTCAATGAGACGTCTGAAATCGCACAAAGCTCCACGCGCCTTTCAACGGCTGCGCCGGGAGAACTCCGCTAAGTTGTCCGGGCGCATCCGCAGGTTGGAGGAGTTAGACCTAGCGCGCCTTTCGCAAGCGCAAGTCGGCGAACGCCTTGGGAGGATCCTCGATGGCTTTGCTCTGAGGCCTGTCAATTTCGCTACCGAGAGAGTGTTTAGGGCGCGAATTGAGACTGAGGCCAGGCCATTCTCCAAAGCAAGTGAGCTTTGGTATCCGCCGCCTGAAGTCGCCGGAGCGGGTAGATTCAACTATCCGGGAAAGCCGGTATTCTATGCAGCATCCACCCTTAATGCCGCACTTTGGGAATGCAGGCCAAAGCCGGGCGATACTATAGAAGCTCTTGTCTGCGCCACGCTTGGCCCACACGCGGAACTAGAAGTAGCTCATATTGGGCTACAAAACTTCCGAGGAAACCGTCGAGGTGCAAGCGACTTTCCCGACATCACTTCGGACGCGAGTTTCAGATCGCTGCTCCGCTCTATGGCGCTGGATAGGAAATGGAATCGAGTGGAAAGATTTCTCTCCACAGCAACAGGAATGGAGGAAGAGAAGCGTCCCGGCCTTTTTAAGCTGACAAGAGAGATTGGCCGAGTTCTGATGGAAATGGCTCAGACGACAGGCATGCTTTATCCGAGCATTGCCGCGGATAGAGCCGCCTTTAATCTTTGCCTTCATACTTCAGCGGCAGACAGGTTTTTCTTCCCCGCTGAGGTGTGGAGATTCAAAATCAACGCAATTCATCCGAACCTTGAAGGGGCCGCACCATCCAAACCAGGGCACTTAGAAACAGCCCCACTTGCCCGCAGTAACGCCGTACTGAATGATGGGCAGATCGAATGGCTCGAAGGGTTCGAAGAGTCGCCTCTTCACGATCTCGCAACGCTCGAACAACGCGTAGCTGCCTCACGCTCCAAGAAACTGTCGAAAAAGGAAGATTGATTGACCAAGCCCCGCATCTTTATCGCGTCGTCCACCGAAAGCTTAGATACGTCCTACGCTGTTCAAGAAAACCTTGAGCATGATACCGAAATCACCGTCTGGACTCAGGGGGTGTTTGAGCCGTCGCGTTATGCGATGGACGACTTGGCGAGCCAGCTTGAGGAATCCGATTTCGCGATCTTTGTGCTCGCGCCAGAAGACGTTACGATTATCCGCGGAGAGGAACATCGTACCGCTCGCGACAATGTGATTTTCGAGCTTGGTCTTTTCATTGGTAGGCTTGGGAGAGAACGCTGCTTTATTCTCGTCCCTCGAAGCAACAAGGAGTTACACCTGCCCAGCGACCTTCTGGGCATCACTCCGCTGACCTATGAGGCTGACCGTACAGATGGAAACCTTGTGGCTTCTATCGGGCCTTCCGCGAATAAGGTCAGGAGGGCCGTAGAGCGCTTAGGCCGCTTCAAGCCGGTTGATCATACAGATGCTATTTCTGAAGATGACGTCGAACTGGTTTCGGATGAAAATGATATAATCTCCCTTATTCAGTCTTGGATGGGTCAACGTCCTACTGGTGCGAACAAAGGGGCGATCCGGTACGCCGAGGTAGACAAGAGTCTTGGACTTGTCCCGGGTTCTGCGAAAAAGCATATCGAACAGGCAGCGCAGCGATGGAACTACGTCCCTGAGCGCAAGGGCAAGGATGTCATTCTGTTTAGGAGCGCATGAGTTTGATCGATGGATAGATACCGGGATTTATACGAAGACTCTGAATGGACTGACATTCAACAGGTATGCCTTAATGGTCATCTGATCACCGAATATGCGGTGAGTCAGCCCAGCACGAAGCGCAAGCATTGCCCTGATTGCGGTGAAGTTACGCTTATGGCGTGCCCTAAGTGCAATACAGATCTCCGCGGTCATCGACACATCCCCGGGGTGGTCGTGCTTGCCACAGTCTCGGTGGGCAAGATCTGTCCTGATTGCGGTAGTCCATATCCTTGGGCTGAAGCAGCGAGGGCCGCCGCAAGAGAATGGGTAGGGTCCCTCTCAGCTCTTACAGAAGCCTCAAAGGAGGAGCTTGGCCGTCTCTTAGTTGATATTTTCAGTGATACGCCGCGCACCCGCCTCGCGTGTCATCGCCTGAAAAAGTTTCTTTCAGAGATGCCGGCTGACGAGGCGCAGCCGTTTGTCGAGACGTTATTAGACGCGGCTGGGCCCAGCGCGTCCGAGCAGCTTAGGAACCTAAGAGGCTAAAAAAGCAGGGCAGAGGACGATTAGAGCCGCGCTATCAGATTCCGCACTGAGGATGCGTGCCACTTTCCGCCCCTCGAGGTTTTCATGTGGCGCTCATTCAGCTCTCTGGCGATACCCGCTAGGCTTGTAACTCCGGCACTGCGGATGAGATCGAAAGTGCCCCGAAGGCTCTCCGCGAAAGCGTCAGCATTTGCTTTAATAGCGGAGACGGAAGCTGTGTTGCCCTTTCCCGCTCTCTTCAGCGAAGCCACACCGTTGGGATTGCCCAGCTTCACCCCCCGCGCCTTTGCAGCCGCAAGCGCGGCCTTGGTCCGCTCTGAGATACGCTCGCGCTCGTCCTCATTGATAACCGCCAGAAGCCCGATGGTAAGTCGATTGACGTCCGGGTTGTCCGCGCAGGTGAAGTCCACTCCGCTGTTACGCAACTGGAGGGTGAATGCTGCATCGCGGCTGAGCCTGTCGAGCTTCGCCACTACCAGCTTGGCCCCTGTCAGCCGGGCACGGTCTAGCGCCGCGTTCAGTTCCGGCCTGTCGTTGCGCTTGCCGCTTTCCACCTCGGTAAACTCTGAGACAATCTCCCAGCCCCTCGCCTCGCACAGGGCGCGAACGGACTGGCGCTGAGCCTCAAGCCCGAGGCCAGAGCGGCCCTGCTTGTCGGTGGAAACTCGATAGTAGGCAGCAACTCGGCACATGGTCAGCCCTTTTACAAAATAATCAAACGGTCGTTAGGCCATTTTGTAAGGTCAATGAACCCGAGGCGCTAGCCCCCTCTGACTCGCCTCGTCGTGATTTGGACTCGGCTGGACTCAGACCCCTCAACCTAACGGAAGCACATCTTCACAGGGACCTAACCATGGTTGAGAGGGCGCATCCCATTGGACAGGAGGGATCGATTAGGGAGTGAACTAAGCCCAACCCGCGACGGTTCATGCTTGGTTGTCGTCTTCTTCAGAGCTGACCGACCACCGGTTATCAACCCACCGCAATGCGCCCCCAAACGCAATAACGCCCAACAGGTACGCTGCGATCACCACAACATTGCGGCTGTCGCCGTATTCGTCGTACCGAATGGAATCGGGGAGAAGGCTTAGAGAGCCTCTGACCACAATCAAAGCGAACACGAAGCACCCACTTAACGTAAGTAATAGCGCTCCCCCGCTCGGCCCTTTTCCCGACATCAACCCCTCCCCTCAATTGCAACAACACCCTACCGCGCATGTGACTTTTGTCTATCCAAGGAGGGCGAGAGATGTCGTAGGCGAAAAGTGGCTTGGGCTGGCTCACCCCTATGGGGGGTAGGCCCGGTTGTCGCTAGCGTTAGACCCGCTTCAGATTTTTGCCCGAAAACTAACCGGCATACCGCCGGGGTGCGGGCTGGACGGGTTCACCGTTTCGCCTGCGGTTCTCTTGCCCAGCAATGAAGGCTTCGAGATAGTTTTGCGGCTTGTCCCTTGCGAACTGCGCAAAGGCATCCCGCTGGGGTCCATAGGGGAGAGTTGCGGCAAATGCCGCGATAACAAATCGTTTCATAAGTCGAGTTCCAGTTCTGGAAGATCGATCCTAGGAGAAGCTGTCGCGCTGAGCCTACCTGCCGTTGCCCTGACAGCTGCCTGTATGGCGGCACTCTCCTTGGTTGAAAGGCAAGCGCATCGCTTACACTGCGAGGTCAGCCCGTCGGGCTGGCTACGGTTCCTGTGGAAGCCGCTTATCAGGTGCACTGTCTGGCAGGTGTGGCAGAACTTCGAACCGGCAGGCACTGGGGCAGGAATGTTCTTTCTTGGCATACAGGTCTCCAAGGCCAGCGTTACGCGGGCTTTCCTGAGGATCGATTGATGTTTGGGAGCAGAGCCATAGGGCGGCCCCGACAGATGCCGGAAAGCCGCCCCTACAGCGTCATTCAGAACCCTACGGAGGCCACTAGGAGCGCTGCCGGGGCATAGGGCGCACAGGATAGAGCTTGCAGCGCGTAACTGTGCAGTCGCCTACTTGCTGTCGCCACCGTCCCGGCTCCTGGGGATCGAAGATGCATGACTTGCAGTGAGCGTCGATTGCGCCGCGCAGCGACTGGCGGGGTTCGCTCATGCATGCCCCCAGCGCCCCTTCAGGGACGCGGAAGATATGACTTGGAATGATCGTGACATGAGTTTGCTTTCGCTGTGGAGACCAGCGCAAGCGCGGCCTGTATGTCCTCCCACAGGGGAACTGCAGTTGACTGCGGTATCTGTGCGGCATGGCTTTGCACGGCTGGTCTCCGAGATTGGGGTTGAGTTAGTCAGGTGCGCCGATGTCGATGCGCTTCATCCCCGGCATGATCTCGCGGGAGACCTGCTGGTGACGGAAGGCGTAGTCAGGCGAGCCGGGCTTGTTGGGATCGACGTAGGTCTGCTGTTGGCGATCAGGACGCGGCTTGATGTAGCGCCGTGGCCGACCGCGCATCAGTCAGCACCGTTTCGCTGGACACGCGCCAATGACTGGGCACGCTCCTCAATGCTCTTCTCGCGATTGATGTGCGCGGCGCGACGTCTCACTTCGGCGAGGTCAGCGGCCTCTTGGTCGCGTCGGTGGAGCAGTGCCGCCGATTGCGCGAGGGCCTTATCGACCAGCTTCTTACCTTCCAGCCCGAAGCCTCCGTCTGGCGCGATCAGTAGGCGCATCTGGCGCTCGACGTCGGCAATATGCACCGCATACGCACGTCGGCGAACAGGGTTCTGGATGGCCAACACCTCTTGAGGAACTGCTTCGCCCGTCTCCGGGTCTACAGTAGTTTCAAAGCCGCTCACCTCGGCAAGGTATGCCGCATATTGGTCGCGCACGCGGCGCAAGTCCTCATGCCTCCGAGTGACGTTGAGCATCTCCCGGTGGAACGGCAGAGCGCCCTCGCCGTGGCCACCCTTCAGACGGATCGAGGGAAGCTCCTCCCGCACCCTTGCTGCTACCAGCTCGTGCTCAGCAGCCTCGCGCTGCTCAGGAGGCAGAGCGTGCAGCTGGGCTTCCACCTCTGCACGCATTTCAGGCGCAAGCGAGTGAACCTTCATTGGGGAGAGCTTCACGCCTTCAGGCACCACTGCGGATCCCGGCACGTCATCAATCGCATCCATTGCGAGGATGCGCTGGGCGTACGGCTGGTGTTCCGTCGGGATGTTTGCGGGAGCGAGCATGCTCCCCGGGTTCATCGTGATGTCTGGACGTGAGTCATCGCCGCCAGAGGCGGGGTTAGAAAGATCAGTCATATTGATTGTTTCACACGCGATCATTGCCGCGTGCGCCTTGTGCTAGATTTGCGTCCACCTTGGACAAAGAAAAGCCCCGAGACCTCGTATGAGGTGCCGAGGCGGTCAGGGAGAATGAAGCTGGAGCAGAGCGCCCAAGCTACTAAGGGTTGCCTGTAGGTAATACTCCTACAGCTATCCTTTCATGGAACCTTGGAAGGATCACCTAAAGGAAAACCTATAGGTGAACTTTTGCTCCATTCTCCAAGGGGGTGGGTTAATTGGTTGGTCTGCCAAGCCACTGCTTAGAGAAAGTGTTCCTTCACCAATGGTGAGGGTCAATCGATCCCTAATGTGTTGGAGGTCGCTCGATCTACCAGCCTTGTGCATCGGTCGGACATCCATCGGAGAACCAAAGGTAATCCTGTAGATACACTTTCCGTGTCTTTCCCCCGAGGGTGAGGGTTATTCAACCCATTCATAGCGGATGCTGCTTTCGCCGCCTTGCTTCCACTGAAATCGGAGCAGGCCCGTACGATAATCAACGCAAACTGCTTCAAACAATGTGCGCAAAGTGGCGTTGGTTTTTGCAGTGTCAATTTCAGCCAAAGTTTCCCCATCCGCTTCAAAACAGCCGAAGAGTGTTTCGACGAGCGTCGATACGATGCCATGGTCCATGAAGGCCCGTTCTTGCTCGATGTTGGACAGGTCACTGCGATAGGAATTGAGCGTCGCACCCAAAGCGCGAAGTTGAGAAGCCGTAGTAGCAGATGGGTTTCTCACCAGCCGTTGCTCTGCTTCATCATACTGCTGCTCAGTTGCATCGATGGCTGCCCTTAAGTTTTCATAGTCCGCGTCGAAGTGCCCACCAGCATCACCAGCTGGAACGTTGGCCACCAATGCTTGCCAACTGCTGACGAGAGCAGCTTCAAGCAGGCCGAGTGGAACAGATCGATATAAGTGATCCGCCTTGCCCACTTTTGCCGCTGTACAAACTAGCTTCGGTTTCCCCGCTCGGACACCGCTTCCTTTCATAACTCGGGTCATTGCTGCACCACATTCTGGGCACCGCGCCAGCCCTGCAAAAACGTTTGCGATTGGCGCTGCCGCTCCACGGCCACGAACGGCACGAGTGCGGCCATCTTTGAGCGCCCTTACAGCTTGCCAATCGGTTCGCGAGATCACCTCTGGGAAGACGCCGGGGATCGGATCCTCGAGAACCCGGACACGTCTTCCGCTAGAGTAGTCCATATGTCCCGGTATCAAATGACCAATCACTGCCGGGTTTCGTAGGATCTTTGAGACCGTTGACCGATGCCACATCTTACCGCGGCCCATAACGGACACGCCTTCTCGGTTGAGCGTCGAAGCAATCTTGTTCTCACCTTGACCCGCCAATGTGAGGCTGAAGATCCGGCGCACACTATCTGAGTGGCCCTCTCGTTCCTTCCAGCCATCGGGCGTCCAACAGAGCCAAGCTGGACCTTTCGCTGTCAGCTTCGCGGACGTTCCATCTCTCACATCTCGCCGCTTTTCCTTCCACACAGCTGAGAGGCGCTGTCCCTTGATCTTGCTTTCCTCGTGAGCGCGCCACGAAACCATTAGGGCGATGAGGAGTGCGGTGGGGTCGCTATCCAGTCGGTAGCTATCGTATTCTTGGCCGTCACTGAGTGTCGCGATAGTAACGCCTGCATCTACAATATCATCGAGCAGCCTCTGGACCTTCCGCGGAGTCATTCTGCTTACACGGTCGAGGCTTTCGACAAGAAGATAGGAGCCGGGCACTACAAGGCCCTCACGGCATGCGGTGAGGAAGCCCCCAAGGCCCGCGTCTTGCTCAGTATTGGCTCCACGATAGGCCGACACGCCAAGGTCCGAGAGCTTCAATCGGTCGTCAATCGTGAGCAAAGGAAGCGACTGCCGCTCGCGCTCATGGTTCTTTGCTTGAAGCCATCGCTTCGCGCCTTCCGCTTGCCGCCTGTAACTATCTCCAGCTGCCTGCTCCGGTGTTGAGAAGCGAGTGTAGCTGTAAACTCGCGGGGTTACTGTGTTGATCGGTTCATAGAAGCTCATTGGGGAATCCTTGTGTTCATTGCCGAGGGTGAGGGAAAATCGGTTCCCTCTCCGCTGGTGTGGGTTAATTGGGTCCACAGGTTCCTTAGGTGCTGATGATCGGACCTCCGGGGGCTGGCAAATCGCTGCTCGCCAGCTGCCTTCCCGGCATCCTGCCGCCGCTCACCCCGCCCGAAGCGCTGGAAGTGAGCATGGTGCAATCAGTTGCAGGCACCTTGGAGGAGGGGCGGATCAGCCGCGCCCGGCCATTCCGCGCACCGCATCATTCGGCGAGCATGGCCGCGCTGACAGGCGGCGGCCTGCGGGTGAAGCCGGGAGAAGTCAGCCTGGCCCACCTCGGCGTGCTGTTTCTTGACGAATTGCCCGAATTCCAGCGCGCGGTTCTGGATTCGCTTCGCCAGCCGCTCGAAACCAACAAAGTCGATGTGGCGCGGGCCAATGCGCATGTGACGTTTCCCGCCAATGTCCAGCTGATCGCGGCGATGAACCCGTGCCGCTGCGGCCATCTGGGCGATCCTGCATTGGCTTGTTCGCGCGCACCGAAATGCGCCGCCGACTATCAGAGCAAGGTATCGGGTCCGATGCTGGACCGGATCGATCTCCACGTGGAAGTCGATCCGGTCAGCGCGATGGATCTGGCAATGCCGCCGCCCAGCGAAGGCAGCGCCGAAGTTGCCGCCAGGGTGGCGCAGGCACGCGCGCTCCAGACGGCGCGCGAAAGCCAGAGCGGCGTGCGCACGAATGCAGAATTACAGGGCGATGCCTTGGAGCAATATGCATCGCCGGACGAGGAAGGGCGCAAGCTCCTGATGCAGGCCGCCAGCGCCATGCGGCTTTCGGCCCGCGCCTATACCAGGATGCTGCGCGTTGCGCGTACCATTGCGGACCTGGGCGGGTCCGAACAGATCGGCCGGCTTCATGTGGCAGAGGCGCTAAGTTACAGGCGCCAGCCTCCGAGGGCCTGACGGGCGTAACCGCCTATTTTTCGCCCATATCCAGGTTCAGCCTGACCGGTTCATGTTCGCGGTCGCCTTCGAATTTCTTGAGGAAATCCTCGATCGGGACAGCCTGAGCCTTGTCGACCATCGGATTGGATTTGGCCATTTCTACGGCGCGCAATTCATCCGGCGTCATGCGAACGTGGACATAGGGGATCCAGACCTCGCCGTATTCGGCTTGCTGGTACCACACGTCGAGCACGTCATACGATGCGAACTGGCCGCTTGGCTCCCGCAAGCGGATGCCTTCGCCAATGCGCGGCACCGCCATCGTCTTTATCCGGAAGACGGTTTGGTGCGTTTCGTTTTGTAGTTCGATTTCTATCACTATCCGGCCCGGCTCTGAAAAGGGGGAATGCCCCTGCTGAGGTTTGGCCATGACGGCGATCTGTTGAGATCACTTTAACGGTGACGTCACGGGACCACGGAAAAAGGTGACGTCACTTCTCGGCGTATGGGGTGTTCTTTAGAAGAAAGCGATTGAAGTCCGGAGCGGCGTCATCCCACCACACCGGACCGCGTTCTCCCAGCGCGACCTTCGCTGAATGCACATTGCGCCGTGCCTGCTTTTCCGCTGCGTGATCTCCCGCCTGCAAAGCCGCGCCGACTGCGCGCCGCGCATCCATCAGCATATTGACCAGGCGCTCACGCTCGGCCTTGGGGAGATTTGGATTGGAAGCCCGCCATAATCGGCCGCGCACGATAATGTAGCGGCCATCCGGCGTGCGCTGGGTTTCTTCGTTCAGGCCGCGTCTTTCGCTTTTCGGGCCGATGCGATGTCAACTACCGAACCCTTGTCCATGGCCTCATGCGGTTCGGCTTTCGAGCCATCGGCGCGCACGCCAAGGTTTTTGCGTTCGACCAGTGCGAGGTCCGCAGGCCCCAGGATACGGCCGTCATGACTCAGAATGGATGTCGGCCCGATCGGCAGACGGTCCAGTTCATCGACGAGCACGGGGTTCTCGACCACTTCTGCACCGTATTTCTGGCCCCACTGGCGCAAGGCGACCATTGCGGGAAGCAGGTCGAAACCCTTGTCGGTCAGGCGATATTCGATCTTCCGGCGATCGTCGGGACAGGGATCACGTTTCAAAATTCCATGCTCAACCAGCTTGGCCAGCCTGTTCGACAGGATATTCCGCGCGATACCCAGCTCGCTGAGAAACTCTTCGAAGTGATGCAACCCGTTGAAACTGGCGCGCAGGATCATGAAGCTCCACCGCTCGCCCATGACCTCCAAGGCTTGCGGCAGGCCGCATTCGGTCAATTCGCGTAGTGGTTCTCTAATGTCGCCCATAAAATCAGTCCTTCCGGTGCAACCTATTTAGCGCGCTTTTCCATAAAGCCAAATTTTTCGAAAAAAGGGTTGCGAAACACAACCTATCTAAGTAGGTACCGATTCGCAACTGGTTGCAAATCGAAACTTACATTGCAATTTTTGCAAAGCCTGTTGCGAAAATTGCAAGTGCTAAAAGGAACCTCTCCATGTCCCCCTCTCTCCGCCGTTCGGCGAACCTCAGCGTTCTCGTCTCCGCTTTTGCCTACACCGCCCTGACATTCGGCGCTCTTACAGCACCGACCCCGGCCGAAGCACGCAGCAACGCCCCCTTCTACACCGCAGAACTGGCCGAGCCGGCAGCTGAACGTACGGTCATCGCAGGCGGCGTCGCCTGGACCTGCGCCGATACCACGTGCATCGCACCCAAGGGCTCGTCGCGCCCGCTGCGTATTTGCCGCGAACTGCAGCGCGATCTTGGCGAAGTGAAGTCGTTCACCACCAAGGGTGAAGCGCTCGAAGCTGCTCGCCTGGCGAAGTGCAACGGCTAAGGCCGCACACATTCGATCCCCCACCCCCTCTCCATAGGGTGGCACTTAAGGGCCCCGGCATTCGTCGGGGCCTTTTTTGTTCAGATAAGCCCGCGCACTGAAAGGTCGCTTTCAAGCGAACCGGCATCGTTGAAATGATGCACCTGCCAGCCGAAAGTGCGCGCTGCGTCGATATTGTCCCGGTTATCGTCGATGAAGAGCATGGCGGATGCGGGAAGGCCAAAGCGCTTCTCGGCCAGCGCAAAAATGGCCTCACCGGGTTTTGCCAAACATTCCTCGCCGGATACGACGATATCGCGGAACCGGTCAAAAATCCGCTCATGCGGGCGGAAACCCGCCCAGAACTCTGCACCGAAATTGGTTATGGCGAAGAGCGGGACGTCATTGGCATCGAGCCGTTCAACAAGGGCATGACTGCCCGGAACCGGCCCCGGGATCGTTTCATTGAACCGCGTGGCGTAAGCATGAATTTCGTCGGCGTAATCAGGATAGAGTGCGATGCGCTCCGGCACCATGTCCGCAAGTTCGCGGCCCTGGTCATGTTCGAAATGCCATTCTTCCGTCACAACTTCGTCCAGCACCTTCCGCAAGCGGGCCGGATCGTCGATGATCTTCTCGAAGAGGGAGGATAGCTGCCATTGGTAGAGCACACGCCCCACGTCGAATACGACTGCTTCAACCGTCCGATCGCTCATTGCGCGCTCCCAAACACGAACGGCCCGCGCTCCCCTTCGGGAGCCGGGCCGGTCCATGACGCTTGCAGGGCGATAACGCCCCGCATCGCTGCTTAGCCCTGGCGGGCCTTGAAGCGGCGGTTGGTCTTGTTGATGACGTAGGTCCGCCCACGGCGACGGATCACGCGGCAATCGCGGTGCCGGCTCTTGAGCGACTTGAGGCTGTTGCGGATCTTCATGATAAATCTCGTTCTAAAATAATTACGCGCCGGAGATGGTGCCCCGACGCGCCGATTTCAATCGCGCCCGTTAAAGGGCGGGGTGATTCTCGTCAACCGTCTGTGCGCATTTCGGCAAGCTTTCGTTCCCATTGGACCGCATGGCCGATAATCTCGTCGAGATCGGCATGCTTTGGCTCCCACGGCAGGGTTGCCCTGATGCGCGATGGGTCGGACACCAGTTCGCCCGGATCTCCGGCCCGGCGAGGTTCCATGTGCCGCACGATTTTGGCGTTGGTTACGCGGTCGACTGCGTCCAGCACCTCCAGCACCGAGAACCCGCGGCCATAGCCGCAGTTCATGGTCATGGACTGGTCGGGCCTCGCGATCAGGGCTTCAAGAGCCAGCACATGGGCGGCAGCCAGATCGCTCACATGGATGTAATCCCGCACGCCGGTCCCGTCCTGCGTGTCGAAATCCGTGCCGAACACCGCCACGCTGTCGCGCTTGCCGGTGGCAGCCTCGCAGGCGACCTTGATCAGATGCGTGGCACCGGCGGTCGATTGGCCGGTGCGCGCCTGCGGATCGGCACCGGCAACATTGAAGTACCTGAGCGCGCAGTAATTGAAGCCGTGCGCCACGCTGGCATCGGCAAGCATCTGCTCGGTCATCAGCTTGGACCAGCCATAGGGATTGATCGGCTGCTTCGGGCTGTCTTCCGTGACCGGCGAAACCTCTGGCGTGCCGTAGGTCGCCGCGGTCGAGGAAAAGATGAAATGCTCGATCCCGCCGCGCACGGCGGCTTCCATGAGGGCGCGGCTCTTTACGGTGTTATTGTCGTAATACTTGAGCGGGTCTTCGACCGATTCAGGGACCACAACCGATCCGGCAAAATGCATGATCGCCTTGGTGCCCTGCTCGAGGAAAATCTGCTCGAGCAGGACTGCATCTACGATGTCGCCTTCGTATAAAGGCACATCGTCCGGCACGGCGAATGCGAAGCCGGTCGAAAGATTGTCGATCACTGCAACCGGCCAGCCTGCATCGCGAAGGGCCAGCACGGCATGGCTTCCGATATACCCTGCACCGCCGGTCACGAGCACCGGCACCTTGTTCTCAATAGTCATGCCGCGCGCCTAGCATACACTGCGCAAGGTGCAATCTCGGAGCAATGCGGCAAGCTGCGCGTTCTTCTTTCTTTAACGCCCTTGTATGAAAGAGCCCTGCAAATGAGTCGCACATCAATCGCATTCGCCGCACTGTCCGCCGCCGCGCTGTCAGCTTGCGCCACCTCGCCGGGCCCGGTCGAGGTTACCCGCTTCGTCGCGGCAGATGCGCAGCAGCGCCTTGGTCAGGGCACCATATTCGTGGAAAGTGCCGGGGAAGCCGGCGGCGATAGCCTGGCCATGCTGCCCTACAAATCGGCCGTCGCTGCTGAGCTCAGCCAGCTTGGCTATACCGAAACCGACCGCTCGGCCGCATCGCAGATCGCGACCGTCCGGCTCGAACGTTACGTCCAGACCGCGCAGGGCAACCGCTCGCCGGTCAGTGTCGGCGTTGGCGGGCGCACCGGCTCATACGGCTCGGGAGTAGGCGTCGGGATCGGCATCAACCTGGGCGGCGGAGAGCGCGACAAACTGGGCAGCGAGCTGGCTGTAACCATCCGCGCCGCGGACACCGAGATCAATCTGTGGGAAGGCCGGGCCGATTTCCGCGTGCCCGACAATTCCCCCCTTGCGCAGCCGCAGGCAAACGCACAAACCCTCGCCGCCGCGCTGTTCAGCGACTTTCCCGGCAACAATGGCGAAACGATACAAGTAGAGGTTCCCTAAGTGAACGATATCCGGATCGACGCAGCTTTCGACAGCGGCAACATCGAAGTCCTGTCCGTCAGCGGTGCAGGCGCGAAACTCGCCATTCCGCAGGACACCAGCAGCGAATTCAAGCAGTGGTTCCACTTCCGCGTCGCGGGCGCGGCAGGCCGCGAACTGGAACTGAAGATCACCGATCTGGAAACCAGCGCCTTTCCCGGCGGATGGCCCGATTATTCGGCATGCGTGTCGGAAGATCGCGACTATTGGGGCCGCGCGGCCGCCAGCTATGACAAGGATGAAGACGGCGGAACGCTGACTATCCGTTATACTCCGGCAAGCGACATCGCGTGGTTCGCCTATTTCGCGCCCTATTCGATGGAGCGCCATCACGATCTAGTATCGGAAGCTGCGGCTTCGGAAGGCGCCGATTACGTGCATCTCGGCACCACGCTGGACGGACAGCCGATCGACAGCCTCGAAATGGGCGAAGGCGAATTCAAGGTCTGGCTTTATGCCCGCCAGCATCCCGGCGAAACTCAGGCCGAATGGTGGATGGAAGGCGCGCTGGAAGTGCTGACCGATCCCGCCGACACGGTCGGGCGCGAACTGCGCAAGCGCTGCCGCCTGCACGTAGTGCCGAACTGCAATCCCGATGGATCGAAGCGCGGAAACCTGCGCGTGAATGCGGCCGGCATCAATCTCAACCGCGAATGGGACAATCCAACTGCAGAGAAGAGCCCCGAAGTGCTCGCCATTCGTAACCGGATGGACGAAACCGGGGTCGATTTTGCGATGGATGTGCACGGGGACGAAGCGATCCCGGTCAGCTTCCTGGCGGGTTACGAAGGCATCCCGAGCTGGACCGACGAGCATGGCGAGCGATATTACAGCTACGAAGCGATCCTCAACCGCCGCACCCCCGATTTCCAGACCGAACTTGGCTATACGAAAGCTGCGCCGGGCAAGGCCAATTTGTCCATGAGCACGAACCAGGTAGCCGAACGCTTCGGTGCGACGGCGATGACGCTGGAAATGCCTTACAAGGACAACAAGGCGAATCCGGAACCCGAACAGGGCTGGAGCCCGGAACGTTGCAAAATGCTGGCGCGCGATTGCCTCGCCAGCCTGCTCGAATGGCTGGAAGCGCGCGAGGACTGATCCCCGCGCGCCCTGTCTCAGGGTGCCGTCAGCTTCGCGGCAACTTCTTCCATGGTACCTGTGACCAGCAGCGAACTGCTGCCCACGATGCCAACCTGGGTCTGGCCGTTTTCGCCGATGCGAAGCCAAGCGACGTTGCTTGCGACGACGAGATAATTTCCGCCGCGCGATTCGAGTTTAACGAATTTCATAAAGTGGGTGTCTCCTGACGAGACGCCCATAAGCCGCGCACTCTCTCGGACTGGTTAACACGCGCTTCTTATTCGACCATAGGTGCCAGCAGCGTAAGCGTATCCGCGGCAGTGTCGAACCGGACCCGTGCGCCGTGCGGAAGCGCGAGTTGATTACTGATATGGCCAATGTTGGCCCCCGTCACGACAGGGCACCCGAGCGAGCCGAGAAGCTGGCCGTAAACATCGTCTACCGCGAATGTTTCCTGGTTCTCTCCCTGAGCATCGCAGCGGGTGCAATTGCCCACGATGATCCCGGCTGCTGCGTCCAGTATTCCGGCCAGTTTGAGCTGCTGGAGCATGCGGTCCACCCGGTATGGCTCCTCGTTGATATCCTCCAGAAACAGGATCGCGCCAGTCATGTCGGGCAAACGGCCTGATCCCATCAGGGTCGAGAGAATAGTGAGATTGCCGCCAAGCAACCTGCCCTCGCCAATTCCCGCAATTAGCACCCGGGACGCATCAAGCTTCAATGACGGGGTCTCGCCCGTAAAGGCGAGCCGCCACAGACTCTCCCAGCTGTCCTTCTCCCACCGGCTTGCCGCATTGGGGGCATGCAAGGTTGGAAAACCCCCTTCGCGAGCGACCGCGAGATGCAAGGCGGTGGTGTCGCTATATCCGATGAGCAGTTTGGGATTACGGCGCACGGCCTGCCAGTCGATCAGCGGCAGAATGCGGGCCGCGCCGTATCCGCCGCGTATGGCAAAGATTGCGCGGACGGTTTCGTCTTCGAAGGCTGCATTGAGATCGCTGGCTCGCTGATCGTCGGTGCCGGCAAGATAGCCGAACCGCTGACCGACATGGGCGCCGAATTTCGGCACCAGGCCCATACCGCTCACGGTGAATTCGGCGTTGAACAGCTGGCGTTCCGACACTGCGCTGGCGGGAGCCACCAAGGCAACGGTGTCGCCCAGTCGCAATCGCGGGGCCAGCGTAGCTGTCCTGGCCGATGCAAGTGAGGGAATTGCCAACGCGGCAAGCGAAGCGGTCATGCCGCCCAGCGCGCCGCGGCGGGTGGTCAAGTCAGGCTCGCCGGTCCGAATGCGTCGGGAAGCAAGGCGCTCAACGTAGTGCGCCGCACTTCATCGGGGCCCACGCACAAGATCACGGGGTCCGTGCCGCCCAATTGGGCCAGTTCGTTCAGCACCTGGCGGCAACGGCCACACGGCGTAATCGGCATATCGCCGGGACCGGTGACTGCAACCGCTTCCAGGCCGCCGCGCACACCGTCCGCCATCGCCTTCGAGACCGCCACCGTCTCTGCGCACAGGGCAAGTCCGTAGCTGGCGTTTTCGATGTTCGTCCCGGTCACGACCGTTCCATCGGCGAAGCGCAGGGCCGCTCCGACTGCAAAATTAGAATAGGGCGAATAGGAATAGCTGGCAGCTTGGCGGGCGGCATCGATAAGGTCTAGGTCAGTCATCAGCAGCTGCCTAGCGCGCTCAGGGCCTCACGACCAGCCAGCGCAGCGGTGTATCGGCAGCCTCGTTCGCATAGGCGCTGTTGGCGGTCCACAAGGTCCACGGCCGCCCGGCATAGCCCGGTTCGTCGAGATCGCCTTCAAGCCACAGTGCCCGCTCCAGCCGCGCTGCGGGTCGGTAGCGATCCTCGAAACTTTCGCTCGGCGCGAGGATTACGGGCGAGCCTGCATGGGCCTCGATCTGATTGACCAGTGTCAGCAATTCGCTCTGCACGGCGGCATCGGAAACGCGGCTCGGGCAATCGTCAGCTGTGCGTTCCAGCCGTATAGCGGGCGGCAGGAGCTGCGCGTCTCGCGGAACGATGGTGACGTAATTCGCGCTTTGCCCGTCGGCTGTTTCGCAAGGATCGAATTCATGGACTGCGCCGACCTGCAGGCCCATCTCGCGTGAGGCGGCGAGATTGCCTGAAAATGCCCCGTCCTTGCCGTGCGCACCCTTGCTGGCTTCGAGATAGACGAAGCTGGCACCCAACCCCTTGAGCACTTCGAAGTTCACGCCCTCGTCCCGCTCGCCGATCAAGGCGCCCTGGTCGGGATAAGCGGTTTCGTCCGGCCGCCAGCCGCGTTTCTCGTTCCACAGCCAGATCGCAGATGCACCCGCAATGACAGCGGCCAGGATCACAAGCTTGACGATCCAGCCGCCGCTGCTCTTTTTCTTGCGCCGCGCCATCCGTCAGCCCTTGATGTGCAGTACGCAAATCAGCGTGAAGAGCCGCCGCGCGGTGGCGAAATCGGTATCGATCTTGCCCTCCAGCCGTTCCACCAGCAATTCTGCCGCGCGGTTGTGTACGCCGCGCCGGGCCATATCGATGGTTTCGATTTCGGCAGCGGTCGCCTTGCGGATAGCCTGGTAATAACTGTCGCAGATGGCGAAATATTCGCGAATCGGCCGGCGGAAACGCGCCAGGCCGAGCAGCAATTGCTCCACCATTTCGCCGTCGGAATTGGCGATGGTCATCAGCAAGCGGCCATCCTGTACGGCAAGGGTCAGGTGATAGGGGCCGTTCGCCCCGCGCTCCACAGCCCGGAGCGGCTTGAAGGTATTTTCCTCGATCAGGTCGAAAATCGCGATCCGGCGTTCCTGTTCGATATCCGCATTGCGCCAGATGATCGTCTCATCATCGAGATCGACATGGGCGATACGGTAATCGGGAGGAGGCGAAGTGGATTCGGTCATGTTTGCAGGAACCGCTTTCGCAAGCGCAGCACATCGGGGCAAGGTGTTCTTATCCAGTGCCATCCACAGGGCTGTCCGCGATGCCGATTTGTCGCGCCCTTGAGAGAGCTGGTTCAATGTCCCATTAGGCTGGCATGGCTGAAACCAATCTTCTTATTCCGCGCGCTGATTCGATGCCCGTACCCGACAAGCAGGGTCAGACCCTGCCCAGCAATATCGAAGCCGAGGCCGCATTCCTTGGCGCGGTGCTGATCGACAACCAGGTCGTGCAGGAACTGAATACGCCGCTGATGGCGCACCATTTCTATGAACCGGTGCACCAGCGCATTTATGAACGGGTCCACAAGCTGCTCGATCGCAATTCGATTGCGACGCCGGTTACGCTCAAGCCGTATTTCGAGACTGACGAAGCGCTCAAGGAACTGGGCGGCGTAACCTATCTCGCCAAGCTGACGCAGGACGGGCAAGGCCTTCTGGCGGTTGGCAAGCTGGCCGAGCAAATCTACGACCTCGCCCTGCTGCGCGAACTCGTCACCGTGGGCCGCAACCTGGTGGAAGGCGCGCTCGACACATCAGACGAAGTCGCGCCGATGGACCGGATCAGCCAGGCCGAGGCCGATCTCTACAAGGTCGCCGAAGGCGCGACATCGGGCAATGAAGCGCAGGATTTCCGGACCGCTGCACTCGGCGCTCTCAAGATGGTGGAAGCCGCGATCAATTCGGGCGGCCGCTTCTCGGGCAAGACGACCGGGCTCGATACGATCAACGACAAGACGTCCGGCCTGCACAATTCCGACCTTATCATCCTCGCGGGCCGCCCGGGCATGGGTAAGACCTCGCTGGCGACCAATATCGCCTTCAACGCGGCACGCCGCCTGATGGACGACCAGAAGATCGGCATCGACCGCAGCGAATCTCCCGGAGCAGGCACTGCCTTCTTCAGCCTGGAAATGAGCGCGGACCAGCTCGCCACGCGTATTCTTGCCGAAACGGCAGAAATTTCGAGCGAGAAGCTGCGTTCGGGCAAACTGAGCCGCGAAGAATTCCAGCGCCTGTCGTTTGCCAGTCAGGAATTGAACGAGCTTCCGCTGTATATCGACGACACGCCGGGTCTCACGATCGGCGCGCTGCGCACCCGTGCACGGCGGCTCAAGCGGCGGCACGATATCGGGCTCGTCATCGTCGATTACCTGCAGTTGCTGCAGGGATCGGGCCGCGCAAGCGACAACCGCGTGAACGAAATTTCGGAAATCAGCCGCGGCCTGAAGACGCTGGCGAAGGAACTGAACGTGCCGGTGATCGCGCTCTCGCAGCTCAGCCGTGCGGTGGAGCAGCGCGAGGACAAGCGTCCCCAGCTATCCGATTTGCGCGAATCCGGCTCGATCGAGCAGGACGCCGACATGGTGTGGTTCATTTTCCGCGGCGAATATTATCACAACTCGCTCAAGCCGGACACGCCGGACGAAACCAGCAGCGAGGATGTGCGGCAGAAATATGCCGATTGGGAAGCGCGCCACCTGGAATTGGTCAACCGTGCCACGCTGATCGTGGCCAAGCAGCGTCACGGCTCGACCGGTAACGTCCCGCTGCTCTTCCAGAGCGAGTTCACGAAGTTCACCTCGCCTGAAATGCGCGGCGGATACGAGGATTACGAATAGGCTTCAGATGCCGAGGTTGAGGCGGCGGGAAACCGTATAGTCCAGAACGGATACGAGCACCCATCCCGCGTACCAGCGTATGCGGTTCCACACCGTCGCACGCTTGGCGTGGAGTTCCGGCGTAATTTCGAGCGAGGCGGCGATGTGCGTGTCCATGAATTCGCGCATCCGGTCGGCCAGTGCCTTGTCTTCGATGCGCAGCATGATCTCGAGATTGAGGTAAAGGCTGCGCATGTCGAAATTGGCACTACCCACATAAACGGCATCGTCCAGCACCAGCAGCTTGGTGTGCAGCTTGCAGGGTGAAAATTCCCAGATCTTCGCGCCGCGCTTGAGCAGGTAATTATACAGCGAGCGGGTCGCGCCGATCGTTGCGCCATTGTCGCTTTTCGCCGCCATCAACAACCGCGTCTGTCCCTTGCGCGCCACCCGCGCGATACGCCGCAACAAGGTATAGGGCGGCGAGAAATAGGCCATGAAGATGTCCAGTTTCTCTCCTTCCTTCAGGTCGCGCGTCACGCAGCGCGCCCAGCTCGACAGGCCGCGCGTCGGGCCCCCAACCAGCCACCGGGCCTCCCCATGTTCGGAATTCCAGGACCAATCCTGGACCGCCTTGCGAATTGCCTTGAAACGCGCGCGGTCATCTTCTGTCCAGGCCCGCAGTTTGGCGAACCATTCGCACAGGCCGGTCACCGCGTCCCCTTCGAGAAGGATGGCGAGGTCGTTCCAACCATTGCTTTCCGGCGGAGCGAAGTAGTCGTCTTCGATATTGAAACCGCCAAACATCGCGCGCTCGCCATCGGCGATGACCATCTTTTGATGGTTGCGGATAAGATAGCGAAAGCCCAGCCGCGGGCTAAAGAAGAGATAGCGTCCGCCGCCTTCGACCAGCGGCTTGAGGAATTCGTCTCCAGCCGAAGCGCCGAACCGGTCGATGATCAGCGTGACATCGACCCCCCGCCCGGCAGCTTCGCAAAGCGCATCCCGCAGGGCCGTGCTGATCCCGTCTTCGCTGAAAATATAGAAACACACATCCAGCGTCTTTTGTGCAGACGCCACGAGGTCCAGCAGCGCCTGCCGCCGGTCTTCGCCTGCCGGATAAAAGGTCAGAGACTGGCCCTGCGCCTCGCACGAAAAAGGGGGCGGATCGGCATATCCGGGCGGTTCTGGCTGTGTTTGAGCGTCGGCCATTCAGGAACAGCCTTAGCGCGCTGCGCGGCAAGCGCAAATTCTTGACCTTTTGCGTCCGGTATCCTATTTAGCGCGCTTTCCCGGAATCACTTGATTTAAATCGGAGTGCCCAATGGCGCGCGTTACCGTCGAAGACTGCGTAGACAAGATCCCCAATCGTTTCGATCTCGTGTTACTGGCTGCCCAGCGCGCACGTGAAATTTCGGGCGGTGCGGAACTCACTATCGAACGCGATCGCGACAAGAACCCGGTTGTGGCCCTGCGCGAAATCGCCGAACAGACGGTCAAGCCCAAGGATCTGAAGGAAGCTGCGGTTACCAACCTGCAGAAAATCCTGCCCGACGACGATGACGAGATGGACGAAATCGGTTCGCTCAGCCAGTCGGCCGAAGCGCTGCGGATCACCGCATCTGCTCCGACCCGTTCGACATCGATCGGTGGCGATTACGAAGGCTAAGCGCCTCAAAATCGCTGATATTGGTTGAAAGGCCGCCCTGCTGGGCGGCCTTTTGCGTTGCGGCTTAGACAATCGAGGCATAGAATCCTCTCGGCAGGAGGGTACATGAGCGAATTTGGCGAAGCCATGGGGACGGCCGTTGAGGGCGGACTGATCGCGCGCGCGGTCAGCGGCGAAAAAGGCGGCGGGCTGCAGGACAACCAGCCGCTCGACAAAGGGCATTTTGCCGAGAGCACCTGCCTTAACTGCGGGACTGAACTGGTCGGCGCGCACTGCCACGCCTGCGGCCAGCAGGCGCATCTCCACCGCACGATCGGCGCTTTCCTTCACGATCTGCTGCATGGTGCGCTCCATTTTGACGGAAAGACCTGGCGCACTTTGCCGATGTTGGTGGGCAAACCAGGTGAATTGACGCGCCGCTATATTGCAGGGGAGCGCGCGCGGTTCGTTTCCCCGATGGCGCTGTTCCTGTTCTCGATCTTCCTGATGTTCGCAGTGTTCCAGCTGGCAGGCATCAGCGCGCCCACCGATATTCGAGGTGACGCCGGCGAGGGACTTGTTGAACTCGCAGCGACCGAGCTCGACCGGACCGAGAAGCGCCTTCGGGAAACGGAAGAAGCGCTCGCCGAACCCGATCTTGGGTCCGACAGGAGAGAGGTTCTCGAAACCCGCCAGCGCGAGCTAGCGGACCAGGTCACGGCGCTGCGTCAGGCTCAGGAGAACATACCGTTCCTGCGGGAAGGTGAAGCCGATGCGCAGGCGGACGGGGACGGTGACGTGGTCATCCCACTCGAGGGTTCTGACGGTGCGACAATGAAGGTCGGCAGCTCCAACATCGAATGGGTCGATACCGCGATAGACAAGTGGCGCAAGAACCCCGGCCTCATGCTCTACAAACTGCAGACCAATTTCTACAAATTCAGCTGGCTGCTGATCCCGCTATCGATTCCGTTCGTATGGCTGTTGTTCGCGTGGAAGCGGCGCTTCAAAGCCTACGACCACGCGATATTCGTAACCTACTCGCTCAGCTTCATGACTTTACTCACCCTGACCGTCACAGTCGCAGGGCTACTGGGAATGACTACGGACCTCGTGGTTCTGACGAGCCTCGTCATACCGCCTATCCACCTCTACAAGCATTTGCGCGGGGCTTACGGCCTGTCACGCTTCTCGGCCATCTGGCGTCTCGCGATCATGGCCGTATTCATCGTGGTGATCCTGGTGCTGTTCCTGCAACTGCTACTGGTGCTTGGAGCATTCTAGGCGCAAGGCGCAGGGTCAGTCGACGGGATTTTCCTGATCCTTGTTGAGATTGTCGCCGAGGATCGGCGCGCTGTCGGGCGCGGTCTTGTCGTTTTCCTCGATATGGCTTTCGATGTTAGAAGCACCTTCGCTGATGGCGCCGGCTGCATTCTTCGCACCCTCTTCGATGACCTCGCCCACGACGGCGGCATTCGCCTCGATGTCATCGCCGGCCAGTTCGGCAGTCTGCGATGCGTCGCTCTGCGTCTGCTCGGAACACGCGCCCAGCGCGACAGCCGAGACAGCGATTAGCGCGGTGGCAAACGAACGTTTCATATCAACAAGTCCTTGAACAGCCGGACCCCGGTCCGGGTCACTCGTCACTACAATGCATAAAGGGCGCCGACGGTTTCCCGGCGGCGCCCCTGATGACATCATTCAAGACAGGCCTCAGGCTCCGGCCGGAGCACCTTCGCCGCTGCCACCGAACTTCTTGCCGGACTTGGGCACGGTACTGCCCCCCACCGGCTGGACGGTTACGGGGCCGCTGGGCGCATCGGGACGATCAATCTTCCCGTCCTTCATAAGCGTATCGATTTCTTCACCCGTCAGGGTTTCGAATTCAAGCAGAGCCTGGGCAAGCAGGTGGAGCTTGTCTTGTTGATCGGTCAGCACTTCGGTTGCACGCTTCAGGCCGCCTTCGACGAGTTCCTTGATTTCGGCGTCGATCAACTTGTTTGTCTCGGCACCGCCCATCGTGCGCGCGGTCTGGCCCATACCCAGATAGCCTTCCTGGCTTTCCTCGTATTGCAGCGGGCCAAGCTTGTCGCTCATGCCCCACTTGGTGACCATGTTCCGTGCAAGATCGGTGGCATACTGGATGTCGCCCGATGCGCCGCTCGAAACCTTGTCATGGCCGAAGATGATTTCTTCCGCCACGCGGCCGCCCATGGCGACAGCAAGGTTCGCGTGCATCTTGTCGCGGTGATACGAGTAATTGTCCCGCTCCGGCAGGCGCATCACCATGCCCAGCGCACGGCCGCGCGGGATGATCGTTGCCTTGTGAATGGGGTCCGATGCCGGTTCATTGATCGAAACCAGCGCATGGCCAGCCTCGTGATAGGCGGTCATCTTCTTCTCGTCGTCCGTCATGACCATGGAGCGGCGTTCCGCGCCCATCATGACCTTGTCCTTGGCGTCCTCGAACTCCTGCATCGCCACGAGACGCTTGTTACGGCGGGCCGCAAGCAATGCCGCTTCGTTGCACAAGTTCGCAAGATCCGCGCCCGAGAAGCCCGGCGTGCCGCGCGCAATAGTGCGCGGGTTCACATCGGGTGCGAGCGGGAGCTTCTTCATGTGGACGGCAAGAATCTTCTCGCGGCCATCGATGTCGGGGATCGGCACCACGACCTGGCGGTCGAAACGACCCGGGCGCAGCAAGGCAGGGTCAAGCACATCGGGGCGGTTTGTCGCCGCGATGATAATGATTCCTTCATTGGCTTCGAAGCCGTCCATTTCCACCAGCAGCTGGTTCAGCGTCTGCTCGCGTTCGTCGTTGGAATTGCCGAGGCCGTGGCCACGGCTACGTCCGACGGCGTCGATTTCGTCGATGAAGACGATGCAAGGCGCGTTCTTCTTGGCCTGTTCGAACATGTCGCGCACGCGGCTTGCGCCAACGCCGACGAACATTTCGACAAAATCCGAGCCTGAAATGGTGAAGAACGGCACGCCCGCCTCGCCCGCAATAGCGCGGGCAAGCAGCGTTTTACCGGTACCGGGCGAGCCGACGAGCAGTGCACCCTTGGGGATCTGGCCGCCAAGCTTGGAGAAGCGTGAGGGGTCTTTGAGGAATTCGACGATTTCCTCCAGCTCTTCGCGGGCTTCGTCGATACCGGCGACGTCTTCGAACGTCACGCGGCCCTGCTTTTCGGTGAGCATCTTGGCCTTGGATTTGCCGAAGCCCATCGCACCGCCTGCTCCGCCGCCCTTCTGGACCTGGCGCAGGGCGAAGATCGCAATGCCAAGGATCAGCACGAATGGCAGCATCTGGATCAGGGCATAAAGCAGGATGTTCTGACTGCCTGCATCCTTGCCTGAATACTTCACGCCGTTTTCTTCGAGCAGCTTGGGCAGCGAAGTGTCGTTGGCCACCGGAATGGTAGAGAACGCCTCGTTGTCATTCGTCATCCCGATGATCTGTTCTTCGGAAATCTCGACCGACTTTACATCACCTGCAGCGACACGTTCCTTGAAGTCGGAATAGAGCAGCGGTGTGCCCGCGCCCTGACCCGAATTCCCGAACATGGAGACGACCAGAAGCAAACCGAGGAAAATACCGCCCCATACGAGCAGAGTTTTCATCCACGGATTGGGGCCGCCACCTTCAGGTTCGGGCTGCTGGTCTTGATTCTGATCGCGCATTGGCGGGCATTCCTTTCAATATGTCCAGAATGTAGGGTCGCGCAGGTGAATGGCAAGTTTAGACGGCGCGCAGATGGCGTCTATTTTCGATCACACTCTTCGACGGCGTAAGCACTGCAGAAAACGTCGACAGCGCCCTCGATCCGTTCGCGGTCGCGTTTGGGGTCGGCGGGATGTCCGAAACGCCGTTCCAGATCGCCCATTCCCTTGCACATGGAAGCGAACTGTTCGACCGCCAGATCGACATCCTCGATGTCGACTTCTCCGGCATCTTTCATCGCCTGCAACAAGGCAGAGAACGCCTTTTTCATACGGTGCGGACCGGCAGCCAGGAATGCTGCGCCGATTGCGGGCTCATGTTCGGTTTCAGCGGCGATCCGGCGTTCAAACTGCACCATTTCAGGTCGCGACAGGAATGCCATCATGGCCTCGCCGATAGCAGTCAGACGCTGGCGCAAGGTGCCGCCGAGCTCTGGGCGCACTTCGAAATGTTCGCGCATCCGGGCGCATTCGGCCTCAACCGTTGCCGTGAACAGGTCGCGCTTGCCGCCAAAATGGTTGTACACCGTGACCTTGGACACGCCCGCATCGGCGGCCACCTGCTCGATCGCGGTCGAGGCAAAACCATGCTCGAAAAACGCGCGCGTCGCAGCGGCGAGGATCGCCTCGCGCTTGGCCGTGTTGACCGGACGACCAGCCTTTTTTTCGGTGTCGGTTGACAAAGTGAACGGTCCCGTTCAGTTGAACGCCAGCGTTCATTAATGGACGAATCGCAGCAGGAAGGCAAGCAAGCGCCGTGATCTGGATCGCAATCCGCATGCTGACAGGGGACGCCCAGAAGTTTTACGGGCTGGTTTTCGGCATCGCGTTCTCCACCCTGCTCATAACGCAGCAGCTGACGATTTTCGTGAACCTGCTCGAACGCGGGGCCAGCGGTGTCTACAATGTCTCCAGCGCCGATGTCTGGGTAATGGATCCGGTCAGCCGGACGACCGACGTGGCCTATGCCATGCCGTCGACCGCGCTCGACAAGGTGCGCGGCGTCCCTGGGGTCGAATGGGCCGTCCCCCACATCCGGGCACAGGCCAGCGTGCGCACCAAGACGGGCGACCTCGAAGGCGTGGCCGTGATCGGGGTGGACGATGCCACGCTTATCGGCCTGCCCAAGACCATGCTCGAAGGCGCGCCCGACATTCTCAACACACCTGACAGCGTGATTATCGACGATGTTGGGGCCCAGAGAATGTTTCCCGATCAGTCCCCTCTTGGCGAACGGCTCGAACTTAATGACCAGCGCGCAGTCATCCGCGGCATCGCCGATGCAACGCCCAGTTTCACGAGTACGGTGGTGCTCTATACCAAGTACAGCCAGGCCCTGAATTACGTGCCCGGCACGCGAAACCGCCTTTCCTTCGTGCTGGTCGGTGCGGAAAACCCCGAGGAAGCCAAGGCGCTTGCAACCCGGATTTCGGAGCAGACCGGCCTCAGGGCCCGGACACGCGACGAATTTGCCCGTGACGGGGTGGATTTCATCATCGAAAACACCGGCATCCCGTTCAATTTCGGGATCACCGTGGCGCTGGGTTTCATCGTGGGCGTGGCCATCGTCGGGCTGACCTTCAGCCTTTTCATCCGTGACAACATCAAGCAGTTCGGCGCCCTCAAGGCGATTGGCGTGACCAATGGAAAAATCCGCAAGATGGTCGCCGCACAGGCGGCGCTCGTCGGCTTCATCGGTTACGGGCTGGGTATCCTCGGCACGCTAGCCTTTATCTGGAGCTTTGCCGCCAATCCCACCTTCAAGGGCTTCTATATTCCGTGGGAGATACCCGTATTCAGCCTGGTCGCTGTGACGTTGATCCTGGCGCTCACCGGCTGGCTGGCGCTGCGCAATGTTCTGAAGACAGAACCGGCGGCGGTGTTCCGGTGAGCGGTAGCCCTGCCATCTGCACGCGCGGTGTTACGCGCGATTTCACTGCCGGCCAGCAGACGATAACCGTGCTCCACGGGATCGATCTCGACATTCGAGCTGGTGAACTCACCTATCTCGTCGGCGAAAGCGGATCGGGCAAGACGACGCTGATCTCGATCATGTGCGGCATCCTCTGGCCGACCGAAGGCGACGTGGAGGTCTTCGGAACCGACATCTATGACCTGCAGGATACCGCGCTGGTTGAGTTTCGTCTCAAGAACATCGGCTTCATTTTCCAGCAGTACAATCTGATTCCTTCGATCGATGCCGCCAGCAATGCCGCCGTCCCGCTTATAGCGCAGGGGATGGATCGGCATGAAGCACGCGAACGGGCGGTCGAAATGATGGCCAAGCTCAATATCCGTGACCAGGCGGATAAACTGCCCAACCAGCTTTCGGGGGGCCAGCAGCAACGTGTCGCGATTGCGCGCGCCCTCGTCCACGAACCCCGCCTGGTAGTGTGTGATGAACCCACCGCCGCGCTTGATGCCGCATCCGGCCGCCGGGTCATGGACCTGCTGCGTGATGTCGCCGTGGCAGAAGACCGTGCCTGCATCATCGTTACCCACGACAACCGCATTTTCGATCTCGCCGACCGCATCCTCGTGCTCGAGGACGGCAGGATTATCCATGACGGCGCCACCATGCCCGAGGACCACTGACATGGCTTTCAATCTACGTAATTTCAGTTTCTCCCGGCAAATCCTGCCCGTCATCGCGGGTGCCGCGCTGATCCTGGCGGTGATCTTTATCGTCACCGGCCTTCCGGACCGCGAGCTTTCCGCGCCTGAGAACGAACCTCCGCGTGCGCCCGAACAACTGGCCGACGCGCCGCGCGTTGCCGGGTCAGGCGTGGTCGAACCTTCCAGTGAGGTGGTCCAGATCGGCTCGGCACTGTCGGGGCTGGTCACCGGACTGTTCGTCCAGCCGGGCGACCGCGTTACTGAAGGACAGACACTGTTCACGGTCGACGCCCGCGCTGCCCAATCAGGGCTGCGCGAAGCAGAGGCAGCCATCGGCGAAGCGCGTGCAGCGATTGCGGAAGCAGAAACCGCACGCTCCATCGCAGCGCAGCAATTGGCGCTGTACCGCAATGTTGACGATCCCGCTGCTGTCAGCCGCGCCGAAGTCATCCGCGCCGAAGGCGAAGCCAGTGCAGCGAACCAGCGCCTTTCGCTCGCCCGCGCCCGTTTGCAGGCCGCGCAAGCCCGCGCCGCCAGCGCGAGGACTGAAATCGGCCGCCTGACAGTGCGCGCGCCGATTGCGGGCGAAATCCTTTCCGTGAATATCCGGAAGGGCGAATATGTCAGCACGATGGGCGGAGGCGGGTCGCAGCCGTTCATCGAGATGGGCCAGACCCAGCCACTCTATGTGCGGATCGATATCGACGAAGAACAGGCACCGCGCCTCGACATGGGCGCACCCGCCACGGTCAGCCCGCGCGGCGCAGCAAATCAGCGCGTGGAGGCGAGCTTCGTACGCGCTGAACCCCTCGTAGTGCCGAAGAGGTCGCTGACCAATTCGGCAGCAGAACGAGTCGATGTGCGCGTGCTGCAGGTGCTTTACGAGCTTCCCGAAGCGCCCTCGCAGAACGAGGCCATGTTCCGTGTCGGCCAGCAAGTTGACGCCTATATCCCTGCCAAGGGCAGCGAATGATGCGCCTGCTCCTGACCTCCAGCTGCGCGCTGGCACTGGCAGGCTGCGCCGCCGGTCCGCCGCCCGAAATTGCCACCCCGGTACCGGTGTTGCCCGACGAGTTCCTGTTTGCGCCAAGTGCCCAGACTGGAAACGCATTGGCCGCATTGCTGCCTGCATCCGACCCTGCCTACGAAACGCTAGCCGCCCAGGCTCTCGCCGGCTCCCCGACATTGGGCGAAGCGCTGGCGCGCATTGATCAGGCCCGTGCAGGTGCCGACCGCGCGGGCGCGGAGAGACTGCCGAATATCGGTGCGAATGGCTCCGTCACAGGCCAGCGAACCAACCCTGCGCAATTTGGCGGCGCGCTCCCGCCCGGCGCATCCTTCGACACCGAGCAGATCGCTTATTCGGCCAATCTGACAGCTCGCTGGGATCCCGACATCTTCGGCACTTTGCGCGCGCAGGAACGTGCCGCACTGGCGCGGGTCGATGCCGCCACCGCTTCCGCTCGTGGGGTTCGCAATGCTCTGCTGGCCGAGATCGCCGCCAGCGTCATTGACTGGCGCACTCTCGATGCCCGGCGCAGTGCGATCGAAAACGACATTACCGCTGCCGAAGAACTCGCCCGGCTGGCAAAGGTGCGCGAAGAAGCCGGGATCGCGCCCGGCTTCGACCGCGTGCGCGCGGAAGGTGCTGCCAACGCATCACGCAGCCGCCTCGCCGCCCTGGAAAGCGAGCGCGCACGGCTGATCGGCAGGCTGGTCACCCTTACCGCGCAGGGCGGAGCGCAGGTGCGTTCAGCCTTGGCGCTCGGGACGGCAGACGATGGCCTGCCAGTGCCGCCAACGACCCTGCCCAGCGCATTGCTCGCCAACCGGCCAGACGTTGCCGCCGCAGCGGCAAACCTTGCAGCGCAGGACGCGGAACTCGCCGCCGCTGCGCGCAGCCGCTTTCCCAACTTCAGCCTTTCGGGGATCGTGGGACTTCTGGCATTCAGTCCAGGCGATCTGTTCGACGAGGATTCCATCGTCGGAACGCTGGCCGCTACCGTCGCCGGCCCGCTGCTGGATTTCGGAAGGATAGAGGCGGAAATCGGCGCGGCGGCTGCGGGTAAGCGCGCGGCCTTCGAGGCCTATCGCGGCGCAGTCTTCACCGCGCTGGGCGATGCCGAGGGCGCATACGGCCTCGTAGCGGCAGCTTACCGCGAAGCCGCAGCAGCAGCAGCCGAAGCCGCCAGCCTGCAACGTGCGGCATCGCTTGCCGAAACGCGCCAGCGTGCCGGGCTTGCCGACTTCCTCACCGTTCTCGAAGCGCGCCGGGCCGCTGATGCAAGCGGAGAGCGCGCTGCCGCTGCGCTCGGCCGCGCCAAACGTGCACGGGTGCTGCTGTGGCAGGCGCTAGGCGGCGATACTCAGCCGATCATGCGGTCGACCAGCCAATAGGCCCCGGTGATGCCGATGAAATAGGATGCGAAACGTATCGTCGGCGTTTCAGCGCCAGCACGTATCCGCCGGAGCAGGGCCAAGGCCGCCATCACCGCCGCAATGACCAGCAACTGACCTGCCTCGACGCCCAGATTGAAGCTTATGAGAGCTGCCGGAACCTCGCCTTCGGGCAGGCCGATTTCGACCAAGGCTCCGGCAAATCCGAACCCGTGAAGCAGGCCGAACAGGAATGCGACCAGCCACGGCAGGCGGCGGGTCAGCGTTTCCCGTGTGCCGCGCGCTATTTCCACGGCCAGGAACACGATTGAAAGCGCGATCAAGGCTTCGACGGGACGCTGCGGCAGACCGGCGAACCCCAAGGTCGTCGTGGCGAGTGTAATGGAATGCGCGGCCGTAAACGCTGTCGCCGCTTTCACCACGCCCCAGCTGCGCCTGACCAGCAAGACCAGTGCAATCACGAACAGCAGGTGGTCCCAGCCCATCAGGATATGTTCGGTGCCGATCACGAAATAGCTGCGCCAGACCTGCGCACTTTGCGGCTTTGCAGCGATGATAACGGATGGGTCGGCGGCTGTGACGCGGTAAACCTGCAACGGCCGGCCAAGGGGCACGATGCGCACAATCGCATCGCCCTGTCCGGTCAGCATGGGCCATCCGATCGATTGGCCGGCGACATTGCCGCTGCACTGAACCTGCGCCCTGCCGGTGACTGCAAGCGGTGCGTTGTCGAAGCTGGGCTGGCCGAGGATTTCGCAGCTGTCAGGGATTTGCGGAATGTCTGTACGGTCCGCTGCCGGCGAGCTGAGCGGTTGGCGCCAACCAAGCGACCAGCGGCTTTCATCGACCTGCTCAAACTGGATCGATACCGGACGTAGTTCGTCAGCCAGTGCCGGCGACGCCCACAACGCAAATAGCGCCAACGCCAGCAGGCGCATCATTCGATTTCGACCGAGTAGGCGTCCCTCAAGACCTGGAATGCCTGTTCGCGGCGCGCCTGCATCGTGGTGCTGCGCCAGTCTGCTTCCACCTTTTCGCGGATCTCCTCGAAGGGCGGCGCCGATCCCTCTTCCCGCAGCGTGAGGCGCACCAGATGCCAGCCAAATCCGGATGGGACAGGACCCTGCCATCCCGGGCCAGCGGCTAATGAGGCGATCTCATCGGCGAACTGCCTGCCGAACACTTTCTCGACTTCCGCCACTGGCATCCGCTCGGCATTGCCGGGCAGGCTGATCGGCTGACCGCGAGGATCAGACTTGGCGGACGCTGCAAGGGCGGCCTGTTCATCCTCGAAATAGACCTGTTCGAAATTCAGGACACCGCCCGTCTCGAAGTGGCCGGGATGATCAGACAGCCATTTGCGCAGGATTTCTTCGGATGGCTGTGCAACCTCGGCCTGGGCACTCGCCAGTTCATCCATCTTGCTGGCTAGGCGGCGGCGGACCACCGGATCACTCTGGTCGAGGCCAAGCCTCAGCGCCTCGCGGTAGAGCACCTCTTCGCGCACCCAGCGGTCAATCTGTGCGTCCAGTTCCGCATCGGTGGGTGGGCGGCTCATTGTCCGTTCGAAACCGAGCGCCAGCGCCGCTTGCTGTTCCTGAGTCAGGACAATCGAGCGGTTCGCCGGGTCAACAGGATCGCCCATGGCGGCAAACGCGGCCCAGATCGCGGCCCCTGCCAGAAGGAAATGCGCGAGCGGATCGCGCAGTATTTTTCGCATCACTGCATGGTTGCAGGCCCGCCGCCCGCTTCGCTGCGTGGCCGCAGCCACACGGGCGAGGAATAGGCGCGTTCCTGCACCACATTGGCCTCGATCACGTCATCAGGCAGGCTCAGGCCGAAACGCTTCGCATCGTAAAGCACCCAGGTCGGAGTCGGGATTTCGAGCACCCTGACATAATAGAAAGCGCGCTGTCCGGGGCGATAATCGGGATCGGTCCAGGCTTTGCGCAGCTCGGCCGCACCGATCGAATTTTCATACGTCGCTTCGGCGCGGTTTACCGTATCGCCAACGAATGGGACCGGCGAATTGGACGCACCGTCCATCTCGCGCTCGCTCCAGGCGATGTCGTAGACTTTTTCCTGGGCGTTGCCGCTGCCATCGACCCAGCCTTTGACGATTTGCACCCGGTCGAGGTTCGCCCCGTCAGGATCCTTCAAGGCGCTGACGAGGAAAGTGGGCGCCGTGCCCTGATCTTCCAGCTCGCCGCCCATGGGCACGCCCCGGCCATAGCCGGCACGCACCCAGTCACCTGCCCAATCGCCATCGGAAAAGTCGAAGCCGGCGAACAGGCGCACGGTCATGCGCGGCCCGGTGGTTGCATAGACTTCTCGCCGCATGAAGGCATCGAAGATTTCCGCCCGAGTGTTGCCGCGCGCCCATGCTGCCGCGTAGCCGCCGGCAAGGTAGTGCCAGCCGAAACGTCCTTCACGCGTGCCGAGGTTTTGCGGCCTCATTGCGCGATCAGCGCGGGGTTCATTGCCAGTGTGCTTGCCGAAGAAGTTATCTTCGTCGCCCGTGGCCAGGGCAGTGTGGCTGTCAGTCGAGCCGATCATGCCGAACGCATAGGGATTCACGCCCAATTGCTGTTCCAGCGTAAGCCCGCGAAGCAGGGCAGAACGCACGTAACTTCCGGCAAACATATCAGGGCTCGTTTTCGCGGTGAGCGGAAGATTGCCCAGATCCCAGCCAGCATCCCCGTATCCGGCAAATTCATCGTTCGGCGAGAGGAAGGGGTGCGTTTCACTGTCACCCTTGATCTGGGTGGCCTCCACCACCGGCTCGAGGCGCGCACGGCGCCGCGCATACTCCGCGCTCATCGCGCCGCCATCGGGTCCGGTCAGCTCGAACATCATGCCGTTCGACAGGTTGGAATTATGCGGAATGGCGAGCACTTTTCCGCCCGTGCTTTCTTCGTAGCCGTCCATGTAATCCCATAGCGAGGACACATCATTGTCGATGCCAGGATAGGGAAGCACCTTTCCGGTCTTGGCACTGCCATCGCGGAACATCACGACGCGGTGCAGATTGTTGCCGCCCGGCATGAGGGTCCATTCAAATCCTGCGAAAGCGGTGAAGGTGCCTGGCTCGTTATAACGGTCGAGCAGGCCAAGATGCCGATCCCACAGGTCGCGCGTGGCTTTTGCCTGCCGGACCGGGTCGCGAAATGCTTCGGGTATTTCGTTATTCGCAGCGGCGGTAATCAGTTCGCCAACCGCCCGCGTCGACTGGTCCGGGCTTTCGTGCATCATGTCGCGCCAGCGCCGCAACGTGGGATCGCGCACCATCATGCGCGGCGCGTCATATAGCCGCCGGGTGGCGCCCATCGCGTCGGAGTGATCGGCGATTACGAGAAAGTCGAGCGGCCGGGCGAGCTTCGCGCTCATCCCGGTGGTTGCGGTTACCTCCTCACCCCGAGCGAATTTCAACGCATCTTCCGGACCCAGGCGGACGCCGAAACCAAACGCATCTACCGAGACATCAGTGTGGAGGTGCGTATCGCCCCAGTACGGCCGATCAGGAAATTCAGCGAGTTCGATCGTATCGGCGCCATCACCGCGCTGCGCCTCGCTAGCGTCGCCCGCTCCGGCCACGTCGCAGCCCGCCAATGCAAATGCCGCGGCAATCAGTCCGATCCGGTAATCCATGGCATTTCCCCTCGCCTCTGCGGGAGATGTGCCGGACAAACTCCGATCAGGTCAAGCTACTGCTCGATAATGAATGGTTCCGATGGCAGCCATACCGCCCGAGCCGCCTTCTTCACCGGACGAATAATAGTAATATGTGCCCCCGCCCAGCGCGGCCATGGCCAGCACGAAAGCCGCCAGCATCACGAACCCGTCGCGCACGATCAGCGCAAGTCCGATGGCAGCGATCGCCAGCATCGGCGCGCTGCTGGCAAAAGGCAGCACTTCCAGCGGCGGCACGGTGCAGCACAGCAGGATCACCACTGCTGCAGCGACCTTGACCCACACGCCTTCTGTAATGAACTCAAGACGCCCATGGCTGTGTTCATCCAGCCAGTGCGCAAGGCCGCGTAGCTTGGCGATACCCTTGTGCAGCTTCTTGCTCGTGACGGCGCGGTTCTGGAGGAACTGCGGCATCCAGATGTGGTCCGTGCCGAACAGGAGTTGCACTGCGACCAGCGCGATGACGACTGCGAGAAAGGTCGGCACGCCGGGAATCCCGCCGACCGGGGTTATCTCCAGCAGCGCGGGAAGCATGATGAACGGCCCGAAGCTGCGCCCGCCGAAATCGTCGAGAACATCGCCAATCCGGACGTGGTCGCCCTTTGCGGCCAGATCGTCGAGCTCGCCAAGTACGTCTTCAACGCCTTCGGGTTCGTGATTGCGCATGCCTTCTCCCCAATCGGGATCAACGCACGGAAGCGAAAAAAGGCTATGCGGCGGAAGCAGTTGCCTTCTTCAGCAGGGCAGAACGCTCGCACCGGCACACCACTTCGCCGCGCTGGTTCACAGCTTCATGAAGGAAGGTGACGATGCCGGTATCGGGCCGCGATTTGCTTTCACGCAGGCCGATCACCTCGCTTGTCGCATGCAGCGTATCGCCGATGAAAACCGGCTTGGGCATCACCAGCTTGTCATAGCCGAGATTGGCCACGAGCGTACCGAGCGTGGTGTCCCCGACGCTAAGCCCCACCATCAGCGAAAACGTGAAGGTCCCGTTGACCAGGATCTGGCCGAACTCGCTTGCCTTCGCCGCTTCCACGTCGAGGTGGAGCGGCTGGGGGTTGTGGGTCATCACGGTGAAGAACAAATTGTCCGCTTCTGTCACCGTGCGGCGGATTTCATGGGTCAGCTTGTCGCCGATTTCCCATTCGTCGAAATGTCTGCCTGCCATCAGCCGTGCCCCATGACCGCTTTCACTTCGAGGAAGTCGTGGAAGCCCCATTCGCCCCATTCGCGGCCATTGCCCGATTGCTTGTAACCGCCGAATGCCGCGTTGAGATCATAGCCGCCGTTGATCGCGACCCGGCCAGCTCGAATGCGCTTGGCAAGGCCGCGGGCAAGCTCGATGTCTTCGCCGGTGATCGCACTGGCCAGACCATATGGAGTGTCGTTCGCGATGCGGATTGCATCGTCATAATCATCATAGCCAAGGATGCAGAGCACGGGGCCGAAGATCTCTTCGCGGGCGATGGTCATGTCGTTGTCGACATCGGCAAATACCGTCGGCTTCACATAGTGTCCGGTTTCCAGCCCGTCCGGCTTTCCGGGTCCGCCAGCGACCAGCGTGGCACCTTCTTCGATACCCTTCTCGATCAGGCCCTGGATCTTGTCCCACTGCGCCTTCGATACGACCGGACCGATCGTGGCATTGCCCTTGGGATCGCCGGGGATGACGCCTTCGGCGGCTTCTTTCGCCGCTGCCTTGGCTTCTTCCATGCGGGCATGGGGCACCAGCATCCGGCTGGGCGCGGTGCAGGTCTGGCCCGAATTGCCCATCATCGCGGTAGTGCCCTTCATTACCGACTGCGTGAACACGCTGTCGTCGAGCACGATGTTCGGGCTCTTGCCGCCCAGTTCCTGCGCCACACGCTTGACCGTGGGCGCGGCATTCTGCGCAATTGCGATACCGGCACGCGTCGATCCGGTGAAGCTGACCATGTCGATATCGGGATGGCCCGAAATTGCCTCACCCACGCCCGGACCATCGCCGTTGATGAGATTGAAGACACCCGCGGGCACGCCTGCGGCATCCATGATCTCGGCAAAAATATAAGCATCGAACGGCGCGATTTCCGAAGGCTTGAGCACCATCGTACAGCCAGTCGCCAGCGCCGGGAAAACCTTGCAGGCAATCTGGTTGAGCGGCCAGTTCCACGGGGTGATCATTCCCACCACGCCGATCGGCTCCCACACGTGCAGTGTCGGACCGTCCTGACGTTCGAAATCGAAAGCTTCGAGAACTTCGATAGCCTTCTGGCAATGACCAGCCAGCAGCCCGACATGGGGGCCGTTTGCCAGGCTCATCGGCGCGCCCATTTCATCGCTGACGGCCAGGGCGAGGTCCTCCTTGCGGTTTTCGATTTCCGCCTGGATAGCGCGCAGCAGGGTCAGCCGCTCTTCCTTGCTGGTCTGGCTGAAGGTTTCGAATGCGCGGCGAGCAGCCACCACCGCCTTGTCGACATCGGCCTTGGTGCCGAAGCTAATG
Source organism: Qipengyuania psychrotolerans (assembly GCF_019711355.1). Taxonomy (NCBI): domain Bacteria; kingdom Pseudomonadati; phylum Pseudomonadota; class Alphaproteobacteria; order Sphingomonadales; family Erythrobacteraceae; genus Qipengyuania; species Qipengyuania psychrotolerans. The sequence continues at coordinate 2,216,191 of NZ_CP081297.1, forward strand.
TGGCCGATCGTTTCCTCGGTCGCGGGGTTCTCGACCTCGACCGTATTGGCTTCGACCGGATCGACCCACTGGCCGTCGATGTAAAATTTGGTGCAATCGCGCATCGGTATCTCTCCTTTGCGCGAAGCCATTAACTCCCTTCGGCCCAGCGCGCCACCACCTCTTCACCGTCCTGTGCACTGTCACGGATTACGCCCGGTGTGCGGTCGAAACGCGGAGCAGGTGCAGTGTGCCACCTGCCGCCATGTTCGACGAAGGCTTCGCGCGCCTTCATGTGCGGGTGATCCTTCGCTTCGTCGAGCGGGACGACGGGCGCGTAACAGGCATCGGTGCCTTCGAGCAATTCGGTCCATTCGGCCTGCGTTTTCGTGGCAAACAGCTTGGCCAGACGCTCGGTATAATCGTCCCAGTTCGCAGGGTTCATCTGACCCTCGCGCAGTTCGGCGGGAGCGTCAGCCCGCTCCAGAAGCTCGGCATAGAACTGCGGCTCGATTGCGCCGACGCTGATGTCCTTGCCGTCCTTGCAGGCGTAACAGCGGTAGAAATGCGCTGCGCCGCCAAGCAGGCCCGCGCCGCGCTGGGTAGTGCGCAAGGCGCTGTGCGGCTGTCCGTAGAAAAAGCTCATCAGGCTGGTGACGCCGTCAACGATTGCGGCGTCGACCACCTGCCCCTTACCGCTCGACTGACGCTCGAACAGCGCGGCGAGGATACCCATCGCGCAATACATCGAGCCGCCGCCGAAATCGCCCACGAGATTTTGCGGCGGGATAGGCAATTCGCCCTTTGCGCCAATGGAATCGAGCGCGCCGGTGATGGCGATATAATTGAGATCGTGGCCGGCAGCCTGCGCCAGCGGGCCGTCCTGCCCCCAGCCGGTCATGCGCGCATAGATCAGCCGCGGATTGGCAGCGAGTACGTCGTCAGGCCCCAGCCCAAGCCGCTCCATCACACCGGGCCGAAAGCCTTCGACCAGCACATCGGCGTGCTTCAGCGCTTCGAGGACGAACTTCTTCCCCTCGTCGCTTTTCAGGTCGACTGCCGCGCGGTGACGGGCGCGTTCGACTACGGGGTTCATCGGCTGATGGCCGGGGCGTTCGATACGCACCACCTCGGCGCCGAGGTCGGCCAGCATCATCGCGACGTGCGGTCCGGGGCCGATACCTTGAAATTCGACGACCTTGAGCCCTGTCAGCGGTCCGTTTGCAGCCTGATGGCCCATGATTCTCTCTCCTGTTTCTCGCCCGCGAAACAAGGGGAAACGGTTCGCAATTGCAACGCTTTTTGGCTCAGCCGCCGGTTACGCTCATGTGGCGGGCGGTGGCTGGCTCTGCGCGGGCGATGTCGAAATCGTGCCGTTTGGGCTTGCCGCCAAGCAGCTGGTCCAAGGCTTCATCGAGAGCACCGGGCGTACCGGTGCGCATGACATCGCGCAGTTCGACCTTCTGGTCGTGGCCCAGGCAGCCATAAACCGTGCCCGTCGCGGCAATCCGGATGCGGTTGCAGGACGCACAGAAATTGTCGCTGAGAGGGGTGATGAAGCCAACGCGCGCGCCGGTTTCGGCAATATCGAAGTAGCGTGAAGGTCCGCCTGTGCGGTGCAGCGAAGGCAGCAGTGTCAGCTCACGCTCAAGCACATCGCGTGCGGCGGCCAGTGGGAGATAGGTATCGGCCCGGTCGCCCTCGACCTGGCCAAGCGGCATGGTCTCGATCAGCGAAAGATCACACCCTCGCGCACCGCACCAGCGCGCCATATCGGCAAACTCGCCATCATTCACACCGCGCATGGCGACCATGTTGATCTTCACTGACATGCCGGCAGCGCGGGCCGCATCGATCCCGGCGATCACTTTGCCCACATTCCCGCCGCGAGTGATGGCCGCAAATTTTTCCGCGTCGAGCGTGTCCATGCTGACATTGATGCGTTCGATACCGGCGCGGCGCAGTTCGCCTGCCATGCCCGGCAGCAAGACACCGTTGGTCGTCAGCGTGAGTTCGCCCAACCCCTCGCTTCGCAGCGATCCGAGCATATGCGCCAGACCTGCAAACCCTCGCCTGACCAGCGGCTCGCCCCCCGTCAGGCGGATGCGCCTGACCCCGCGCGCGACAAGGTGGCGGGCAAGGTCGGCAATTTCTTCCAGCGTCAGCAAATCGCGGCGCGGAAGGAACTGCATATCCTCGGCCATGCAATAGGTGCAGCGAAGATTGCAGCGGTCCGTTACCGAAATCCGGACATAGTCGATCGTGCGGCCATGGGCGTCGATCATCGGGGCGGTTTCGGACATACCCCGACCTTTAATGACGCCGCTTCAAAAGTCGAGCGCAGCGATCGTCTCTCCCTTGCCCGCTTCCACCGATCCGCCCGGCTGACGCAGCAACACGTCCGCCGCTGCCAGTGCCGCCTGCGCACCCGATTGCTGGTTCGCAAAGGGTTCGGCTTTGCGGTCGACGAGCCTGCCCCTGCCAAAATGTTCGCGCGGCCCGGGCGCGGGCATCGAAGACAGGAGCTCAAGTTCCTTCCAGACCAGCGCGTCATCATATTCCCCACCTGCCAGGGCAGTCAGCAGGGGAGCCAGGAACAGGCGCGCTGTGACCATTGCAGACGTCGGATTTCCCGGCAGGCCCAGTACAAACCGGCCCTTCGCGTCCTTTGCGCACCAGACCGGCTTGCCAGGACGCATTGCCACCTTGGCAAACAGCGTTTCAAAACCTCCGCCCGCGATGCTGGACGAAGCAAAGTCACGTTCGCCGACAGACGCGCCGCCAACCATGACCAGCACATCGCATGAGGACAGCAAACTGCCAGCCGCCTGCGCAATTTTTGCCGGGTCGTCGGCGCAGATTTCATGCCCCGCGATCTCTGCACCATAGTTCCTGGAAAGCGCGGCAAGAGCCAGTGAGATGCTGTCGGGGATGCTGCCCTCGATGTCGGGGGACTTCCCCGGCGCAACCAGCTCGTCTCCGGTGGCAAGGATAGCGACGCGCGGTTTTCCCCACACGCTCAGGCTGGCCTGCCCCGCTGCTGCGGCCGCGACCATCTGGCGCGGACCGAGCATGGCGCCCCGTTCGAGCAGGATATCACCTTCGCTGAAATCGGAACCGCGCGGCCTGATGTGCCGCGCCTCACTGAACTCTCCCGTGAGGCGCATGATATCGCCTTCCCGCTCGACAATTTCCTGCACGATGACCCAGTCGGCACCTTGGGGTACGGGCGCGCCAGTGAAGATACGAACGGCCTCGCCTTCCTCGACGGATAGTCCGGGCGGTGACCCGGCATAGGATGTGCCTACAACTGACAGGGGTGCGTGCAGATCACCGTTCCGAACCGCATAGCCGTCCATCGCGGAAACATCGCTTCGCGGCGCATCGATGCGGGCCGCCACATCCCCCGCCAACCGGTGGCCAGACGCCTCTGCCAGCGATATCTCCACCGCTTCCAGCGGCCGCGCCGCGCCGCGCAATATCGCGCTTGCCTCGTCGAAAGTGATCACACTGCTAGCGGTTCTGGCGGCCATCGATCAGGCTTTCGACCACGCCGGGGTCGGCCAGCGTCGAGGTATCGCCCAGCGCGCCGTAATCGTCCTCTGCAATCTTGCGCAGGATGCGGCGCATGATCTTGCCGCTGCGCGTCTTGGGCAGGGCAGGCGTGAAATGCAGATGGTCGGGCGTGGCAATCGGGCCAATTTCCTTGCGCACCCATTGGCGCAGTTCGGAGTAGAGATCGTCGGAGGGCTCATCACCTTCCATCAGCGTGACGTAGCAGTAGATGCCCTGCCCCTTGATGTCGTGCGGATAGCCGACCACGGCCGCCTCGCTCACCTTAGGGTGCAGCACGAGTGCGCTTTCGACTTCTGCGGTGCCCATCCGGTGACCCGAGACATTGATGACATCGTCCACTCGCCCGGTGATCCAGTAGTAGCCATCGCTATCGCGGCGGCAGCCATCGCCGGTGAAATACTTGCCCTTGTAGGTGCTGAAATAGGTTTGCACGAACCGGTCATGATCGCCGTAAACCGTGCGAGCCTGCCCGGGCCAGCTGCGCGTGATGCACAAATTGCCAGCTGCTGCGCCTTCCAGAACCTCTCCCTCATTGCCGACCAGCTGAGGGCAGACGCCGAAGAACGGCTTGCCGGCGCTACCCGGTTTCATATCGTGCGCGCCGGGAAGCGTAGTGATCATCACTCCGCCCGTTTCAGTCTGCCACCAGGTGTCGATCACGGGAATCGCACCCTTGCCGACCGTGTCATGATACCAGCGCCACGCCTCGGGATTGATCGGCTCGCCCACGCTGCCGAGCAGGCGCAAACTGGACAGATCATGCTTGGTCACATGGCTGTCGCCCTCGCGCATGAGCGCCCGGATCGCGGTGGGTGCAGTGTAGAAGATGTTGACCTTGTGCTTCTCGCACACGGCCCAGAAGCGGTCATGGTCGGGGTAGTTCGGCACCCCTTCGAACATCAGCGCCGTCGCCCCGTTCAGCAGGGGGCCGTAGACGATATAGCTGTGGCCTGTGACCCAGCCGATATCGGCGGTGCACCAATAGACTTCGCCGGGCCGGTAATCGAAGACGTAGCGGAACGTTGTTTCCGTCCACACGGCATAGCCGCCGGTCGTGTGCAGCACGCCCTTTGGCTTGCCGGTCGATCCCGAAGTATAAAGGATGAAAAGCGGGTCTTCCGCATTCATTTCCTCGCACGGGCATTCGGCTGAAACGCCGTCCGAAAGCTCGTGATACCAATGGTCGCGTCCTTCGCGCATGGTGATGTCGCCGCCGGTATGCCGCAGGACGAGCACGCCTTTCGCCGGCACTTTCTCCAGGGCAGCATCGACATTCGCCTTGAGCGGTATGCGCTTGCCGCCGCGCAGGCCCTCGTCGGCCGTGACAATCCAGTCGCTGCGGCAATCTTCGACCCGGCCGGCAATCGCTTCGGGTGAGAACCCACCGAAGATGACCGAATGGATCGCGCCGATACGGGCGCAGGCGAGCATGGCATAGGCACCTTCAGGCACCATCGGCATATAGATGGTAACCCGGTCGCCCTTGCCCACGCCGAGCTTTTTCAGCGTATTCGCCATGCGGATGACTTCGGCCTTCAGCTCGGCATAGGTGATGCGCCTTACCTCGCCCGCAGGATCGTCCGGCTCGAATATCAGCGCCAGCGCATCACCGCGCCCGGCCTCGACATGACGATCGACTGCATTGTGACAGATGTTGAGAGCGCCATCTTCGAACCACTTGATCCGGACCGGGTCAAAGCTCCAGTCGGCGATAGTGGAGGGAACGGTGATCCAGTCGAGACGCTCGGCCTGCTCGGCCCAGAAGGCGTCGGTATCGTCCAGGCTCCTGGAATAAAGAGCAGCGTAATCCTCTGCGCTGCAGTTAGCGCCGTCCTGCGCACTTGCCGGGCGGACGACCCATTCATCGTGGCCGTGTGCATCGCTCATCATCAATCCTCGCCGTGGCTCTCACAAGCTTCGGTGATGTCACAGGAGATCGGGTGGACGCAAGCAGCAGCTAGCGGGAAGAGGGGCCGGTCGGCCCGGGCGGGAGGTAATCGCCCGGGCCATCGGATAAGCCTTGGTCAGGCCGCCTGCGAGCCTACGAGCACGGCCTGCGGCTTGTTCGACGCGCGGGACGATTCCTCGGCGCTTGATGCCGCAATGATTGGCGAGTTTGCTGTTCCCGTGGCCGAAACACCTCTGTTGACGGCCCAGATCGCTGCTTGCGTGCGGTTCTGGACCATCAGCTTACGCAAGATCGCCTTCACGTGAACCTTCACGGTGGCTTCGCCGATTTCAAGGCGGCGGGCGATGATCTTGTTTGGATAACCCTTCACCAGGCAATGCAACGTCTCGATCTCGCGCTCGGACAGGATTTTGCTGATCTCGGTTTCGGCGCGCGCATGATTGTTTGCGGCCATCGCCACGCTGGACAATTGTTCGACCAGCTTGCCGGGCACCACCTTCTCGCCGAGCGCCACCAGACGCAGGCTGCTGAGCAGCGATTCGCAGGCGATTTCTTTCAGGATGTAGCCATCCGCACCGGCTTGAAACGCCTCGATCAGGCATTCCATCTCGAGGTCGTCGTGAAGCAGTACGAGCCGTGAATGCGGCAGCAGTTCGCGCAGCTCTGTGACCTCTTCAGTCAAGTTGCGCGCAGCGCTTACATCGATGAGGATGAGTTCACATTCGTCGGGCTTATCATGCGGAGACGAGGCGAGAAACGCTCGCGTATCGTGATGCAGGCCTTCAACAACGAAGTTATCTTCGTCGAGAATTCTTTTAAGGCCTTGGCTTACTATGGAATTCGCACAAACAAGTGAAATATTGATCGGCAGTTCGACGTGCATTGTCAGCACCCCCCAATAGAGTTTTGGACAATGCGACCTATTTATCATTTTGTATATGAAACGACGCCGGCGGTTGATCCAACTCGGTCGCGCTTCCCCATTTTGATACCACCGGCCTGCAATCTTGTCGAATCCCCTTCAGCCCAACGGCCCGCGAATACTGCATCAAACCGTTGGTTAATATGAGGTTTTTTTATAATCAAAATTCGCGCCGAGGGCCGCGCTCGTCCCAAAATGGGACAGCAATTTCTCGGTAAATGTAAAATTTTTGAGGAAGTCTGCCGCCGAGTCGTTGCCTTTGGATAACGTTCTCATTTCCCGAAAGAATTTCTGCCGGTTCTATACAATTTTCCGTATTTGTTCGGTCAGGCTTGAGGGTGCATGCCAGTTGGTTCACAACTCACCCTTATGGGTGATGGAGACAAGGCAGGAAGCATCGAGCAGGGCTTGGCCAGGGCGCTGGCACGAATTGGCTTGCCCGGACCCGAAGAGATCACGCGGCTGACGGGCGGCGCGACGATGGAAAGCTGGCGGTTTTCAACCGCTGGTGAAGTGTTCGTCCTTCGCCGTGCACCGAGCCTCGATTTCATGAAAGACCGGCCATTCGGTCATGGCACCGAGGCCGCAATAATCCGGGCTGCACGCCAAGCCGGCGTCACCGCTCCGGAAGTGATCCTGAACCTTGAGGCGTCTGACGGGATCGGCAGCGGCTTTGTCATGCGCGCCCTTCCAGGGACACCCGATCCGCGAGCAATTCTTGCGATGGAGCAGCCCGGCCGCATTCTGACCGAGGTGGCGCGCGATTTGGCCCGCATCCATTCGCTAGGACGTGGCGATGTTCCGCCGGATGTGCCGGAAATCGACTATCGCGAAGGCGTAAATGCCCTGCGTCTACAGTTCGAGGAAGCGGGCGGTGACCGCCCGATCATTGCCCTGGGTCTACGCTGGTTGCTGGACAATATTCCGCAGCGGGAAGAGCCTGTCCTCAATCACGGAGACTACCGGCTCGGCAACATCCTGTGCGAAGACAGCCACCTGACCGGCGTTCTCGATTGGGAGCTGGCGCATTTCGGCGATCCCCACGAAGATCTGGCGTTCGGCTGCATGGCTGTGTGGCGCTTTGCGCGCTACGACCGCCCGGCATTGGGGCTGGGAAGCCTTGATGATTATTTCGCCGCTTATGAAACTGAAAGCGGGCGCAAAGTCGACCCGGCGCGCTTCCGATTCTGGACCATCTACAGGACAATTTGGTGGGCCCTCGGTTGCCTGAAAATGGCGGCATATTGGCGCAGCGGTGAGGACCGGATGCTGGAACGGGTGGTGATTTCCCGCCGGACCAGTGAACAGGAACTCGACCTGCTGATGCTGCTGGAGCAAGATGCCCCCGAGGAAGAGCGCGCGCGCAGGGTAATCCTGCCAGACATGTCCTGCATTTATCTGGGCGAGGCCAGCCAGCCGGAAATGGCGACGGCAATCGCCGAATGGCTCGATACCCTCAAGGACAAGCTGACCGGGCATGATCGCTTCCAGCTAGCCGTCGCCCGCAATGCGCTCGGGATGATCGCGAGAGAGGCGGACCTGCTGCCTGCATCGCGTGATCTCTTGCTCGCAGAAGCCTTGCTGGCAGGAGAAAAGTCTTTGGCGTCGCCGCAACTGTTGGCCGAACTCAAGGCGATGGCGATCGAGAAACTCAGCGCTGACGTCCCGAAGTACCCCGCGCTTCGGGCCGCTCGTCAGAAATGGATCGGAGAACACTGATGGACTTCACTATTCCGCAGCCGCTGGAAGAATATTACGCCGAGCTCGAGCGCTTCATCGAAGCCGCGATAGAGCCGCTAGTGGCCAAGGACGACAACATCCGGTTCTTCGATCACCGGCGCGAGAACGCACGAACAGATTGGGACCGCGAAGGACTGCCCAACCATGAATGGGAAGACCTGCTTCGCCAAGCGCGCAAGGCAGCGGACGAGGCCGGGCACTGGCGGTTCTCCGCCCCGAAGAAATTTGGCGGCAAGGATGGGTCGAACCTCTGGATGGCAGTGATCCGTGACCGGTTTGCCCAGCGCGGTCTTGGCCTCCACAATGACCTCCAGAACGAACACTCGATTGTCGGCAATTTCCCGTTTGTCGCCATGTTCGAAACTTTCGGCACCGAAGAACAGAAGCAGGAGTTTATCCTCGGCGGATTTGAGGGCACGCGCCGGGTCGCCTTCGGCCTGACCGAACCTGACCATGGCAGCGACGCGACACATATGGAAACGCGCGCGGTGCGCGAAACGCGCGATGGCGTCGAAGGCTGGCGGATCGACGGCGAGAAAATGTGGATCACCGGCATGCATGTGGCCACTCATTGCGCGCTCTTCGCCCGCACAGACGGAGAAGACGGCAATGCGCGCGGCATCACCTGCTTCCTCGTGCCCAATCCGACCGACGGTCTGAAAATCGAAGAGTGGATGTGGACTTTCAACATGCCCACAGATCACCCCCGCCTGTCGTTCACCAATGTCTGGGTGCCTGACAGCGCAGTACTGGGCCAGAAAGGCAAGGGTCTCTCTCTGGCGCAGAGTTTTGTCCACCAGAACCGCATCCGGCAGGCGGCATCAAGCCTCGGCGCAGCGCAATACTGCATCGAGGAGAGCGTCAAATACGCCCGCCAGCGCAAGCCGTTTGGCGAAGAACTGGCGCGCAACCAGGCAATCCAGTTCCCGCTCGTCGAGCTTGCCACCCAGTGCGAAATGCTGCGCCTGTTGATCTACAAGACGGCATGGGAAATGGACAATATGCCGCATGAGCAGATCGAGCGAACGATCTCCGACAAGGTGAGCATGTGCAATTACTGGGCGAACCGGCTGGTGTGCGAAGCTGCAGACAGGGCGATGCAGGTGCACGGGGGCATCGGGTATTCACGGCACAAGCCGTTCGAGCATATCTATCGTCATCACCGCCGCTACCGGATCACCGAAGGCGCGGAGGAAATCCAGATGCGCAAGGTCGCGGCTTACCTGTTCGGCTATCTCGGTCCCAAACGCGACGCTACGGCATAGGCTTTCCTTGCGCGAGGCGTGCCTTTCACTATAGCGGCGCGCAACTCAATTCATCGGAGCATGCAAGTGAAGGCGCTGGTCAAAGCGAAAGCGGAAAAGGGCCTCTGGCTCAAGGATGTAGCCGAGCCCGAGGTCGGTCCCAATGATGTGAAGGTGAAAATCCTCCGCACGGCAATCTGCGGCACCGACATGCACATCTGGAACTGGGACGAATGGGCCCAGCGCACCATTCCCGTGCCGATGACCGTGGGCCACGAATTTGCCGGCCGGATCGTGGAATTCGGCGACAATGTCTCAGGCTTCGAAGTTGGCCAGATCGTATCGGGCGAAGGCCACGTCGTATGCGGTCGCTGCCGCAATTGCATGGCAGGCCGCCGCCACATGTGCGCCGACGCCCAGGGGATCGGCGTTAATCGGTCAGGTGCATTTGCCGAATACCTCGTCCTGCCCGCGGCCAATATCTGGGTGCATGATCAAGACATCGACCTCGACATCGCCTCGATCTTCGACCCCTATGGCAACGCTGTCCATACGGCACTGCAATTCGATGTGCTTGGCGAAGATGTTCTGGTGGTCGGCGCGGGCCCCATCGGCATTATGGCCGCCGCCGTCTGCCGCCATGCCGGTGCGCGCCACGTCGTGGTGAGCGACCTCAACGAAGACCGCCTGAAGCTGGCCGCCCAGATGGGCGCGACAGCCACGGTCAATCCGACCAAGCGTAAGATCGAAGACGTGCAGAAAGAGCTCGGCATGAACGAGGGCTTCGATGTCGGCCTCGAGATGTCGGGCTCGCACCCCGGCTTTGCTTCGCTGATCGACAACATGGCGCATGGCGGCAAGGTCGCCATTCTTGGCCTTCCGGCTGAAGCCCCGACGATCGACATGGACAAGGTCATCTTCAACATGCTGACGCTGAAGGGCGTCTATGGCCGCGAGATTTTCGAGACTTGGTACAAGATGTCCGTTTTCATCCAGTCCGGCCTCGATCTCTCGCCGATTATCACTCACCGCCTGCCGGTCGACCGCTTCGAGGAAGGCTTCGCCGCCATGGCCTCGGGCGAAGCGTGCAAGGTCGTGCTGAACTGGGAAAGCTGAGAGACTACTGATGAACCAGCGTTTTTACGAACATCTCGCGCATGAACTGGATTCCATTGAGGAACAGGGCCTGCTCAAGTCAGAACAGAACATCACCTCCGCGCAAAGCGGCACTGTCGAGCTGGGCGATCGCACTGTAATCAACCTGTGCGCGAACAATTACCTTGGCCTGGCCGATAACGAGGAAATCTGCGCGGCGGCGCGCGAAGGCATCGACACGCATGGTTTCGGCATGGCGTCTGTCCGCTTCATCTGCGGCACTCAGGACATTCACAAGCAGCTGGAACAGAGCATTTCGGATTTCGTCGGTTTTGAGGACACCATCCTCTACCCGTCATGTTTCGATGCCAATGCAGGCCTGTTCGAAACACTGCTGACGGCAGAAGACGCGGTCATTTCCGATGCTCTCAACCACGCCAGCATCATCGACGGCGTTCGCCTCTGCAAGGCCAAGCGTTACCGCTACGCCAATAATGACATGGGCGAGCTGGAAGAGCGGCTGAAAGAAGCCGACGCCGCTGGTGCGCGCTTCAAGCTCATCACCACCGACGGCGTGTTCTCGATGGACGGCTTCATCTCGCGCCTCGACGAGATCTGCGACCTGGCAGAAAAGTATGACGCTCTCGTCCATTTCGACGATTGCCACGCCACCGGCTTCCTTGGCGAAAACGGACGCGGCACGCATGAATATCGCGGCTGCATGGACCGGGTCGACATCACCACCGGCACGCTTGGCAAAGCGCTTGGCGGAGCCAGCGGCGGCTATACCAGCGCGCGTCCCGAAATCGTTTCCATCCTGCGCCAGCGTTCGCGGCCCTACCTGTTCTCGAATTCGGTCGCACCGCCCGTGGTTGCCGGATCCATCAAGGCGCTCGAACTGGCCCGCCGTGGCGAACAGCGCGCCAAGCTGTGGGATAACACGCGCTATTTCCGCGAGCGTTTGGAAGAAGAAGGGTTCGACGTCCTGCCCGGCGAACATCCGATCATCCCGATCATGCTCTATGATGCCAAGGTCGCATCGCAATTTGCCGCGCATTCACGCGCAGCAGGCGTGTTCGTCACCGCGTTTTCTTTCCCGGTGGTCCCCAAAGAACAGGCGCGCATCCGCACGCAGATGTCTTCGGCTGTTTCGCGTGATCAAATTGATCAGGCCCTCACGGTCTTTGGCGAGGCACGCGCCGCGCTGGGATAAATTACGGCAAGTTCTTTGATTTTCAAAGGCTGCGCGGGCGGCTGGAACGAGACAGTTCCAGCCGCCCGATTTGCATTGTCTGGCGCTCTACCTATGCTTGGCCGCTTCTGACGCCGCCGAACGCGGCGCACACTAGGGCCGAAAATCCGGGTCGCAAACCAAGCCTGAGAGCATCTCCATCACAATGAATCCTACAGACGCACCGATAGCGCCTCCACTCGTCGACCTGCCAATCAACACTCACGACAAAGGCTTTTACGACGGGTTCAGCCGAGCGGTCACCATACCGTCCAAGATCATTGTATCGCTGATCATCATGTGGGCGATCTTCTTCCCGGTGAGCGCCAACAAGACACTGACAGCTGCCAACTCCAGCATCATTTCGTCTTTCTCCGGCTGGTACGTCTATCTCGTGGCATTCCTGATGCTGTGTTGCCTGGTCGTGGCAGTGTTGCCGCAAACAGGGCGCCTTAGGATCGGAGCGGCGGAAGAGGGTCCTGAATTTTCCCGCTTCTCGTGGTTCGCGATGCTCTTCGGTGCCGGCATCGGCATCGGGATGCTGACGTACTCTACCGGCGAACCAATGGCGCATTTCGCCAACAATCCGGACATCATCCGCGGCACGATCGCGCCGCTTACTGCCGAGGCCGTCCGGCCCGCTTACGAGTATACATTCCTGCACTGGGGTTTTGCAGCATGGGGCACCTATGCCCTGGTTGGTCTGTCGATCGGCTATGTTTCCTATCGGCGCGGTCTTCCGCTGACCATTCGGTCAGCATTGGCACCGCTGTTCGGCAAATGGATGTCCGGCTTTGCTGGCCATATCGTGGACATCGTCGCTGTCGTGGCAACCATTCTGGGGGTCGCCGTGACTATGGGTCTGGGGGTCGAACAGTTCATCGCCGGTCTCGCAAGGCTGGGCATGGGCGAATGGCTGCTTGATACGGATGGCTCATCCTCCGCAATCGCGATTGTCCTCGCGCTCGTGATCCTCGTCGGCGCTTCGACAATCAGCGCGCTGTCCGGCGTGGGCCGCGGGATCAAGTGGCTGTCGAACATCAACATGGCTCTTTCAATCATGCTGGTTGCTCTGTTCGCGATTGTCGGTTCAGGCATCTTCGGCCTGAAGCTGCTTGGCGTGGGGCTATACGATTACTTCCGGACTCTGATCCCGAACTCGCTTTCGCTGTTCTCGGACACTGGCACTGAAGTCAGCGCTGCATTAGTGCAGTGGCAACTCGACTGGTCGGTGTTTTATTGGGCGTGGTGGATCGCCTTTGCGCCCTTTGTCGGCATGTTCATCGCCCGCATTTCTCGCGGCCGGACCGTGCGCGAATATGTGCTTGGTGTGGTTCTTGTCCCTTCGCTGATGTGCTTTGTCTGGATGACTATCGTCGGGGGAACAGCGATCGACCTGGAACTGAGCGGCGTCGCACAGGGCGCAATCGTCGAGACAGGCATTTCGGACCAGCTTTACGCGACGCTGGCGGTCATGCTCAGTCCCGGGGTCGCCTCTCTGGTTTCCGGCCTCGTCGTGATCCTGCTGATGACGTATCTCGTAACCTCTGCGGACAGCGCAATCCTGATCGTGAACACGATCAACGGCGCAGGCGAAACTACTGGCGAACGCAATCGCCACATTGTCTTCTGGGGCGCGGCACTGGCCTTCGTCGTCGGCAGCATGCTGATCCTTGGGGGTATCGATGCCATCCGGATCACCATGATTATCGGGGCGCTGCCCTTCTCCTTCGTGGTGGCCCTGATGGCAGTCAGCATCCTCAAGGCAATTGCGTTTGATATCGTGCGCAAGCGGTACGGCGTGCCCACTACTGCCGAGGCATGCGCAGAGCACGCACCAGCCAAGTAACGAAGCAAGCATAGGTTTATGTAATCATCTCAGGCGGCATGACCCGCCGACGTTACTTCTTGACCGTACTTGGCTTTAGATTACGATAAAACCGCTTCTTTTGAGTATACTCTCATAAATTCCGGTATATATTTGAATATACGTGATACCTTCCAATATAAATTAAATCAGCATCTCTCGGTGTTGTTCTAATGCAACAGTGAAAAACGTTTCCCTTGTATCTTACGGTGTGCGCTGTGGTGATCGACCAGTTCGGTCGCTAGGGCGTGCGCAACGCGCGCTATACGTAAAACCGAAGCGCGAATGTTTTGACGCCACCTTTGGTGTTCAATCGAGATAACCGGATTTCGCAATCCAAGAGGGGCTATCCAGTCATGAATAAGTTTGTAGCCGGCGCATCTGTCGGCGCCATCGCCATTGCCATCGCAGCACCGGCGCATGCACAAGACGGCGCAGCACAGGCACCCGCGGCACAGCGTGAAGGCGGTGTTGGCGTCATCATCGTTACAGCGCAGAAGCGCAGCGAAGATCTGCAGGACGTGCCGGTATCGGTGTCCGCGATCGGCGCGGAAGCCCTCGATGAACTCAACATCGACACGTTCGAAGATTATCTCGAACAGCTCCCCACCGTCACGGCGGGCGGCAGCGGTCCCGGGCAGAGCACGATTTACATTCGCGGCCTCGCCTCGACCACGCCCAACCTTACGACTGCTGGCGTTGCCGGCCTCGCCCCCAACGTCGCGCTCTACCTCGACGAACAGCCGCTGGCACAGCCCGGCCGTAACCTCGACGTTTATGCAGCCGATCTTGAGCGTATCGAAGTCCTGTCAGGGCCGCAGGGTACCCTGTTCGGCGCGAGTTCGCAGGCAGGCGTGGTTCGCCTCATCACAGCCAAGCCCGACCTCGCCGGATATGGCGCTCGTGCGGCTGGCGGTCTGTCCTTCACCAAGGGCGGCGAAGCCAGCTACAAGGGCGAGGTCATGGTCAACCTGCCCGTGACCGACAGCTTTGCCTTACGCGGCGTGGCATTCTGGGACGATCAGGGCGGCTATGTCGACAATGTGCTCGGCACGCGTGATGCCAGCGAAAGCGCTCGCTTCCGTCCTGCGGGAACCGTCCGCTCGAACGGCGTCCCGGTCAGCCCGCTTCGCGGCGGCTTCCAGGCCGGCGCAGACCTTTCCGACGTCACCTTCCTCGAAGCGGAAAACTCCGCACTGGTCGAAGAAGATTTCAACGACACCACCTATTCCGGCTTCCGGCTTACCGGCCTTTATGAATTCAACCCGGACTGGACCGTAACCCTCGCCCATTCGCGTCAGAGCGTCGAAAGCGACGGTGTGTTCTTCGCCGATCCGGAACTCGGCGGCCTCGACGATCTTGAAATTCAGCGCTTCGAAGAAGATCGCCTCGAAGATGATTTCTCGAACACGAGCTGGACCATCGAGGGTCGTCTCGCGATGCTCGATGTTGTCTACACCGGCGCCTATACCGACCGTTCGACCGAACAGCGCGTCGATTACACCGATTACCTGTTCGTGGGTCAGTACCTGCCATACTACATCTGCGACGGCGGCGTATCCTATCCGGGCGCATCCGACCCTAGCGGAACCTGCCAGGCCCCGAACCTGTATGTCAGCTCGCTGAGCAACACCAAGGTATTCACCAACGAATTCCGCTTCAGCACCGATGCAGATGCGCGCGTCCGGACCACGGGCGGCCTGTTCTTCTCCGATCTCGAACTGGAAGAGCGCAACGATTTCGCGTATCCGGGCAACACCCTGGCCAACCCGTTTGGCGCGTTTGCACCCAACTTCCCGTACCCCGGCTTCAACACCGATGCGGGTCCGTTCCCGGCCGAGACAATCTTCCGCAACGACATTCGCCGGACGGACAAGCAGTTCGGGATCTTCGGTGAAACCACCGTCGACATCGTGCCGGACCTATTCTCGATCACGGGCGGCATCCGCTATTACAATGTCCGCGTGGATATCGAAGGCAGTGCCAACGGCTCGTTCTGCAACAGCGGCGCGGCTGAAGACGCGAACGCGTTCGGCACCAACATCAACGATCTGTATGACGGCGATGGAAGCTTCACTTTCATCGGGTCGTGCAACTCGGACCTCCGCCAGACATTCACGCTCGACGATTCGCTTGCCGACATCCAGGCCGCCGGTCTCAGCGCGACACAGGCACGGCAGGTTTTCAATTCGGTGCGCGCACCCGATGAAGCCAAGGCCGAGGGCGTCATCTACAAGGGTACGCTGAACGTCACCCCGACCGAAGACCTGCTCTTCTATGCAACCTATTCGGAAGGTTTCCGTCCGGGTCTGCTGAACCGTCCGGGCGGTGCCACGAATGGCGCTGGCTTCACGGTTCCGTTCGAACTGCAAACCGACGAAGTGGTGAATTACGAACTCGGCTGGAAGATGGACCTGCTCGACGGTCAACTGCGCTTCAATGGTAGCGCGTTCTATGTCGACATTACCAACCTCCAGACGACGATCTTCGATCCGTCGATCACGAACCTGTTCTTCTCGGCCAATGCGGCCAATGCGGAGATCAAGGGCGTCGAGGCCGACTTCACCGTTGCGCCTTACAGCCTGCCCGGCCTGACCGTGGCCGGTGCGGTGTCGTTCCTCGACACCGAAATCACGGAGGTGCTGATCCCGACCGACGACGTTCTCGTAGGTTCGGAACTCGCTTTCGCACCTGCCTTCCAGGGCAATCTGCGCGTGCGTTACGAATTCGACCTGACACCGTCGCTCGAAGCTTACGTACAGCCGCAGATTTCGCATTCGGCAAAGAAGTTTACCGACGTGATCGAGATCAACAAGCTGGGACTCGACAGTTACACGATCGCCGACTTTGCGGCTGGTGTGCGTACAACCGATGGCTGGAATTTCGAGGTCTACGCAGACAACCTCACTGATGAACGCGCCCAGATCTCGGGCAACTACGTCAATGATCGTCCGCGTATTTCGACCAATCGTCCACGCACGATCGGTTTCCGGGTTTCCTACGAATACTGATCCTGAAAACCGGACCATTTGAGCGGCGGGGGCGAACACAGGTTCGCCTCCGCCGTTCCTCTTTGTTAGAGGGACGTAGATGAGCACCCGTGAAGAACAATTGGCCAGCGCGCAAAAGGCACTGCAGTCCGGTGACTTCCAGCGCGGACTTGCGCTGGCCAAGGGCGTGCTTAGAACTGACCCGTCCGATGGCGACGCCTGCTATCTCGCAGCGGTCGCCGCCCGTTATCTGGGGCGGCACGATGAGGCCGCACAGCATCTTGGCACCCTGCACGCCGCCATGCCCGAATACGGGCGCGCCTGGCAGGAAGCAGGACATCTTGCCCGGGCGAGAAACGCCGATGATACCGCCATCGCGGCTTTCCAGCGCGCTGTCCGCTTCAATCCCGCCCTGGATGCAAGCTGGCGCGCCCTGGCAGAGCTTTTGGCACAGGCTGGCAGAACGGCAGAGGCGCAGGCAGCCACATTGCAGGCGCAGCGTGTCGCTTCGCTCCCCCGCGAGCTCGTTGCGGTCACGCACCATTTATACGAGGGGCGGCTGCTGAGGGCAGAAGAGATCTGCCGCCACTTCCTCAGGGGCAATCCCAGGAACGTCGAAGGCATGCGGCTGCTCGCGCAGATCGGCATCAAGCTTGGCATTCTGGACGATGCCGAGTTCCTGCTCGAAAGTGCGCGCGACTTCGAACCTGACAACATTCAGGTGAGGCTGGACTACATCGATGCGCTCAGGCGCCGGCAGAAATTTGCCGCCTCGCGCGATGAGGCCGAAAGCCTGCACGAACAGGACCCCGGCAATCCCCTGTTCCAATCGCACCTTGCCATCGAGAGTATGCAGACGGGCGACTACGACCGTGCGTTTGAACTGTTCGACACCGTGCTGGAAAAGCTACCCCATGACCCCGCCACACTGACCAGTCGCGGACACGCCCTCAAGACGACCGGCAGGCAGGAAGAGGCGGTCGCCAGCTACCGAGCAGCTTTTGCAGCTCGCCCCGGGCACGGCGATGCGTGGTATGCGCTTGCGAACCTCAAGACCTATCGCTTCGCAGACAGCGAGGTCGAACAGATGCGCGATCAGGTGCAGAGCGCGGATCTCTCCTTCATGGACCGCGTCCATCTGTCCTTCGCACTCGGCAAGGCGCTGGAAGACCGTAAGGAATTTGAAGACAGCTTCGGTTTCTACGAACAGGGCAATGAATTGAAGCGCGCGCAGACGCGTTACAGCGCCGACGCAATGAGCGACGAGCTCGCCAAACAGCGCGAAGTCTGCACGTCGGAATTGTTCGAGCAACGCCGCTCTGCCGGATATGACGCACCGGACCCGATCTTCATCGTTGGCCTTCCGCGAGCGGGATCGACGCTGCTCGAACAAATCCTTGCCAGCCATAGCCAGGTCGACGGTACGCTGGAACTTCCCAACATATTGGCGCTTGCCCACCGGCTTCGCGGGCGCAAGGCAGGGCAGTCGCTCTATCCGCAAGTCTTGCACGACCTGCCTGACGATCAATTGCGAGCCTTCGGCAAGGCCTTCATCGAAGACACCCGAATCCACCGGCAAGGTGCGCAATTTTTCATCGACAAGATGCCGAACAATTTCCGGCATATCGGCCTAATCAGCCTGATCTTGCCCAATGCGAAGATCATCGATGCCCGCCGCGCGCCGATGGATTGCTGTTTTTCAGGCTTCAAGCAGCTTTTCGCAGAAGGTCAGGAATTTACCTACGGCCTCCACGAAGTCGGGCGGTACTATGCCGATTACGTCCGCCTCATGGACCACTGGGACGAGGTTCTGCCTGGCAAAGTCTTGCGCGTTCAGCACGAAGATATGCTCGACGATCAAGTGGGTCAGACCAACCGGATGCTGGAATTCCTTGGCCTTCCGTTCGAAGAAGCCTGTCTCGACTTTCACAAAACCGACCGTGCCGTTCGCACTGCCAGTAGCGAGCAGGTCCGCCAGCCCATCAACCGGAAGGGCCAGAACGCCTGGAAGCCTTACGAGCCATGGCTTGGTCCGCTCAAGGACGCCCTTGGAAATCTAGCTGGCTAGCTTCGACTACGGCTATCAAGCAGCCGGACCACTGGGTTTCAGATAACGAAATCGAGCGGCTGGGGAAGCCTGCTCCGATTGACGACCATCTTGTCGTGCAAAGTCTCAATTTGCTTGCTGCCCGTTTTGACGAACAGGAACGGGAATATCCCATGGAGAACGCAGGCCAGTCCGCCGAGCATCATCCGGAAGCCGAAGCTGGCGGCGTGAAGCAGATGTGCGCCGTAGCTCTCCCCCACGTCCGCGGGATGCTCGGTAAAGGCTTTCAGGATCATGGTGCGGCTTCCCCTCTGTGTTAGGGCCGTTGTATTCCAAGTAGCACTGAAATCTGTCCCAAGTTTTCGATTATTTGAAGTTAGTTTGTGATCCCATCCCATGTTATAGCCTAGTGATGGAACTTGATACCATAGACTGGAAGATACTCGCAGAATTGCAGCGCGATGCCTCGCAAACCGTGCAGGCCATCGGTGATGCTGTCGGCCTGTCGGCAAATCCCTGCTGGCGCAGGATCAAGCGGATGGAAGGCGCAGGAGTGATCGCCCGCAAGGTCGTCCTGCTCGATCCTGAGAAGGTCGGCCTGACGACCACCGTGTTCGTCGCGATCCGGATCAACCGGCATGATGCCCAGTGGCTGGAAGGTTTCGCCGCCGCCATCGAAGCCTTGGACGAGGTCACCGAATGCCACCGAATGGCAGGTGACATCGACTATATGCTGAAACTCAGAGTGAGCGGGATTGCCGACTATGACAGGGTCTATCAGCGCCTCATTGCGCGGGTGCCAGGCTTGTCGGATGTCACGGCGAGCTTCTCCATGGAAGAGATGAAGTTCACCACCGCCCTCCCCCGGCCAAACTAGCGTTCAGGGACGACCACAGGTAGCTCGGATGGACAGGAATTCGCACAGAAGGACCATCACGCTCGGTTCGGGAATTCTCACAGGACTGTAATTGCAACGACGAATGCGACTACAAACGAGGCAAGGCTGGCTGCGACCACCGGCACCAGGGTTTTCCAACCGGCGTCCAGCAGGTCGGCAAGCCTTGACCGCATGGCAGTGGCAGTAACCGCCATCAGCAGCAGCGCTTTCGAACTGGTAAGTGCCAGATCGCGGGAGAATTCCGGGATCGAAAGCACGCTGTTCAGCGCGAGCAATATGAAAAACCCGATGATGAACCACGGCATGAGCGCACGCCTGCCAGCCGGCGCAGTCTCGCCCTTCGCCCCTGCCGAACGCCCAAGCCACAATGCCGTCAACGCGACAATCGGGCCAAGCATGGCAACCCTGGCCAGCTTGACGACGGTCCCGTCCCTGCCTGCAGCATCGGAATAGTCGAAGGCTCCGCCGATCGCTTGCGCCGCGTCATGCACCGATGCGCCGATCAGAAACCCGGCCTGGCGATCACCAAAACCGGCCATTTGCGCGATTGCGGGATAGACCGACATCGCGATGGCACTCGCCACCGCAATCCCGACAAGCGTTACCGAGAACCTTGCCTGGTCGAGTCGGTCACGCCCGATCACACCATACAGAGCCAACGCCGCCGAAGCGCCGCAGATGGCGGTTGCCCCGCCTGCCAGGATGCCTGCCTCGCGGCCCTGACCGGCCCACCGGGCGGCCAGCAGGCCCGCAGCGAAGGCCGCCACCATGACCGTCAACAATCCGGCAAAAGCCAGCCAGCCAAGCGATCCCACTTGCGCAAAGGTTACCTGCAAACCCAGCAAGACGATCCCTGCCTGAAGCAGCCGCCTGGAGGCGAAATCCAGCCCGTGCGAAGTCGCCTCGACATCCGCCATGAAGCTGAGCGCCAGTCCGATCAGCAAGCCGAGCAAGATAATCGGGAAGCCATATTGACCAGCCAGCCAAGCCGCCGCGAGTGAAGCTGTCGTGCAAAGAATCAAACCGGGGAGATAGTCGCTAATGGCCCTGCGCTTGATGGGCGCAGGTGCTGACTCAACGAGATAAATCTCGCCGAACAAGTCACCTGCATTGTAATCTGGCGCTGTGCGCTTCAACTTGATCTTCCCCCCCCAGGCCCTTCGGCATGCGCCAGTTAGCGCTTACCGGCGAACCGCATCAAGGGCCGTGGAAGATACACGAGGATGAACGGCACCGCGCAAACCGCGTTTTTCGAGGATGTTTGATTCGAGCATTTCGCAACCACGGCGTAAAACAGCCGCTCTGACCCACTTACCATACAACGATCAATTTACGAGCGAACCAACCGGAACGCTAATGGAAAACCCACCCGCGATCGACCGTGAGGATTTCGGAAAAAATGGTGCCAGAAGAGGAAGCGCCTACCGGACCTTTCCGACATTATCCCAATGGGTTAGATGGACCTGGCTGCTTGATACCCAGCTTATTACCCAACGATTGTGCAGAACGGCAGTGTCCCGCAAATTTTGTCTAATCCAATTTTGCTAGAGATGCTTTCGTACGGTAGTTTATCGGTCAACAAGAATCCCAGGTCGTCCCAAAGTTACAGCCATTGGATTTCGCGCGTCGCGATCTGAAATTCAGAACTGTCCCACGGCGTCTCAAACTCGCGTAAGCGCCTGTTTTCACTAAACTACACACCCTGCACAAGGGTCGGAGGGGGACCTGGTGCACCCTAAACCCTTGAAATATAAGGGGAATCACAGCAAACACACCAAACACACCACATTTCCCCTATACGTGAATCTTCCCGCGTGCTCGCCCAGATGTGCCGTGCTTGCACCTGCATATCACCTCCTCCCTCTGTTTCGACAAATTCCTATATTCTAGTGTGTTTGGTGTGTTTGCTGTGATTTACTAGGTTTTTCAGGGGATTATTGCGCACGAGGGTCGGACGGGGACCATGTGTTTGCTGTGCAGCCCGATTCCCGATCAATCGACAAGAGCGATCAGACGATCGGAGATCGAGCACCCCACCAATCGAATTTTCGATCATTCCCTATGTCTACATGGGAAAATTTGAAAACGGTCGGATTCCGCGCTCAGCGCCACCCGCAAGACCTGCATATTCGCGAGAAGGACCCTGACCCCTTAGAGGCAGTGTGGGACGCTGTGAGACGCTGTGAGACAGCGGGCTCAAGGGAAGAAGCCTATCTCGACTTACGTCCTGATACCTAGCTGGAATAGAGCGCCAAGAATGCCGGCCGTTGCTGCGCCATCCAATGAGACGAAGGAAGTGAGGGAGGCTCGTTGAAGAAAGGCTCGTGAAATCAGAAAGAGCCGAGAAGCCAGATCAATTAAACCTGCAGGAAGAGCTACCCTGCTGCTGCGGGCTCAGGGGCTATCAGAGCGAGAGATGCAACCGATCACTTCTTACGAACCAGCCTGACCATTTCGTCTCCGCGATCCTTTTCAAGTCGCGGCTTCTGTTCACGTCGCAAAGCTGCAATTGCCTTATTCAGATTGGCTTCCACGCTTGTCCTCGCATTCCCGAGTACAGCGTCGAAGCCCTCAGATCGTGTCAGCTCACGTTGGAGTATACTTCTTTTGATCGATCCACGGCCGCCCGCTCTCAACCTATTCTTGAGCAAGCGCACAACGGCCTCCTTCAAGTCGTCGTGACGTAACGATAAGAGATTGCGCCCCTCTTTCATGATTGCATCGCTATGCGGTGGTCCGCGCACTCGCAAGCCAAGATTTTGATAGATCCCAAATTTGGTTTTGCAATCACCCCTGGCATCTACGCCGCCTCACGATTTGCTTTCTCCATTCTCTCACTGCTCGCACTCAAAATCTGCTTAAGGCGCATGCCGACGGCTAGTGCGAGCTTTGGCGGCACGGCGTTCCCAACTTGGGTGTACTGGGGAACCTCAGTACGCCTTTTCAAACCCCCGGTCGTTTCCTTTCCTCGAAATTCGAATGCGTCTGGAAAGGATTGGAACCGAGCTAATTCTCGTACAGTCATGGTCCTTGGTTCGGCCGGGTGTACGAAATCATCAGGAATACTCAGGACAGTGGGGCTCGGCTTGTCCCAAGACAGCGCCCGCTGGCTATGCTTCTTAGTGGCCAGCTCACGAAAAATTTCAGCTGCCTGTGACGGACTTTCGGCAAGCACTACGCCATCGGGGGCAATCAACGGGAATCGGATAAGCTCTTCAATGGACTGATCAAGCCCTCCGACAGTACCTCCTTCTGTTCTAGCCTGGAATCCGTAAGTAAGCAGTTCCGCGCTGACACCTTGATCCCAGAGGCACTGGTAAAGGCGGAACCTGAGCTCCACTCTCTCGGAGTGAGTACGTTTGTTGTGGTTGGCAATAGGGCCCAGTTTCGCAACTGAGCTGCGGGTGCCTTCCGGGATCCAGCTCCTGTCGGTAGCCATCTCCGTAGCGTAGGATGATCTTCTCTTACCGCTCCAAGTAGCGGACAGATCAGCGATCGCATCTTTCACCGTTTTGACTTTGCCGGCCTGGGTGTTTGGAACCGGTGCTAGAAATGGCTGAGAGTTCTCTATCGGTGCTGCATCCGCGAATGTAGATCGCCAAAGTTTGCCGCTGGCTTTTGCGCCAACTTCTTGCGAGACGTCGGAGCGTAGTCCAACCAACATCACCCTGGGACGATGCTGCGCAGCACCGAAGTGCATAGCATTGATCAACATTGGTTGGACGCAATAGCCCGAGCCAATTTTTTCCAATGCTTGATGCAGCTGGCCGAACGCTGCTTCTGAACCGTGCTTGCGGAAATCTTGCCGCATGCCTGCAACATTCTCAATCATCACGGCTTTAGGCGATACTGCCTCTACAAACTCAAGAAACTGCCATGCGAGCTGGTTTCGTTCGTCCTTGGGATTACGACGCCCAGCAAGTGAGAATCCTTGGCAAGGCGGCCCGCCTGCAACGAGGTCGACACCATCTTCTCTGAGCTCTTCTAGAAGACCTTCAGCCTTTAGGACCTCCAATAATGGGCTCACGACCAAGCCCTCGCTCGCTTGCTGTTCGATGGGTAGTGATAGATGCTTAGCGTAACTAGCGTCTCCGTCAGGCCCGATCCTCTGGATGAAGTTGTGATAGAAAGTCTCGGCCGCCATGGCAGATTTTTCGACAGCGAAGCGCAAATCGAACCCGGCTTGCTCAAGCCCGAGAGAAAGGCCTCCGCAACCCGCGAATAAATCTATGTAAGTGACTCTGTCTGGCATTCGAACCTCTTCGATCAGGTATACCCAAGCCTTTGCGGTTTGCCAGGCTCAAACTGCAATTGTCTTAGGGGTTTCTATGCCTTGAGAGAGAACCAATCGCGAAGCTTTTCCCGAAGATCGCCCATTCCGTTCAGTTCACAAGCCCAGATCACACGCACTGTCCACCCTAGGCTCTCAAGTGCTTCGATTGATTGCCGATCTCGCTCTACATTGCGCGTGAGCTTTGGCTCCCAGTATTCACGGTTACTAGACGGGATGCGCCCTTCTTTACACGCATCATGCTGGTGCCAAAAACAACCATGGACGAAAATCGCAGTCTTGTGTCTTGCTAGCACTAAGTCGGGACGCCCTGGTAAGTCTTTTCGATGCAAGCGAAATCTCAAACCCAAGCTGTGCAGCAGCTTCCTAACGGCAATTTCAGGCTTGGTATCCTTCTGCTTGACCCCCTTCATTATGCGGCTGCGCTTCTCCCTGGATACGAAATCGGCCACAGCTCTGCTTTAGCTCTTTGGCAAGGAAAAGAACGGCTGCCCCTTCATCAGGATTCCTTCAGTCTGGCCATTTGCACAGCGATAGTAGGCCCAATGCGCCTTCAGTGAAGAAAGGTCCTGCGCCATCTGGTGGGTAGGTCCGCGGAAACCGATATTCTCTAGATCTTTGGCTTTCGCACCTTTCACGTTGTGCACGGCCCACGTAGAAAGCGCTTCGGCCCAATTCTTGCCGCCGAGTTGGAAGTGCGAGAGGTACTGGGAAGATAGGATTACGCCCAGCCCGAATTCGCGGCCCTCAAGCATCATCTTCATGAGGACATCAAAGCCGCGCCCCAGCGCATGATGTGCCTCATCGATAAGCACCATGGTATCGATGAAACGACGGTTGGTCCCATCTTCGCCAACCTCGAAGCCAGGCTTTTCAATCGTCTTCATGTAATCGGTGTAAAGATGCTCTAAGAACATTGTTGCGACTATATCAACAATGTCTTGCCCAGCGCCACCGAGATCAGAGAGATTGAGGACTGTGTTTTTAGTGAAGAGCTCACTAAACGAGTGGATATTCTGATGGTTTTTCTCAAATATCTCAAGATCAATCATCATGGTCAATTTGGCCACTACCGTGTCAGCAGTCCCACCATTTTTCTGGCGGTAAACATCGAGAATATTTTCGAGTAGGGGCCAATGGCCAGGTGCACAATCTCCATACGCGTGCATGACACTAGCGTAGAGGTTTGTGCCTTGGACCGCTCCGATGTTAGCAATTCTCTGCAGAAGGTCTTTGAAGAAGTTTGCGCGATAGACCTTTTGGATATTCGTCGCGCCCTCTGGCAAGGCAAAGAAGTTTATTGGTAGTGTACGAGTAGGGTCGAGCACTTGTGCAGAAATCGACTCTGGGAACTCGCCAGCCGAATAGTCTTTTTTGTAATCGAAAATAAAGGTCTTCGGAGCTTTGCCGCGGTTGCTCGCTGCTGATTGCGAAAGCTGGTAGACTAACGACTTCAGGAACTGTGTTTTTCCGGTGCCTAGATCGCCGACAACACCCATGTTCATCTGGGTCAGCTCGGTATTGCTCGGCTTGAACAAGACAGGTGAGCTTGATGTGCCTTGGAATTCTTGGCCGACCAGAACCTCAATCCCAAGCGAAGGAGTGGCGTGAATGGGGACCTGCCCATTCTCTTTACCCTCAGGCGCAGGCCTTTCCGAGACACTATTCCCATTGTCCTGTGCAGCATGATCTGCCTCTTGCGACTGGCCCTTGAGTTCCACATCTGGTTCCGCGGGCTCTTCACTAACGCCTCCGCCGATTGGTTCGACGCGCGCGGGCTGGTCTTCGTTCGTAACTAGATCCGCCTCTTGGGTCTCTGGCTCGTATGGTTCAGCTGGAGAGGATGCGTATTCTGGGAATGTGCTCTCGACGACACCCGCGACGGTTGAGCAGAATGCGCCCCCACCGTTGCAATCGGCGAGTGTTTCGAAGTTTGCGAGCACTTGGCCTGGCCGAGTGAGTTCGCCTTGCCTCGGCTCATAGCCAGCCCCTCCCTGACTCTTGCCGGCCCCTTGGAACCATAAGAGCGTGCCCGGTGTAGAAGAAATCGATAGGCGGCCAGAAGCAACGGCCTCCAAAACTCTAGTCTCAACGGATGGGGCTGCACGAAGTTCGTGGGGCTTCAACGCGAATGCCGCTTCTACCAACGTCGCAAAGGCCGATCCCAGTAGCTGTGAATTCTCGCCATGAGTCATCAAGTTATCGCATGCCTTTTGGATCACCTTCTGGCTCGAAGATAGCTGTTCCAGAGGGTCCTTGATTGCGGAGCTCGCACGGTCCGGGAACGAGCCACTTCCAGCGCGCGCCTTTATCTCGACAGGCTGCAAGAAGATTTGTGCAACCGTATTATTAGCCCAATCACCCTGAGCGATCCTTTTGGGGAGCTTCGCTTTGATCAGGAGCAAGTCAGCACGGCGTTGGTCGTCAACGGTCTTTGCGCCTACGCTGAGAGTATCTAGTAAGGGGAAGACAGCATCCAGAGGTAGGATACACCTAATCTCATCTTCTTCAGAATCGAGCTCCCATCCCTGCAAAGCCTTGAACGCAAATGCAAAACCGAGCGCTCCCATGCTGTGGGTGTTGCCCATGGTCAGCAGCGATGAAAGTCCGATCGCTCGAGCTCCAAGGGAACTCACGAGCTCACTCGCAATCTCTGCGCTACCCGTGACTCCCGCCGTTGTCAGATGGCTCGCAATTTCCTGCTGGAGCGCCGGGGATTGCTTCGCAAGTATCGTATACGGCTGGGTTGATGACACACTTGCACGAACACCTCGTTGTTGATTGCGAGCAAGGAATGCGGGCCTCCATTCCCAAAGCGCGAGGCCGACAGAATCATCTCTCAACTTTCGTGACAATGAAGCAGGGTCAAGAAAGCTATTACCTGTGACGGTCCAGCGGGCCTTATCACTGAAAAGAGCCTGGCCAATCTGGAGGTCGCTATTCACAAGGCCAACTTTGCCGTCGAAAGCGAGGCCCTCAAGCGTCGTAAGGGCTTCAGTGAAGCCTGCGATTCCAGAGAAGGAATTACTTGTTACGCCAGTATTGAGCACTGCGCTGTGCCCGGCGCCTTGGAGCGCCCTCCAAGTCTTAAAACGGGTTATGGGTAACTTGCCCCCTGCTGTTCCAAGAGACTCATCGGGTGAGGATTGAGAGTCGACCATGAGGTCTAGGGAGACAACAGAGTCTTCAAGGAACTGAAGGTCAACCTTCTGACCATCATCGCCGACCAGCCACTCGAGTGGCGGTCGGCCCGCACTGCTTCGACTGTCTCCGGCCACTTTCACAGATCCCAAGACTTTCCAGGCCTCGGGCGCACGGCCGGTCCTCGCCGGCGAGTCAATCACCCTGACGCCACCGGGAAGTTCATCGCGCGCCTTATCGAGCAGTTGTTGGGTGGCTGATATTACGGCCTGGTCAGTTTCTGCGAAGCGGTCTCTTGTCCCTTGAGAAGCAAGCCCAATCCGAAGCTCGGGCCCCATTGGGTACACTCGCAAGTAGTCCCTGATAGCCGCAGAAATGCCACCTTCGTCCAATCCTGAAGGCGATCCGAGCGGGAGATCTAATCCGAGTATCTTCGCCTTTCTCTCATTGCCAGAC
Source organism: Qipengyuania psychrotolerans (assembly GCF_019711355.1). Lineage (NCBI taxonomy): Bacteria > Pseudomonadati > Pseudomonadota > Alphaproteobacteria > Sphingomonadales > Erythrobacteraceae > Qipengyuania > Qipengyuania psychrotolerans. Next base: position 2,243,577 of record NZ_CP081297.1, read on the forward strand.
TTATGGAACTCGACTGATGCCAGGAAATGCCAAGAAGCGAAGAAATCGTCAGGTCCGGCATCCAAGCCCAGTGACAAAAGCCTCTTGGGAGCTGCAAGCGATGGCCCGACCAAGGGAAAGGCGTCACCATCCACGAAACGCAAGAATGAGTGTGCAACACTTGCGAAGTGCTCCAGCTTTTGGAGCTTTTCAGCTTCTAACTGCACACTCCAGTGCCAAGCCAAGCGCAGAGGGTGCAAAGGCGACAGTAGAACCCCTTCGAACGCCCCGGTTACTGGGCTATAAAGAATGCCGGAAAGGGGATACCCAGCCCAAGCTGACTTGGCTTGCGCTGGGTTAATCGCCTCCAATAATCCCTTATACGCGCACAGGTAGGCATCTATCTGATGAGGTTCCAATTCGCGCAAGTCGATAGCGCTCGGAAGGGCTGTATCATCATTCCCTCCGACCAAGTCTTGCAAGCGAAGCGCTTCAAAGGCATCCCAAAATTTTGCAACCTCTGGCCTCTCGCTTAAACCGGAAGGAAAGGCTGCGGGTGCATTTGACGGCAAGTTGCTAAACGCACCGAACTCCTCGCTCCACTCTAAACCTGGGTCATCGGTCCCAGAATTCGTCGCGATAAGGGCGGTGCCCAAACAGCCCCTGAATTCCTCTTTGGGCATGTGATCAATACATTGATCTCGTAGCCAGCGCTCCAATTCGAAGCGAGGGTCTTGCTCCAGCGCGGCGCGCAGGTTTTCGTTGATAGGAATGAGTGGCTCACCCAAAATCGCAGCGGTGACCGGGGCCACTTGTCCACTCTCGATGATTGGCCAATCGAGTTGTAGCTTATAGTCCTCGACTTGGAGCGTCGTATCTTCAGGCAGCCTGCCGAGTTTGAAGAATTTGATCCACGCAGAACTACTTTCAAATTTCAGTTCATTACCATCGGCCCATCTCGGAGTTGCTCCAGCACCTATGACTGCAAGCGAGAATTTTGTTTCGGCATCGGAGAAAGAGATCGACGGCATATCCATATCAAAGTCATGGACGAGCTCATTAGCCTCTTCATCTCTGAGCACTTTCGATGGCCCCTGAAATTGCACCTTTGGCTTCCGCTTGCCGTTACTTTCTTCGACTCCATATACAACTGGCCGGGTCGGATTGGGAACGGCAAGGCTGACTCTGGTCGGCTCCCTGAAGGGGTTGTTTGGAGTATTTATATCTGACCAAAAGTAGAGGGATAGAGGCTTCTCTTTCCACTTGCCACCTTTCACACCAATACTTTTGCGAAGGGTTGCAGTAACCTCCACGCGATCCTGCACAACTTCGATTCTCCCTAACTCTAGTTGCGCATCAGAGTTGGGCCGAAATTCGAATTGCAGGCTTTCGGCTAGCTCAGTGTCCACATGCTCTCGCAATTCGATAATCAGCTTTACATTGCACAGATGCAGATCTTCGGAAGGCTTTATTCGTTTGCCGGGCTGGGGAAGGACAATAATATCAGCGCCTTCAGCGAGAATTGGTGCTTCCTCCCAATTACTATCTTCTAGCTGGACCATAAGCTTGGTCGTGATCTCAGGCGCATGCCGCTCGTAGAAGAAGCCTGGCTCAGTAGTCTGCGCCCAAGCCCTTAGCCACTCTTCGCGGGCCGGCGTGGAATACCCATTGGAACAAACAGCAAGAATCGGATGGCCATTGTTCATCCGACTTATGGGCAGGGTCTCCCAGTCAATATTTGCGAGACGCGCCTCTGGCCCATCTATTTCTTCGATTTCTGCAAGTGCGCGGGCTACTTCGTCATATGATGACCAACGCTCTTCGATTATCTTTGCATAGTTTTTTGGGTCGTTCTTTGCGCTATATGCCACCCCATCGACCGGTCTAGGCAAGCCTGCCGCGAAATGCACTGCGACGACCTCCCGGTTGGGCAATCCAGGCTCAACCATCTCAAGCGCGGATGGCAGGTTGCCCGCTAGCAAATCGAAATGCGTCATGAAGGCCGCTGGCCAAGGCTTCTGGTCGTTCCCGAATTCAGCGTACGCTTCAGCTAAGAAGCACGCCACTTGCTCAACGCAATCCGCAAGTCTTGATTCATCACAGTGCGAATCTAGGGAAAGAGCAGCGACCTCTCTGGATAAATTATCGATATCTATCGTTGCTGAAGGGCCCTCGGCCAATTTTCCAGGCAAGCCATCAACCAGTAGGTCACGCGCAAGTTCAAGGGATTTCTTGAATTGGCCCGCCTGAGACTGCGTCGTCACAATGACAACGGTTGAAGTTCCTTCTTCTTCCGGGCTCCTGAACTGGATCGCCTTGTCAGCAACTATTTCACCTTCATCCGTGCGATCGCCAACAACTACTCCGTAAGCTTCGTCGCTGGCCTCATTCACTGCTTGGGCGACCGCCTTACGGAACACACTGCCTAATGAATTCGGCAACACGATTTTGCTGACGCCGCCAACATGCGCTGCCGCTCTTCCTAAGGCCGTGGCGAGGATCTGCTCGTTTTCAGCCATTAGAATGCCGGCTGTATTTCGAGAGCATCGTCAGCGTCATGGCTGCTTCTTGCCAAACCATAAGATTCAAGCCTTCCGATAAGTGTACTTCTTGGCACGGAAATCCCAATGTCCGAGAGTGCGCCTGATAAGTCCGCCAAACGCGATGGTTGCCTAGGCCCTGTTGAGCATAGGCTTGCTATGACAACGAGCCACTCTTGCCCTGGGTCGACGCAAGTGTACGGGCCACATTGCTTCAGGAATCCATACAAGTCAGTAGATTGGTGCCCACCTCGGACGAGTAGCGAATACCTTATGGTTTCGAAGACATTTTTTGCGCCACTCCCCTTGCCGTTGTCCAATGCCAGGGCGATCTCGTTCGACACTTTGTCCCTGTAGGGCGCAAGGACGGAACGAGCGGCTTCCAACCACTCTGCAAGCCCTTCCTCCCTATCGTCGTATTCCGCGATACTAGGAAGCTCAGGATACATTTCCTTAAATCGCTTGAGTAGGTCTTGGCACGAAGTCCCTATGAAAGAGAGTTGCTTGATGGACGGCCCAACATCAGCCGCTGAGGCCGACCTATTGTCATCCCAAAAAAGCAATCGCTTGCTGTCTTCAATGACATTTTCGACCACCTCTTTTGCGTCAACCTCACTGCCTAAGGCAGCGACCATCCTGGTGTTCAGGTGCATTTCAAACAGGTAGGTGGTCGCTACGCCAGTTCGCGTCAGGCACGAGGCCCAATCAGCGAACCTCCTCCTGGGCATGGCGTTCACCCACTGGTTCGAGCACAAGGCATCCCAACTATTCGCGAGCCAACGGAAAGGAGTAGGCTTGCCCTCGAGCCACTTTGGGGTGCGAAGGCCGGCTTTTGCCCCACCTGCATTAGACTTAATTTCCGCAAGCGCCGTTTTGCACTCAGGCGGCAAAGCCTTTTCGAGGGCGTCTTCGATCCAATCTGGAAGTCCAGCTGGCCCTGCCTCATTGAGGGCGCCGACCCAGCTTGTTGCAGCGCTATTCTTCCCGCCGCCAGCAGCGTAGATCTTCTCAATAATCTGCGCCACATTTACCGGGTTCTGCTTTCCTGTAATGCCTCGGGCGTCCTGCATTAAGGAAGCGGCGAGAGTCACTGGAATTGCAGTTGAGCGAATGGACTTCTCTGAAGCGTAGTTTTCGATCTCGTTAAGTAGCGTATCGAGAATTCCTCGCCCTACTTCGGGGGCCTGCCCAAACCGCGCAGCGATTTCTTGGCTGGCCAACTCAAATTCCTCTTCATCTCGAAAGGGCTTGGTCGAGTGGACCTTGTCGTTCTTATGCGTAGCACGCGAACCGAATGCCAAGCCGTTGGGTGCTAGCGTTTGGCTAAGCTGCTTGCGCGACTTTTCGGTGGCAAGAGACCATGTCACCTCCGACATGAAAAGTTCCGTCGCCGGAATATACTCTGGGCGGTTGAGCCCAAAGAAGGACATGTCCTCATTCGCCATCGGAATACCTCACGAAAAAACCTCGGCTTGCCCACCTCGGTAGGTCACCCTGTAATTTTGGCCTTGGCCATCGCTGCCAATTTGGGTGGCCAGCACGCTTGCGCGAATGCGCTCCAGCCTCGGCTCGATTACTGCAAGAGAGTCAGTGAAACCGTGGTTGCCATTTCTAGAGAGCGCTTCACGGAGTAGATGGAAATCCAATACCGTCTGCGCAGCGTTAACATTTTCACTTCCGCTTGCTTCGAGTTCGAGAATTATGGAGTCGCCATTCGCGGTGGCTTTTATCCCAAACTTATTCCTAGGGACTTCAATGGTGACCGACCTATCGCTTTCGCGAAGCGTTTCGACCCTTGATCGAAGAATAGGGAAATAGGTTTCATTCGATCCTTCGGCCTCGGGCAAGACTATCGACAATACAGAACGCTCGATTTCTTTCTCGAGGCGCTTGGATCGATTGGCTAGGTTCCAAGCATACTGCCAGCGACTGACAAGGCTACAATGCGCTGGCCAACCGTTGGCAGTTGCCACAAGACGGAACATGTAGCGTCCATACCAGCCAAGGATTCTATTGCGGTAATGCAATTCGGACTTGCCCGCGTTTGGGTCGAGCGCATTGGAAACTGCTTGCTCTAATTTGGTATCGAATTCAGTCCAGTGTGATGCGAAACCAGGCCACTCTGCTTTTATCAGCTCGCTTGGCAGCTTGCCGTCTTCTATGCCTGTGAGCCGGTCAAGCAGCGTATTATACTCTGAACCGGAACTCGGCCCAAAGTCTTTCAGGGGATCGATAGATCTGATGGCGTGGAGGGCATCGTTGTCAATTGTTGCCCAGTCGAAGTTTTCGCTCGGCAATGTGATTTGCGATTTTAGAACTCCAGCGTCAAAAAGCACCATATGGGTCCGCAAGCTCGCCAACGCCATCATTGCAGCGAGATGCTCCTTAGGGTCAGCCGAGCTAGCTTCGTCGGCTTTCTGACCTAGCCATTTTGCTAGTCGCTGGTAGGAAGCAGGTGTTGATGAGCCGACAAGTGCGTGGCTGAAGAACGCCCACAAATCTCGATATGTGAAGTGCGAACCAGCAAGTATTTCTGCGCCTCTGAATACAGCACATAACGCTCCCGCCGCCTTAGGCCTTGCAAGAACTTCTGCATTCGCCCGGATGGGATCGAGAGAGTTCTCGGCAACCCCTGCAAGAAACGAAGCTGCTGCCTTCGATAAAGGCCCGGCAAAGGCGGCATCGCCTCCGGCCTCGTGATCTCGTCCCAGAATAGGGGACAGCGCAAGTTGTTTCGCTTCCAAAGGTGAGGAGAGACCGCTGCTAGCACTGCCGCTCCCCTCGCTGCTTTCGAGTAAAGAAAGATAGTCCATGAAGACAACATGGATAGACGCGATAGCTTCGGCATCCTGAGACAGCCGCGCGAAGCGATAATGGCCTTTGTCAACCTTTTCGCATTCGATTTGGGTGCCGTCAGCTGGCCAACTTCCCGTGGCAGAGAGCAACCACTTGATTACGGAATCTTGGATGCCGCCGCCGCTGAGGCCTTGCTTGGCCTCCCCGATCAATACCCCGCGATTTACACAGGCGAGCAAGTAGCTTTGCGAAGAAATTGCATTGGAGATTTCCTCTGCTAGCGGCCCCTCCTCAGTAGCCTCCTCAGGGGGAATGGTCGCATCATTGACGACTGTGAGGTGACTACCCTTCGGCAACTTGAATTCATACTTGCGTTGCGAGAAGCGGGAGGCCGGCGTGATCCTTGTGGCCTTGACCTGAGAAAGAAAATCTCTGGCCAGCTCCGACTTCCCATTGCCCGCCCCACCGACCAAAAAAACTAAGGTGGCGGGCCCATCGCTTTGGGGCCCGCCTGAATTACATTCGACCGCCAATGCATCACAGGCCTCTTTGGCCATGGGTGGATAGTCGCCAATGGGCCAGTCGACTCCAGTCTTCGGAGAAAATGGCGCGGTCGCCGCACCTATGCCCCCATAGCTGCGCTCTAATATCCAATCCGGGTGTTCCAAAGCGCTACCACTCCTCTCGCCAGCATGTGGACTAGCATTTGATTCCAGGAAATGTCGATATGTTAGATGTAGTTAAGACGCCGATAAATCTTCCGCCTCAAACCAACCAGCTTCTGAGACCTTGATTTGGGGGGGCTATTTCTCGACCCCTCGAGCCCTGACAAGACGTTGCGATTCGATGAGGCGCTAGCCATCCTGACGCTCGCGGGGCTCCGGGCAAGCCCCCCCCCTGTTGTCCGAAACCCCTTGCCCCTCCGGCTCGGATGCCTCGTGTGCAAAGCTGGGGTGGCGCGCCACAATCAGCTTCAACAGTGTAAATTGGGCCGATTGCAGACTGTCAACTATACATGACCGATATCTAGTGAGCAGACCTGATGCGTCGAAAAACTAACTAAGGTTGTGAAAATTTGGCAATTATTTACCAAACTCTCATTGAATTTATTCGCCTGTCCGTTGAATAAGGCCTACTTAAAGTGGGAGGGTTTGAGTGCGCTTTATTGATGGCCGATACCTTGTTGACACGAGCTGGGGTCCGCACAAGGGGCAGCTGAGTAGTGTATTCAAGGCTGTAGATTCGAGCGATCAGATGCGGGACGTCGCGATAAAGCTCTTTGATAGGGCGGCATTCGATCAGCCCACTGTCGCCGAAGGCTTTAATCGGGAATGGAAAAGCTTTGAGAAGCTAACCAGTCACGACAACATTGCGAAACTATTAGACGCGGGTATCGACGAGGAAACAGGAGCAAGGTTCCTCGTGCTGAATTGGTATGCTGAGGACCTTGACGCCCTAATCAATGAAACATCTGGAATGCAGTGGGGCCAATTTTGGGAAAGCCTCGGTCGCCCTATACTCGATGCCCTCGTCTTCGCCTACAAGCAGGGCATTCTCCATCGTGACGTCAAGCCATCGAATATCCTCCTCGACGAAAGCCGTAGGCCGAAGGTTACAGATTTTGGCATCGCGAAATTTCGGCAATATTCACGACCAGGGGTAACGCTAGCCTCCTTCAAGACAGTTCCATATGGGCCGCCTGAGGACGAAGAATTCTCGGGTGAGACGAGGGACGTATTCTCCTTTGCTGCATTGTGTCTCGAGTGCGTGACAGCAAAGCGCCTAGAGTCATACGAAGACGTTTACGAAAGCCTTCACACTGCTGACATACCGCCAGAAATCAGAGACGTATTTGCGATAGCCTTGGCAGGCAGCCCTAAAGATCGTCATGCAAATATCGAAATACTTGCTGCTTCGCTTGAGCGTGAAATCAGGCGCAGCGAGGCAGCGATGGCCACCGCGTATCGGGTCCCAATCTCGATAACCAATTCGGTTAAAGACTCATTGAAGGCGCTTCGGCAGCTCGATAGTGATGCTGCCGCAGAGGGAATGGCTTTCCAGATCCTTCAGGAGGGCTGCGCATTCGAAACGATTGCAGCCCAAAATGACGAAAAACACATAGGCCTTCTCGCGGCCGAATTTTTCTTCCGCGCAGTGCCGAATTGGCAGAACAATTCACTGACATTGATTGCCGTGGCTCAGCAGCCCCCTTCACAACTCGATCGAAGACGCGAGAAGGCGTGGTCTCCGCTAGTGAAGTTCTCGCCCCAAAGTGTCCATAATTCGCCTGAAGAGTTCAACAGGTTCGTTGACGATTTCGCTGAGTTTGAAACCAATAGAAAAATCCGGGCGGCAAAATCTGACGAGGAGAAGCTGTTCAATCACTGGTCATCTCTTCTGCACTTCAAGGAAAAGCTAGATACTGAACTCGCCGGAAAGATCACCTTCAAGAAAAGTGCGATTGAGGGCCAGCGCCTTCGGCTAAGCTATGTGGAAGACGTAGCGGACGAGGCCGTAGGCCAAAACCGCATTGTACGCCTACAAAATGGCGGTGTGATCGCTGGTGAGATCGAGAGGATTACGCCAGACGAAGTCATCCTATATTGCCCCCGCTCGCAGGACCTATCTCAAGTGCCGCAGCGTGGTGTCTTGGAGTTGGACAATCGTTTAGCCCGTACTGCATTTAAGCGACAGAAAGAGGCATTGGACAGCGTCCGCTTCAGACGGAACGCAAGACCGGACCTTAAAGATATTCTGATTGGTCAAGCGACTCCACGCCCTCCAGTACCAAGAGATATTGAGTTTTTCCAAAAGCGTTTGGATGAAGACAAGAAAGCTGGTCTGAGGGCGGCGATAGCAAGCCGTGACATCGTCGTCGTAGAGGGGCCTCCGGGAACAGGGAAAACAAAGTTCATCACTGAATTGGTGGCCCAAAGCCTAGCAGATCCAGATATCGAGCGAGTTCTAATATCCTCTCAAACGCACGTGGCGCTGGACCACGCATTTGCGGCGATTGAGAAGCTAGCGGAACGCGAGAACATAGCCTTCGATGCTGTCCGCATTGCCCGCCCTGACGACGAGCGTGTATCAAGAGATGTCGAGCATCTACTTCTGCAAAAAAGGGTTGATAATTGGCTTTCCAAGGCGATGTCCCGATCGGAGGAATTCCTCTTAGAATGGGCCGCCAGCAATAACATCTCGCCTGAAGATGTTCGCACTGGTCTAGCGCTTGGTGATCTCAGAAAATCAATGATAGCTAGGGATCTTCTTCGCGAGGACGCGAAATCTCTTGCTAGCGAACTTGATGCGTTGCTCGAGGCCAAAAAGGTTCAAAAGCAACAAACCCTCAAAGCGGCTGAATTCACCAAAACTAATGATGACATACGGGCGCTGCGCGAAAGGCTCGATGTGGTCGAATCCGAGCTTCCAATCGCCGAGCATCGGTTTTCCAAAGCCTTCGAGAAAGCGAAATCTCTGCCCCAGCTAGATGGGCAGATCGATAATATGACACCGGAGGAAATGGGCGAATTGGCCGAAGATTTCCTGATGCATTCAGAAGCCGGTCAACAGTACGGGAAATTGCTGCGATTAGCCGAAGAGTGGAGGCAAAGGTTCGGCCACTCAAGTGATTTCCATGGAGCTTACATCAGTGAGTGCAACTTCGTGGGTGGAACTTGCCTTGGCGTGGCAGCAAGCGCGATGCAATCGGTTGAGTTTGACCTTTGCATCGTCGACGAGGCGTCGAAAGCATCTCCGACTGAAATATTGGTGCCAATGGCAAAGGCGAAACGATGGGTAATTGTGGGCGATCCAAATCAGCTTCCACCCTACTCCGACGCTAGTCCAGAAGCTCGAAAATTGCTTGCTCAAGACGGCCTAACAAAGGGCGATTTGCGCAGAACTCTGCTGGATCATCTTATTTCGACGGTCCCAGAGGACTGCCGGCTAAGTTTGAATACGCAGCATCGCATGACACGTGCGATCGGTGATCTCGTGAGTGAATGCTTTTATGATCGAAGACTCAATTCGGTGAACGAGGATACATGCGAATATCTCGTGAAAGCTCACGCGATGCCGAAGCCCGTGACCTGGTTCGATACTGGCGGCCTGCCAAACTCGAACGAAACCCGACGCCGAGGAACCTTTGTCAATCAGACGGAGGTCAATCAGATAGCGAGCATGCTGCTAAGACTAGAATTGGCCGCGTCGCAGCGAAAAATGAAATACTCGGTCGCGATCCTCTCTGGTTATGGCGGGCAGGTCGAGGCAATCGAGAGGATGCTGGACACCTATCGAAAACGCTGCCGAACGCTAGAGATTGAGGTCGGGACCGTTGACTCTTTTCAAGGGAAGGAGGCGGACGTTGCTATTTATTCCGTGACCCGGAGCAACGACGCTGGTGAAATTGGCTTCTTGAAGGAGCGTGAGCGGCTCAACGTGGCGCTGTCGCGGGCAAAGATTGGCCTCGCGATCTTCGGGAATTTGGACTTTTGCCGAGAAACGAGTGGAAGGAATCCTTTTCAGGCGGTGATCCGATACATTGAAGACAATCCAGATGACTGCGCGGTGGAGGAACTTCAGTGATGTCTCCAGAGGAAATCGCTCAACAGCATGATGACCGCCCTGGTTATAGGGTCGTCGACTTTGAAGAGGTCGGCCTGCCGGTTTACAAGATTAGGTCTATTGTTCTGACCCTAGAGCCTAAGGCGTTTTCGGCGATCGAAGAATTCGTGCTTCGAACAATTGAAGCGGGCCTGACCGATCCTCAGGAGATCGCCGCGTTCCTCGGTTTGGCGACTACCCTAGTTGAGGCCACAGCCTCAACCCTCCTGCGCGAGGACTCTGTCAAAGTAAACTCAGACGGCACCCTCTCGCTAACCGAGAAAAGCCGTTCGATCTTGCAGGGGGAGAAACTCAAAGCGCCTCGAGAGCAAGCGCTAATCTTCTGGTTCGATGGATTGACGAGGAAGCCAATAGAACCACCTCATGCTTTGGAGCCGCGCTACCTCAAAGAACGGGGAATGCGCGAAATTCGGCCTTATCCGTCCAACCGACCAGAGGCCGACGAGATTGACGCAGAGCAGCTGCAGAAGGTCCTGCCGGGCGGGAAATCAAAGCGGGTCCAATCTCCAGACATTCTTCAGGTCCAGTCTGTTGAGAGGGCCTATATGCACTTTGTGCCGGCCACGGCGCTTATTTTTAGATCGGATACTAAATCAGAGATACAGGTGGGCTTCGCTATCGACGGCAGGCTCTCGAAAGAACATGAGGCTGCATTTGCCAATTCCGACGGTCCCCAAAAGTCGGGAATGGAATCCGCCATCCTTAAGGCAACTGCTGAAAAGGATCAGAGCGGTTTGAATCTCCCCATTGGGCCACTTCGGGGGCCAAAAGGCAGTGCGATTCAGCGCAGGCAGGATGCCGCAGAGCGTTTTAGATCGAAGTTTGCTGATGGCGACCAAAAGTCTTCTGGTGCTGCAAGCGCCGGAGTGGATATGGTATCAGTTTATGAGCACCCTGAGTTATTGCGCGATGCTATTCAGTCCAGCCGCCGAAGACTAATCATAGTTTCACCATGGATCACACCCGCGGTGGTAGATCGAACCTTCATGGAGAAGTTGAAAAACCTCATTTCTTCGGGGGTCAAGGTTTACATAGGCTATGGGCTAGGCGACGATCGCAACTTCCCCAAGCTGGAAAACCAGCTCGATGAGCTCGCCAAGAGCAACAAGAATTTTACACTCGCGAGGCTTGGAGATACCCACGCGAAGATACTGATCAAAGATGACGAGTATCTCGTCACAACAAGCTTCAATTGGCTCTCATTCAGAGGCGACCCGAGACGAGCGTTTAGGGAAGAATGGGGGATGAAAGTTACAATACGCGATCAGGTAAATGCTGCTGCAGATAAATTTGTGCGTCGCATCTCCAGATCCGGAGAACGCGGGTGACGGCCTTGCGCTATTGGGCATTGAGCCGGTGTGGACTGCGCGCCGAAAATCAAGATGCCTGTGTCGCACCGGGCCTTGGCCTAGTAGAAGAAAACACCGTTGTTCACGGTGCAATTACACTCTCTTGGGATGGGGAGGTTGTCGCAATCGCAGATGGAGTAGGCGGTGGTCCCGATGGGCGTTTAGCTGCGATTACAGCACTTCGAACCTTAACCGCACACTCTGTGAAACGGAATGACCCACTCCAATTGGAAAAGCTTCTCCGCACCGCTGATTTAGCAGTGCAGGGATTGAAGTCATCGAGAGGACGCCCATCGACAACAATTGCAGGAATCAGCACGAACGCGGATTTTACGCATATCTTTAATCTGGGCGATACCAGAGTTTACGACCTTTCCCATGAACAGCGCCTTCTGACAGAGGACCATCGGTCAACGATGAATAGATCTGCTATAACTCGTTTTTTGGGCGGGGGTCCGGCTCAGGGTGTTCCGAGGATCACCACTCTCGCAACCGAAGCCAGAAGGTTGCTGATTTGTTCGGACGGGCTTTACAACTTTGTTGCGAGTTCAACGCTAGCGCTATTGGCCGAAAGAGATCCTCAGGGCGAGTTGCCACGAATTTTTGACGTCGCGGAAGCATTGGGGTCGAATGATAATCTTTCGGCGATCGTGTGCGAGATCTCTTGAGTCACACCGCGGGAAGCGTTGTGCAGACCGCCGGCACCGCAACCTCAGCGGTTCCAATCAGGGTAACAGGGTAAGCGCAACGTTCGTTTTTCACTTTTGTACTGACCCTCAGCTTTGCGCCCACAAAGTCGCCGTTCGCGGCGTACCGACCGTTTACCGTTAGCTGCCGTTAGATCTAGTATGACGCATCTCACTTCACTATGCGTCGCTGACATGCCGAAGCCCAAGAAACCTAGCGCTCCAAAATATGAGAAGCGCATAGTCCTCTTCATTGATTTCCTTGGGTTCAAGGAAGTGGTTGAACGCACCAAAAAGGATGTCGAGGAATTCTCAAGGCTTATTGATGCGCTGGACTCGATAGGTGTTGCCGGAGAGCTTACGATCAATCCGAGCCAGCAAGTAACGCAGTTTTCCGATTCCTTGGTGATTTCCTACAAGGTTAGCGAAATCTCGGGCGTGTTCTGGATGGCAAATGCGATCGCGTTGACACTAATCCAGCTCGTCGGACAAGGCTATCTGCTACGCGGCGCGGTGACGATTGGGAAGCTCTATCACACCGAGCGTCATCTCGTCGGGCCCGCTATGGTCACCGCCCACGAGATGGAGTCGAGAGTCGCGTGCGTCCCGCGCGTCATTTTCGACCCAAGAATCATTAAGGCCGCTCGGCGCCATCCTCAGCCCGGCCACACACCGGACGAGGAAGAAGCCTATGTACGGCACTTCGTCAAAACGGATCTCGACGGGCAGCTCTATCTGGATTTTGTCACTTGGAAGAGTGTTGTCGAAGTCGCGGGATTGGATAGCGATGCCTATCCCGAATATCTCGCGAAGCTCGCCACGCTCATCGAGACAGGTCTCAACCATAAAGACGTTCGTGTGATCGAGAAATATCTCTGGCTCCACCGCGCCTACGCCGCCGAGCGTGAGCGCTTCGCGGCCATGCCAGCACAATACGTGCACGATCCCGAGTATGTCGATGCCATAACGGCGCTGCCGAGCTTCAGTGTTCTAGCGACCGAGGCTCGCAAACGCTTCGGAGCCGCTAAAAATTCATGATTTCTCTCAGGCGCGGTCAAGCCCCCGCCGCAGGTTAGACAGACGCGCCCCATTCTCCATCATTAGGAAAGGATACGGTACCGTAACTCTATCACTTGAGCGGCGAACGTCGGCAAACCGTGCCCTCCAGGTCGCGATGATAGGACAAGGCTGCGCTGGATTTTCGTTGAAGGTCGGCGCTTTAGCACCGATAGTAAACGCAATTTGACGCTCCGGCAGGCCAACGAAAGATAAAGTGAGTAATATGGCGGACCTCATCACCATCAAGTCCAACGAGATCATCGATCCGCAAGCGCAAATGCTGGTGACGTTTCTCGAGCAGATGGGGCTGCCATCCGAGAACATTATTGCCGATCAGGGGCAGCGCGCGATCATCGGCAACAATCTTGGTGACCTGATCGCGTCGATCCCTGCCGAACACCGCAAGGACGCGCGATATCTATCGAAGTTCGTGATCGGCGCCGGGGTCGGCCTGTTTGACTATTCTCTCAACGCCGTCTGGAACGAGGTCGTGCTCAAGCTGCGCAACAAAGCAGTCATGTACGGTCTCGACATTTTTTACGATGCTGCGGTGGGTGGCTCTAAGGCGCGCGAGTTCTACTCGACCGAAGAGCATCTCTCATCGCTCAAGGACTCGGTGCTGCTTGACACCTGCCGGAAGCTCGAGCTGATTTCCGACACCACTTACAAGAAGCTCAAGCACATTCTGGACATGCGGAATGACAACGGCATTTCTCACCCGACGACCTATTCTATCAACGCGTTCGAGCTGCTCGGTTACCTGCAGAACTGCGTTCAGGACGTCCTCAACGAGAATCCGACTGCCGCTGCCCTGCAATTGCAAAGCTTCGTCGCCAATCTCAAAACGCTGACAGGCCCGCTCGACCCGACCGCTAAGGCCTCGATCGAGGCCAAAATTGCCGAACTGCCGACCCATCTTTGCGGCAACTTGATCAGGACGGTGTTCGGTCTGTACGTGGCACCCGATACCGACCCGGCCGTCCGCAAGAACATCACGCTCTTCGCGCCCAAGCTCTGGACTGCGTGCGACGACGACACCAAATTCAAACTGGGCATCGTGCTTGAGGGCTACAACGTCAATCTCTACAAGGACAAGCATGCGCTTGGCGCACAGTTCTTCGAAGTTGTGGGCGGCCAAGTGTTCCGGTCACCGTCCGAACGTGCCATCATCATAGATGGCTTAATCACCAACCTGCTCAACACTCACAACGCTTGGGACAATTTCCATCACGAGCCGCCTGTTGCGTCTGAACTGCATTCCTATGTGCCCGACCAGACAGCGGTGATCGAACATCAGGCCAATCGGCTGTTCAAGGTCGTGATGATCTGCCGCATCGGGAACGGCGTGGCCTATAATTCCGGCGTGTCGCCTGGTGCCAAAGAATTTTACGACAAGATTCTCGGCGTCGCGGGGGACAAATACGCGCCACATGCCATGGCGTCGCTAGCGCACTATGAGATTAAGGCGCAGCTTGGCACCGAACGATGCCGTGTCCATGCACGCGACGCGCTCCAGATCGTCCGTACTATCGTGATCAATCAGCGGATCGCCGAATGCCTAGACTACCTGATCGCTCGCATCGCGACCGACGCGTCGTGTGTAGACTCGATGGAGTTCAGGAAACTGTCGGCCGATTACATCAAGTGGGGATGACGGGATAATCGAAGGTCCGCTTTTTGCGTGGCCCCCGCCGAAAGCTGCCTGACGGCAGTCGGCCCAACAACAGTCGGTCAGCAAAGCGCCCCATTTAGGCCCTTCGTAAATAGGCAAGCCAAACCTGAAAGCGGTCTTTGCGGATGGCGTGAGTTCCGCCAAGATGCTGACCGGAGCAGCGGTCGCAGATACTACAGGGGGTTCTCGCCGAGCACCGCCACGAATCTGGCTGGGCGATAATTTCTTGAAGATTGCATAATCTTCCAGTTGCAGGCATTAAATCGCGTCCAAGGGGCGTATATGGTCTTAGCAACAGATTTGGTCAGCACGCCTGTGCGTGAGAAGGGAGCGACCGGAGGTCGCTATGATTTCCAGACCATGTGGGGGTTGGCTCTGCTGTTCCAGCAGCACGGAACCAATGATGACTACGCCATTGTTTTCGAGTTCCACGACGATGTCGCTTTGCTCGATAGCGCCACAAATCCCAGCTCGGTTCGCTTCTATCAGGTCAAGTCAAAGGCAACCAACGGTGGTTGGACGCTGACCTCTTTGCTCAAGCGGCAAAAGGTGAAAACTGAAGATGGTGTGAAAGAGAAGCCCTCTTACATCGACAAGATGTTCGACAATGTCGACAAGTTTCAGGGCGCGGTCTTATCGGCCGATTTCGTGTCGAATCAGCTTTGCGGTTTCAACGCTGCCAAGAACGCTTTCCGCTTGAACGAATGCTCATCAGATGATTTCAAGAAGATCGTGGCATCGGTTCAGCAGGCCTATCCCAGCGCGACCGAAGCCCAGGTTGGGATACTGGGGTTCCAACGCACCGATCTCAGCCTAGGGGACGTAGCTTCCCATACAAAGGGCAAGCTGCAGACCTTCATTGCCGAGCAGCTTGGCACGGTTTGGTTCAGTCCGGAGGCCGTCTATCAGGCGATCGCCGACGAGTGTCGCAGAAAGGCCAATTTTTCCGGTGAAACCAGCTCTCTGCAGCAAGCAATCAAGGAGAAAGGGCTGACCAAGGCCAACGTGCAGGAGTGGTTGGATGCTATTCAGAGCAACAATCGGTCTCCGGATTGGAGCGCGATAACGCCAAGCTTGAGCTACCCGTTCGCGGAACAGCTCCGCATCGGTCAGGAATATTCAGTCTATCGGGCTGCCGCTCTGAACTCGGCTGATCGTGCGGTTCAACGAATTCGTATGAGAATCGCCGAAGCGCTTGTGACGGTCATCGATGATGAAGCCTTGAGCCTCGTTGATATGGTCGAGGCAATTTACCTGCAGGCCGAAGAAGTTGGAAAAAAATATTTGTCTCCATTTAGTCCATCAAGACTGAAGGCAATGATCATCTATGAAATATATTCGCATAGCCAAATCTGAAAAGTACAAGCGACTTGTCAGAAGCCTTAGAAAGAAGTCTCATGAAAAACTTGAAGTTGCGAAGGCTTCTTCTTCTGTCTCGAATCGAGGGGAAGGCGAGAGATGAGCAGTTTGATGACAGCACGACCGTAGTTTTTGGCGACAACGACACCGGGAAGTCGCATCTCATCAAGTCCATCTACGGCGCGTTCGGTGCTGACGCTTCGGTCGTGAACGAGAAGTGGAGCAAGGCATCGGTTGCCACGATGCTCGAATTTTCCGTGGATGGCGAGGTCCACTCGATGCTCCGTTTCGACGACCAGTTCGCCTTGTTCGATGCCACGGACAATCTCCTTTGGACCGGGACATCGCTCGTCAAGGAGGTCGGCCCCAAGGTCGCCGAGCTGCTCGACTTCACAATTCAGCTGGCCACCAGGTCGAACGATCTCTTGGTGCCGCCGCCGCAATTCTGCTTCCTGCCGTTCTATCAGGATCAGGATCGAGGTTGGGACGACAGCTGGAGTTCGTTCAAGAGCCTCGCGATGTTCCCCAACTTCAAGAAGAGCATTCTGGAGTATCATACCGGCATCCGGCCGAGGGAATATTACAGCGCGCAGGCCCAGCGCGCGGATGCGCAACGCGAACAGAACGAACTCAAGGCCGAGCGACACGCGCTGGATCGCGCGACCGCGCGGCTGCGGAACGGCCGCTCCCCGATAACGACGACCTTCTCGCCGGAACTGTTCGGAAGTCAGATAGAGCAATTGCTGGCGGAGCTGAATGAGCTTCGCGCGATCTATGACGGGGTAAAGCACAGGATCTCTGAACTCCAGTCTCGTCGGGCCGTGCTCGTTGAAGAGATCGAGATCGCGCGTGCTGCCTTGTCCGAACTCGATGCGGACGTGAAGTTCACTCAGAATCTGGCGGACGCCCAGGTAATGTGCCCCACCTGCAATACCGTCCATGAAAACGACTTCGCGAACCGCTTCAGCCTGATCAGTGACGCGGACGCATGCAGGGGCTTCCTTGCAAGTGCGCGGCACTCGCTGGTCGAAATCGAGGCCAATGTGGCGCGCCAGATGCAATCGCTGCGGGTGTATGATGACCGTATCGGACGTATTGACGCCCTGCTCCAGGAGAAGCGCGGAGAGGTAAAGCTCCGCGACATGCTCAAGGACGAGAGCGAACGCATCGTCGACGCCACTATTGCAGCTGAACGGGCCGTGATCGACGGGGGGATAGTGGAATGGCAGATCAAGGAGGAAGAGGCTGCCAAGCTGATGAAGGCGCATAGCAGTGCTAAGCGCAAGGCGGAAATCGTGGCATTCTACTCCAAGAAGCTCAGCGCCTTTGCGATAGAGCTCGGCGTCACGTTCGGAGTCGCGGCGAAGAAGAGCGTCTCGCCGAAGATCAACGAGACGGGCAGTTATGGCCCCAGGGCCATTCTCGCCTATCATTTCGCGCTGCTGCACACGATCCGCGAGTTCACCACTTCTTGTCTATGTCCGATAATCCTAGATACGCCGCTTCAACAGGATCAGGACGAGAAAAATGCGGCCGCCATCATTGCCTTTGCGCTCAAGAACCGGCCGCGCGACATGCAGCTGGTCTTGGGCACGGTCTCGCTGCACGGTGCAGAATATGAGGGGCACGTGATCAATCCGCAGGTGAAGGAGTCTCTTCTGCGCAAGAAAGAGTTCGACACGGTCAACGCTTATATGCGACCGTTCATCAACAAAATGCTCGGACAGGATCACGGTGAGCTTCTTTAGCCGTCGGCCTTCTGAGGCCAAAACGCAAAACTTGTCAGTCCGCCTCCGGCCCATAATCTGTCTTGGTTACGGATAAGGTGTGGTGGGGAGGATTCGAACCTCCCCTACGATGAAAACGGCTGATCGCAGCCCGCTATCCCTGGACCGTCACTACATGGATCAGCGCGCCACCTAGGCACCACAACATCGTATGCTTCACCACGCCCGTAAGGTCGAAAAGGTTGTCCATGCTGATCTCCATCGCAAGTTGTAGGCCGAAACCTAGGTCAATCTGAAACAGAGTGATGCTCAGCAGCGACGCGATCCACACCGTGACGGCTACCAAGAACTTGGAAAACGACTTTGACGCCGAACCAAACTCGCCAAACATTTAAGATCGCGCCCGCTCGGAAACAAGGCCATCACTTCACACAAATCCTTTTTTGTTCCGTGATTGATGATAAGCTGATGGGTGGAGACTTGTGTGGCGAAAGAGTTTGATCCTGGGAACCTTGTAGTTGTCGGCGCTGGCTTTTCCTTCAACGCCGGCCTTCCACTGGCTGGCGGATTCACCAAAGAACTCTTGAGCCTAGGGCGCGTGGTACCTGATGGTCCCAGCGCGCGACAGATAGCCTTCATCAGAAGCTTTGCAGATCGCGTCTTTGGCGAAGGCGCATCCCGCACCGCCGATGAGTGGCCTGATCTTGAGGACCTTTTCACGCTCGTCGATCTGTCCGCCAATACCGGCCACCATCTCGGTCCGCATTATTCGGCAGCAGACCTTCGAATTGTGCGTCGAGCGATCATCGTGCGAATGATTCGGATGCTCTCACAAGCCTATAGGCGTAGGCAGCGTTCGCCGAACGCCAATTGGCAAGCACTTGAGACATTCTTCGAAGGGTTCAGAGCCGACATCAGTGCAGTCCTCAGCATGAATTGGGACACGGTCTTCGAAAGCGGCATGGCTCGAGCACAAACGCTTCGGCGCGTGGATTATGGTTGTCATGCGCGAGCCATGATGTTCGATGGAGACCACCTAGTCGAACGGCCGCTCGGTGGCGACGAGCTGCACATTCTTAAGCCGCATGGCTCGGTCAATTGGCTCTACTGCGACGCTTGTCGCGAAACCTTCTGGGTGCCGCCAAACGATACTAACCAAGTCGCGCGAACTTTGTTTAGCCGCAAAGATTGGGCCACACTGTCTAAGCCAAAGTCAAAGCCGCCCGCAATTCGGACACCTGCTTGCCCTCATTGCGATACAAAAAGCCTTGGCACGCGTTTTGCAACCTTCAGCTATCGCAAAGCTCTGGATTTTCCGATGCACTCGGCAAGCTGGCGGACGGCCGAACGGTACCTTAAGGGCACCGCCGACTGGGTTTTTATCGGCTATTCGATGCCCGCCGCCGATTTTGAATTCAAGCATTTGCTGAAGCGGGTGCAGCTGACCGAAGGCGATCGACCTGACATCACCGTTATTACTGGCGGGAAAGATGCCGACGCCACGATTGATCGCTACAAGAAGTTTTTTGGCGATGTGAAAGGCAAGCGTTTCGCCTTCAAGAATGGCTTGGATGCCGATGCACTGAGGCATCTCGAGAAAATTAAAGTGCTGCGGACTTAGTGACCGGCGTTACCGCGAGTTCGACGCCAAACAGTCGGTATCAATCATGTGAAGAAGCATGCGCGACAGGCGAATGGCAGTATTTGATTTTCGGCTCCCCGAAAGCAGCCAATCCGCTTTCGGCCCCAAAGTCGTCATGACCTTTCACCACTTTTGTAACGAGCAACCAGCGGCGTTGGGCTTTTGAACGGCCGGTTTTGGGGACGCTGAAAGCAGACCGGAAGGTCAGTAATGGAGCGCGAAGGGGTCGCTATCTCAGGAACCTTCCTTCTCACCTAGTTCAAACCAAGACTCTCTATAAGAGTTTGCCAAACTCTTCCTGATCCTCGAGGAAGTCTGCCCACCACTGCATCATCTCACGCCGCGGCGCCAGATACTCGGCAGAATTGTATGCGCCCCGAATTGCATTGGTCTCAGCGTGCGCAAGTTGCATTTCGATCCAGTCTGAAGCGAACTTACGTGCTCCATTCGCGTCAACTTGTTCGTTCAGAATTGTCGACGCGAGACCCCGAAACCCATGAACGGTCGCGCGCCCCTTGTACCCAAGATCATACAGGCAAAGTAGCATGCAGTTTTCGCTGATCGGCTTTCTCCAGCGGTACTTCTGAGGAAATTGCCACGGGCTTCCCGTTTTCCGGGCGTAAAACTCGATCTCGTCGAGAAGAGCGACGGCTTGAGTGGGCAGGGGGACAACGTGGTCTCGGCCCATCTTCATACGGCTCGCGGGGATACGCCAGAGGATCTCGGTTGCTGATCGCCGCTCAATTTCCTCCGGCCTGAAAAAACGCGTTTCCCCAGTGCGAACCAAGGTGAGAATCGTCCAGCGTAAGGCAAGCTTCGTCACACGGTCGTGACCTGAGTCCTCCAGCTTACTGAAGAACTCGGGGAGCTCTGCTTTTGGCAAGCGAGCCCGGTGCTGGACTGGAGGCTTAGCGCGCATTGCTCCGCGGGTGTCGGGGACCGGATTGAGTTCGGCCCGCCCCGTCGCGATCGCATAACGCATGACAGCCGAGACGTGGCTCAGCGCCTTGCGACCGATCTCGAGAGCGCCCCGTTTTTCGTAGCGAGCAATTAGGTCCATAATGTCTGCATGCCGAACCTCCTTGATCGGTAACTGGCCGAACAAGGGGAAAGGATCGTTCTCGAATCGCGCGAGGATCCACGCCGCGTGCTTGGGCGCCCAACGCGCTTTCTGTTTTTCGTGCCACTCTCTTGCCACGGCTTCGAAGGTCTGCCCGGCCTCTTGCTGGCGCTGCTGGCGCAGTCGACGCTTCAACAGCGCAGGGTCGGTGCCCTCCCTAATCAAGCGCTTCATTTCCTCCCGCCAGGCTCGGGCCTCGACGAGCTTCATGTCAGGATAGCGCCCACCCGTGATCGTTTTCTGCTTGCCGGCAAAACGGTAGGACAGCTTGAAGGTCTTGGTACCAGCCGTACCAACTTCGAGATGCAGCCCGCCGCCGTCGGTGAGCTTGCGACGAGCAGGCCCCGGTTTTGCCGATTCAATCGCGAGCTCTGTGAGAGGCATGAGGCACCTGTTGGGTAATTGCCCCCTAACCCATCAATTACCCAACAATAATGTCAAGCAGGCGTGAGACGGCCTGACACAGTATGGGACAGTTTTTTGCTGGTTTCCCAAGGGCCTGGAGGTCCGCTTGGGACCTCCCGGGAAGCCGTGAGACAAAGTGTTGGTGCCCAGAAGAGGACTCGAACCTCCACACCCTCGCGGATACATGCACCTGAAGCATGCGCGTCTACCAATTCCGCCATCTGGGCACACTTTGCAGCTTTGCGGTCATCTTGGTCCGCTCTGCAGGTAGGAGCGGGCCCCTAGCGAAGGGGGACGATTCTTGTCAACTGCAATCGGCGTGCCGGAACGCTTGCAGGGGCGCGCTGGTTATGGCTAGGGGCGCAGGCATATCCCAAGACCTAGGAAGACAGGCAATCTCGATGGCGAAGAACAGCAGTTTGAACGGCAAGCTCGTGGTCCTCATGGGCGGCAGTGGATTCATCGGGAATTATGTTGCCCAGGCGCTGCTCGATCGCGGTGCCCGGCTACGCATTGCGAGCCGCAACCCGGAAAAGGCGTTCAAGCTCAAACCGCTCGCCAACCTTGGCCAGATGCAGTTTGCGCGCTGCGATGCCACCGATCGCCGCAGTGTGGAGCGCTGCATCGAAGGCGCGGATGCGGTCGTCAATCTCGTCGGCTCGTTTGAAGGAAATCTGCGAACGCTGATGGGCGAGGCCCCCGGCTGGATGGCCGAGGCGGCGCAGAAAACTGGCGCCAAGTCGTTCGTTCACGTCAGCGCGATTGCAGCCGAGCCGGACGAAGATACCTCCAACGACTATGCTGCGGCGAAGTGCCTGGGCGAGAAGCGGGTGCTCAAGGCGTTTCCCAAGGCCACGATCCTGCGTCCGTCGATTCTGTTCGGCAAGGACGACAATTTCCTCAACATGTTTGCCAAGCTGATTTCGGCACTGCCGGTGCTGCCCGTATTCGGGCCGGAATCCAAACTGCAGGTCGTATATGTCGATGATGTGGCCGAAGCAGTGGCCCGCACGCTCGAGGATCCGGACAAATACGGCGGCAAGACGTTCGAACTGGGCGGACCGGAGCAGCTGACCATGCTGGAAATCAACCAGCGTATCGCGGACGCTCAGCGCCGTAAGCGCACGTTCCTGCCTGTGCCGAATCCCATTTCAGCGACTTTCGCCGCAATGCCTGGCACGCCGATGAGCAGCGACCAATGGGACTTGCTGGCACAGGGCAATGTTGTGTCAGGCGACTTGCCAGGCTTCGAGAAGCTCGGGATCGACCCCAAGCCGCTCGGCCTGTTTCTCGACAAATGGATGACCAGCTACCGCAAGCATGGCCGGTTCGCCGAACGGCTTAGCGCCTGAGCTAGAGAGCCTCGCGGTAAAGAGCCAGCAGACGCGCCCAAGCGCGTTCAGCCTGTGGTTCATCATAGGCTGGCGAATCCGGCACACACCAGCCGTGATCGGCTGGGTAGACCTCGATCTCAACAGTCGTACCAGACGTGTCTGCCGCGCTGCGCAAAGCCGTCTTCGCCTCGGGAGCCTTGGCGTCGTCGTCCTGCGAGATCGCAATCAGGTAATGGGCGTCTTCGCGTAGCAGCCGGTGGGGGCTGCCCTCGCCGTCACGGACCAATCCGCCGCCGTGGAAGCTGGCGCCTGCGTGAATATGTTCGTCGGCACTGGGCGCGATCACCGCGAAGCTGCCGGTCATGCAATAGCCTTGCGTGCCGATGCCCCTGTCGGAATCGACCTCCGCCTGCTTCATCAACCAGCCAGCGCACGCGCTCGCATCGGTGGAAATGGTCTTGGCATCGAATTTGGAACGCCACGGGGTAACTTTGCCCCAACCTCCGTTTCCGGCAAAATCGGCGAAATCCTCGAACTGCTGGCCTGCTACGTCGCGGTAATAGGGATTGGCGAGAAGTACGGCATAGCCTGCCATGGCAAGGCGCTCTGCCATCTGGCGCTTGGCAGGACGAATTCCGGCGATATCGGGCCACAGGATGACGCCAGGATGACTGCCGCTGGCCGGGTGGAAAAACTCGCCGTCCATCGTCCCGTCCGAAGTCGCGAAAGTCACATTACGGTGCTGAACACCGCCTGCCGCCTGCTCGCTCGCACCGGTTTCGACCGACGTGCAGGCAGCTGCGGCACCGGCCATGGCTCCGACGCCAAAGGTTCGGCGGTTGATTGTCCGGCGTGCCCACTGGGCCACTTGGCGCTCATCACACATCTGCGTTTCTCCTCAATCCCGTCCATGCCCACCCTAACGATGCCAGCGCAATGGACAAGTGACCGGTTCGGCGGCAGTGTCATTCCGGGTCGAGCGACTCTCAAGAGTCGCCGAGAGGGAGAGACTGATGGTGAAGCAAGGCCTGGCAGCGATCGCTGCCGTGTTACTGGCGAGTTGTGGATCGGGCGAGCCCGAGGGCGGTATCGATGCGATGCGCCTGGTCAATGCAGACCAGGACAGCGCCAACTGGATAAGCCACGGCCGCACCTATTCGGAACAGCGTTATTCGCCGCTAGATCAGGTCAACAGGGACACGGTTTCGGACCTCGGCCTCGCCTGGTTCACCGATCTGGATACCGCGCGCGGACAGGAAGCGACGCCGCTGGTCATGGACGGCAAGCTTTACGTCACGACCGCCTGGAGCAAGGTTTACGCTTTCGATGCCGCCACCGGCGAGCCTTTGTGGAGCTATGACCCCGAAGTGCCTGGAGAGACCGGCGTAAAGGTCTGCTGCGATGTGGTGAACCGCGGCCTTGCCACCTGGGGGGACAAGCTGTTCCTCGGCACGCTGGATGGCCGGCTGGTCGCGCTCGACCGTGATACGGGCACGGTCGTGTGGGAGAAAGTCACAGTCGACCAGACCAAGAGCTATTCCATCACGGGCGCACCGCGCGTCGTGAATGGCAAGGTCCTGATCGGCAATGGCGGCGCCGAATTTGGCGTGCGCGGATATATCGCTGCCTACGACGCAGAAGACGGGGACGAGGTATGGCGCTTCTATACCGTCCCCGGCGACGAAGGCGATGATGCGCCCGAATACCTCCAGAAGGCGGCAGAGACCTGGACACAGGGAACCGGCGAGATCGGCGGCGGCGGCACCGTGTGGGATTCCATGGCCTATGATCCGGAACTCGACCTGCTGTATTTCGGCGTCGGAAACGGTTCGCCCTGGAACCGCGCCTATCGCAGCCCGGGGGCCGACGGGAAAGGTGAAGGCGACAACCTCTACCTTTCAAGCATCGTCGCGATCCGGCCCGATACCGGTGAATATGTCTGGCATTACCAGACCACGCCCGGCGAAACCTGGGACTATACCGCGACCCAGCACATCATTCTGGCCGATATGGAAATCGATGGCCGCCAGCGTCAGGTCCTGATGCAGGCACCCAAGAACGGGTTTTTCTATGTCCTCGACCGTGCCACCGGCGAGTTCATCAGCGGCAAACCGTATATCCCGTTGAACTGGGCGACGGGCATCGACGAGAACGGTCGGCCCATTCAGAATCCCGAGACGCGGATCGACCGGACTGGCAAACCCGCCCTGGTGATGCCTGGCCCTCTTGGCGGCCATAATTGGCATCCGATGGCCTATCATCCGGGCGAAAACCTCGTCTACATCCCGGCCTTCGAGGCGGCCATGCTCTATGCGCCGGAGGAAAACTGGAAGCCGGACATGGCTCGCGGGTTCAATGTCGGCTTCGACCTGGGCGCAGGCGATCTGCCCCCAGACCAAGGCATCAGACGCGAAGTGCAAGGCACGATCAAGGGGAGGCTGGTTGCATGGGATCCGGTTGCGCAAAAACCGCGCTGGACTGTCGAGCACCCCGGACCCTGGAATGGCGGGGTACTGGCGACCGGCGGAGGGCTGGTTTTCCAAGGCAATTCGGGCAGCGAATTCGCAGCCTACAACGCGGCCACCGGTGATAAGCTATGGAGCTTTGCTGCACAGACCGGCGTCGTCGCACCTCCGATGACCTATACGGTAAATGGCGAACAATATGTGGCCGTGCTGGCCGGCTGGGGCGGTGCTTTCGCCTTGTCCGTCGATGGAGAGCTGATCGACAATATGCGCCCTGTCCGCAACATCAGCCGATTGCTGGTGTTCAAGTTGGGCGCGCAGGAGCAGTTGCCCGCCGAACCGGACTTCGCGCTTGCTCCACTTGATCCCCCGCCTTCGCGGGCCAGTTCTGCCACCATCGAGCAAGGCCGTGCCAAGTATGCGCGTTATTGCGCGGTCTGCCATGCCCCGGCGGCCGTAGGATCGACCGAATTGCCGGACCTACGACGCTCCGGCGCGCTCGATAATGGCGAGGCATGGTCTCAGATTGTCCACGGCGGGGTTCTCAAGGACAACGGCATGGCCAGCTTTGCCAAGTCTTTGTCAAAGGACGAAATCGAGGCAATCCGCCAATACGTCATCAAGCGGGCCAATGAGGATAAGGGCATGGAGGTTGAACGCGCCAAGAAGCGCATCGCAGCGCCCTGATCAGCTCCTGAATACGACCGTGCGCATACCGTTGAGGAGAACCCGTTCTTCGAGGTGCAGGCGCACTGCTTCGGCCAGGACGCGGCTTTCTATTTCGCGACCCTTGCGAACGAGCTCGTCGGGATTGTCCGCGTGACTGATCGGTTCCGCAGCCTGGTGGATGATCGGGCCTTCGTCGAGGTCGGCAGTGACAAAGTGAGCGCTGGCCCCGATCATCTTGACGCCCCTCGCATGGGCCTGATGATACGGTTTTGCCCCTTTGAACCCGGGCAGGAACGAGTGGTGGATATTGATGCACCGCCCGGCAAAATGGGCTGCCTGCCGGTCGGATAGTATCTGCATATAGCGGGCCAGCACGACCAGTTCGGCGCCGGTATCCTCGGCGATCTGGCGGACTTGCGCTTCCTGTTCGTCCTTGGTGTCACGGGTGATCGGCAGGTGATGAAACGGGATTTCGCCCAGCGCCGTGTGCTCGATCGCGCTCTGCGGGTGGTTCGAGACGATCGCCACCGGATCCATGGCAAGTTCGCCAATGCGCCAGCGATAGAGCAGGTCAGCCAGGCAATGGTCGAACTTGCTGACCATGATCAGCGCCCGCCGCGGCCGGTCCCGCAGCGTGAGCTTCCAGTCCATCGCATATTCGCGTGCGATCTCCGCAAATTCGGTACGGATCGTTTCGCGTGCCGCTTCCCCGGGGTCGAACTCGACGCGCATGAAGAAGGCGTTCGACGACTGGTCGTTGAACTGCTGCGCTTCGAGGATATTGCCGCCGCGCTCGAACAGGTAGGACGACACGCGTGCGGTGATCCCCGGCCGATCGGCACAGGAAAGGGTCAGGACGAGAGGTTCGGACATGGCCGCCGTAATGCGCCGGTCATCCGGCAGCGCGCAAGGATTATGCGATTGAGACCCCTATAGCGGCGCTTTAAGTCTGCCGCTTATCGCCGGGAAAGTGCTTCCTCGCTCTGCGTCATCAGCTTTTCGATGATAACGGCGACTGGCTCTTCTTCCTTGAGCATCCCGACCGACTGGCCTGCCATCAGGCTGCCGTTTTCGACGTCGCCATCGATTACCGCACGGCGCAGGGCGCCTGCCCAGTAATGTTCGATCTGGAGCTGCGCTTCGTTCATCTCGATTTCTTCGCGGTCGAGGGTGCCGGCGACTTCGCGCTGCTTGGCGGTGAATTCCTCGGTGCCCTTGTTTTTCAGCGCACGGACCGGAATGACCGGAAGGCGGGCATCGACCTGGACGCTGGCCACGGCATCGCGCGCATTGGCGCGGAAGAAGGCCTTCTTGAAGTTTTCATGGGCGATGCTCTCCTGCGCGCAGGCGAACCGTGTGCCAAGCTGGACGCCTGCCGCACCCATTTCCAGATAGCCGGCAATCGCCTGGCCGCGCCCGATGCCTCCGGCCACGAAGATGATATGGTCGTCGGCCAGTTCGGGCAGCATTTCCTGCGCCAATACGCTGGTGGAAACAGGCCCGATATGACCGCCCGCCTCCATGCCTTCGATGACCAGCGCGTCCGCGCCCGAGCGAAGGAGCTTCTTTGCCAGCGCCAGCGTCGGCGCGAAGCAGATGACCTTGGCGGGATTGTCGCCGCCCTTGATAGCTTCGACACTGCCCTTCGGCGGGATGCCGCCAGCAAGGACTACATGCGTCACACCGGCCTTGTCGCAAACCTCAATCAGATCGAACAGCTGCGGGTGCATGGTGATCAGGTTCACGCCGAATGGCTTGTCTGTCAGCTTCTGCGTTTCGGCAATCTCGGTTTCGAGCAGTTCGGGCGTCATCGCGCCGCAGGCGATCACGCCGAACCCGCCCGCGTTCGAGATAGCGGACACGAGGCTGCGTTCCGACACCCAGCTCATGGCGCCGCACATGATGGCGTAACGTGATCCGAGGAATTCTGCGCCGCGCTGCATCAGGCGGTCGGTCTTTGGATAGGTAGTCATATGCAGGGCGCTTAGGCTGCGGCTGCCGCAACGGCAAGCGGCACTGCCATCAGCCAAAGGCGAATTTGCTTTGCAGGGCGGAGTTTTCGGATAGCTGATGGCAAATGCCTGCGCTGCTACCCGAATCGCTTGTAGCCTATCACCCGCAGATCGGGTTGGCGTTGCTCCTTTTCCTGTTCGCCGGCTTCATGATGGAACGTATTGCCCCGGTGGTGCTGGCGACGCTTGGCGGACTTGGGATGTATCTGCTCGGGTTCCTGTCGACCGACGAACTGCTGGGCGTTTTCTCCAATCCCGCCCCGATCACCATCGCCGCGATGTTCGTGCTGTCGGGTGCCTTGCTGCGCACCGGTACACTGGAGGAAATCTCTGGCTGGATCATCCGCCGCACCCGGCACAAGCCCCGCCTCGCGGTAGCCGAAATCGCACTCGGCACGATGGCCGCCTCCGCTTTCATGAACAACACACCGGTCGTGCTGGTCATGATCCCGATTGTGAAGCGGCTGGCCAAGGCGCTGGGTGTGGCAGCCACGCGCCTGCTCATCCCGCTTTCCTATCTCACGATCCTGGGCGGCACACTGACGCTGATCGGGACTTCGACCAACCTGCTGGTCGATGGTGTCGCGCAAGAAAAGGGTCTCGCTCCTTTTGGTATGTTCGAGATTACGGGCGTTGGCCTAGCGGCGGCCGGGGCGGGCATGCTCTTCCTCGCCTTGTTCGGGCCGAAGCTGCTGCCCGACCGGCCGCCCCGGGCGCTGGACAAGGAAGACACCGAAAGCGATTCCTATCTGTCGCACCTTACAGTGATGCAGAAGAGCCCGCTGATCGGCCAGCGCCTTGGCACGATAGCGCTATCGCGGCGGCCCGGCGTGCGGATCATCGGCGTCAAACGCGGAGCGGCCATCGCTCGCGGCCAGGTCGAAAAGCACATCCTGGCAGCTGGAGACCAGCTGGTCGTAGGGGCGAGCCCCGCCGAGCTTGCCTCGCTCGCCGAAGCCTTCGACTTCCGCACCGGGCTGACCGGCGTCGGCGGCGGCGTCGCGACTGCGGGACCGGATCGTCCACGCGATCTTGCGCTGGTCGAGGCGGTGGTCTCCTCCTCACACCCGATCATCGGGCGGCGGCTGGCCGACATCCCGATGCTGTCGAAGCTCAAGGTGCGCGTCTTGGGCCTCTCACGCCCTCGCCACCTCGCTGGACCGGAGCTGGCCGAGGTGCGCGTGAGAGCGGGCGACCGCCTGCTGATCGCAGCAGGGAACGACGCAGCACAGGCGCTCAATAGCAATGCCGGGCTCGGTACCGTGAGCCACGCCCCCACGCGCGCCTTTCGCCGCCACCGCGCGCCGCTTGCCATCGGCAGTCTTGTGGGTGTGGTGGTGCTGGCCGCACTCTTCAGCCTGCCGATTCAGGCGCTTGCCCTGCTGGGCGCGGGCTTCGTGCTGCTCACCCGCTGCCTCGAGCCGGAAGAGGCGTGGAGCGCGATCGACGGCAACACACTGGTACTGATCTTCGGCATGCTGGCCTTCGGGATCGGGCTGGAGAACGCCGGGACAGTTGAGCTTATCGTCGGCTGGGCAGAGCCCTTTTTCGCCGCCGCCTCGCCGCTGGTCGTCCTGATCGCGGTTTACGGCCTCACCAGCCTCCTGACCGAAAGTGTCACCAACAACGCGGTTGCCGTTATCCTCACGCCCATCGCCATTGGCCTGGCAGAGGCAACCGGCGCCGACCCACGCGAGCTGGTAGTGGCGGTTATGTTCGGCGCGAGCGCCAGCTTCGCCACCCCGATAGGCTATCAGACAAACACGCTTGTATACGGCGCGGCGAATTACCGCTTTGCAGACTTCCTGAAAATCGGCTTGCCCATGAACATCGTGGTGGGCATCGCCTCGTGTTTAGCGATCGACCGTTTCTTCGGCTAATCGCCGTAGTTGATCCGCACCTTGGCCGCTGCATCACGCGCCTTGCGGCGGGCTTCGTCGGTGTCGCCAGCGGTCGCCAGCGCGACACCCATGCGCCGATAGGGGCGGCTGGTCGGCTTGGCGAAAATACGCAAGTCCGTGCCGCTTTCGGCGAGAGCGTCGGCAAGACCGTCATACGAAAGATCGTCGCTGTCCTGTTCCGCCAGGATCACCGCGCTCGCCGAAGGCCGGGCCCGCATTTGCGGGGGAACCGGCAAGCCCATCACGGCCCGCGCATGAAGGTCGAATTCCGTCAGGTTCTGGCTGACCAGCGTAACCATGCCGGTATCGTGCGGGCGCGGTGACAGTTCCGAGAAGATAACCTCTTCCCCCTTCACGAAGAATTCCACGCCGAACAGCCCATACCCGCCCAGATCATCCACGACCTTGCGCGCCATGTCCTGCGCCTTGGCGATGGCCGCGTCCGTCATCGGCGTGGGCTGCCAGCTTTCCTGATAGTCGCCGCGTTCCTGCCGGTGTCCGATCGGCGGGCAGAAGGTGACCCCGCCCTTGTGGCGCACGGTGAGCAAGGTGATCTCGTAGTCGAAATCGACGAATTGTTCGACAATCACCCGGCTACGGTCGCCGCGCATATTGGCGCAGGCATAATCCCATGCCTCTTCCAGCCTGGCTTCCTCGCGCACCGTGCTCTGCCCCTTGCCCGATGAGGACATCACCGGCTTGATCACGCAGGGGAAACCGGTGTGCGCGGCAGCCGCGCGGACCTCTTCCAGGTTTTTGGCATAACGGTATTTCGACGTCACCAGACCCAGGTCATGCGCAGCCAGATCGCGGATCGCATCGCGGTTCATCGTCAGCTGCGCAGCGCGGGCAGACGGCACCACCGTAAAGCCTTCGTCCTCCAGTTCTGCGAGGACAGATGTTCGGATCGCCTCGATTTCCGGCACGATGAAATCGGGCCGATGCCGCTCAACCGCGCCGCGAAGCTTTGCGCCGTCGAGCATGGAAAACACCTCGCGCGCATCCGCAACCTGCATGGCAGGTGCCCCGTCATAAGCGTCGCAGGCCACGACATAAGCCCCCAGACGCTTCGCCGAGATGGCAAATTCGCGGCCCAGTTCGCCCGAGCCGAGAAGTAGGATTTTGGCGGTGTGACTCATTACTTCCTCTTGCGCTTTCGATTGCCCCACTGCTGCCGTATCGTGCGGCGCGTCGTGGCTGTCCTACCACCACTCAACCGTGGCGCCCTTGTCTTCTTTTCCTTTGCGAATGCCCTCTCCACCCGGACAAGCACGGCAAACAGGATACCGAGCCCGAATAACCCGAGCGCTGTCGGAAAGAAATATTCGACGACCCTGTCCCACGCGATGATTACCTATCTTCCGGTCAGGCCCCAGAAAAAGAAGACCGTGAGCAGACCAAGCGCAAAACGAAAAGCGTAGAGCCAGCAATCGATTGCGAAATCGCTCCATGCGTCGAGTGCCTGTTCAAGTTTGAACCTAAGCAGCCTCATCCGCTGCATCGAGCCCGTAAGCGGTATGCAGCACGCGCACCGCAAGCTCAGTCTCGTCCTCGTCGATCATCACGCTGACCTTGATTTCGGAAGTCGTGATGGCCTGGATGTTGATCCCCCGATCGGCGAGCGATTGGAACATGGTTGCCGCAACGCCGGCATGGCTTTTCATGCCCACGCCGACGACGCTGATCTTGGCGATCTTGCTGTCGGTAATCAGGCGGTTGTATCCAATGTCGTCCCGCTTGTCTTCCAGCAGCGCCTGCGCGCGCGCCAGATCGGCTTGCGGCACCGTAAAGGTCACGTCGGTCTCGCCCTTGTCGCGGCCCACGTTCTGAATGATCATATCGACGTTGATGCTCGCCCTGGCCAGCGGTTCGAAGATATGGGCGACTGCGCCGGGTTTGTCGGGCACGCGGGTCAAGATCACCTTGGCTTCGTTCTTGTCGTGCGCGATTCCGGTTACGTGTTGACGTTCCACTTCGCCATTCTCCACCAGTTCGTTCATTTCTTCTTCCGACACGATCATCGTACCCGGAAGGTCATCTGCAGGGACTGCATCGTCGCCGACAAAGCTGGAGAGGACCTGCACACGCACGCCCTCCTTCATTGCCAGTCCGACGGATCTCGTCTGAAGTACCTTGGCGCCGACGCTGGCAAGTTCCAGCATCTCTTCATATGTCACCGCCTTCAGCTTACGCGCCTTGGCAACGATGCGGGGGTCGGTCGTGTAGACGCCGTCCACATCGGTATAAATATCGCAGCGATCAGCGCCTATTGCTGCAGCAATCGCCACGGCACTCGTATCGGAGCCCCCGCGGCCCATCGTGGTGATGCGGCCCTCGTCGGAAACGCCCTGAAAGCCGGGAATGACGGCGATCTCGCCGCTTTCCATGGAAGCAATCAAGGCCTCGCCATCAATGCTCTCGACGCGGGCCTTGGCATGGCTCTCCACCGTCCGGAGCGGAAGCTGCCAGCCGAGCCAGCTGCGCGCCTTCGCGCCCAGCGATTGCAGCGTGAGCGCGAGCAAGCCGCTGGTCACCTGCTCGCCGCTGGCAACGACTACATCGTATTCTGCTGGATCGTAGAGCGCGTTTGCTTCGCGGCAGAAATTGACCAGCCGGTCGGTCTCGCCCGCCATGGCGCTGACGACGACAGCCACCTGGTTGCCGCCCGCCGCCTGTTTGCGCACGAGATTGGCCACGCGCCGGATGCGCTCCGTCCCCGCCATGGAGGTGCCACCGAATTTCATCACGATACGGGCCAAACGAAAGGGTCTCCGTGCTGGAATGCTTGGTCTTTGGCTGCTAGCCACCCAGCATGAGCGATGCAACAACCGACAAGCCAAGCAATACTTCAGGCGGCCAAACGATCCGGCCCGAAGAAGCCGCCCATTTCGGCAAGCTGGCCAAGGAGTGGTGGGATCCCAAGGGTTCGTCAGCCATGTTGCACAAGCTCAACCCCGTTCGTCTCGCCTTCCTGCGCGATGCGATAGACGTCCACTGGGCGGGCGACGTGCGCAATGCGCGCCCGCTTGCCGGAAAGAGCGCGCTCGATGTCGGCTGCGGCGCCGGACTTCTCGCCGAACCGCTCGCCCGCATGGGTGCGCAAGTCACCGGCGTGGATGCTGCGCCCGAAAACGTGGCGGCGGCAAGTGTCCATGCAGAAGGCGTAGGCCTCGATATCCGCTATATCGCCGGCGAAATCGGGGCGCAGGACCTCGGCAAGTTCGATCTCGTCACTTCAATGGAAGTGATCGAGCACGTCGCGGATAAGCGGCGCTTCCTTAGCGAACTTGCTGTGCGGCTTGCCGATGACGGGTTGATGGTGCTGTCCACGCCCAACCGGACACCGCAATCGCGCTTGCTGATGATCGGCGCGGCCGAGGGCGTGGGGCTGATCCCCAAGGGGACGCATCACTGGGACGACTTCATCACGCCTGAAGAGCTGGGCGAACTGCTGGGCAGCATCGGTCTGGAAATGGGCGAGCCGAGCGGGATCGCGTTTTCACCGATGAAGGGCCTGCACCTTTCGGGCGATCTTTCCCTCAACTACATCGTGACGGCGCGCCGCGCGGACTAATCATTGGCCTGATCGTCTTCCGGCACTTCATCCCACGGCCTGAAATAGAGCTGCGCACACTCGTTGACCAAAACGCCGCCGACCAGCTCCAGATCGTCCTTGTAGGCATCGGCCACGAAATCGAGGGTCGAGAGATGACGGTCCTCGAAATACATTTCATGGACGTCCTTGCGCCCGGCACCGTAGACGATCCGGCTGACACCTGCCCAAATGCTGGCGAAGGTGCACATCCCGCATGGCTGGAGCGTTGAGTAGAGCGTCGCCCCCTCGATCCGCATCTCTCCGAAAGCCTTGCCGCCAGCTCGCAAGGTGACGATTTCAGCATGAGCAGTAGCATCGCAGCATTCCTGCGTATGGTTCACTCCGCGGGCGATTTCCCGTCCATCAAGCACCAGGACGGCCGCTATCGGAGTGTTGGCAGGATCGCTGCCTTTTTCCTGAACGGCATAATCGCGCGCGATCCGCATCCAATCGTCGTCGGTCTTCATCCGCATACTCCAATGCCGACCGCACAATCGCGGGACTCTCGATCAAAACCCAGGCCGTCGCGCCGAGTTCCAGCAATCCGGCCAGCGATCCAACGGCGGCGGAGTGCACGTTGCGGCCCGGACGCGGGCCATGACCCGGGTCGGAAACCACATTTTTTAACGCGATCTTGAGGTTATCTCAGTAGAATCGCGTAATCATGATCAAAAAACTCATCTTGTTTGCCGCAATCGGGATCGGCCTGCTGTACGGATCCGGCAGTGATCTTGGTTCGATCAAGCGGCAAATCACCAGTGCCTCGAACGATAATGCCCGGTCGATCACCCAGGGTGACGACAAAGGCTGGGGCAACAAAAGCGGCTATTGAAGCGCCGCTGCCCAATCGCTTTCCGAAAATCCGATTTGAATTCCGCTGGCATGCTCCAGCACGGGCCGTTTGATCATGCTGGGATGCTCGGCCATCAATGCGATGGCCTTTGCCCGGTCAATGTCTGACTTCTGATCGTCGCTCAGCTTGCGAAACGTGGTTCCGCGCTTGTTGAGCAGCGCTTCCCACCCGGCCTCATCCGACCAGGCGCCAAGCTTTGCCGGGTCAGCACCCACCTTCTTGTAATCATGGAAACTGTATTCAATGCCGTTGGCATCCAGCCACTTGCGCGCCTTCTTCACGGTGTCGCAATTGGGAATGCCGTACATCTGCAAGCTCATGTCAGTTCCTTAGATTCTCGGGGAGATATGCGCGTCGGCAATTGCCACTGCCAGGGCATCTGCCGCGTCGGCCCCGGCAAGGCTCACACCCGGCAAGAGCACTTTCAGCATGGCCTGCACCTGGGCTTTATCGGCCGCGCCGGTTCCTACCACCGCTTTCTTCACCAGCCGCGCCGAGTGTTCATTGACCGGCAGTCCGGCGGTTCCGCATGCCGCGAGGACTGCGCCGCGCGCCTGCGCCAGCTTCAGCGTAGATTGCGGGTTCTTGTTAACGAAGACTTCTTCCGCCGCTGCCCGTTCGGGCTGATGCTCGGCGATTACAGCGACGATCCCTTGGTAGAGCTGCGCCAGCCGGTCGGCGTGGGCCGCGCGCGGCGAAGTGGCGATCTGTCCATTGGCAATGTGGGTGATGCGCGAGCCCTGTGTGCGCACGATCCCCCATCCCGTGCACGATAGCGAGGGATCCAGCCCCAGTATCAGCACGAGCTTACAGCCCGATCATCCAGCCCAGCCGCCATGCCATGGCAAGCAGGAACGCGGCTCCCAGCATCAGTGCAAGAAGCCATTCCCGCAGCTTCAATCAAGCTTGGCCATGACTTCGTCGGAAATCTCGTAATTGCCCCACACGGTCTGTACGTCATCGTCATCGTCGAGCGTATCGATCAGCTTGAGCAGGGTGGACGCACCCTTCTCATCCATATCGACCGTAAGGTTGGGCTTCCATGCGAGCTTGACGTTTTCAGCTTCGCCCAAGGACTTTTCAAGATCGGTTGCGACCTGGTGCAGGTCATCAGCAGCGGTCCAGATGGTATGACCATCATCAGTGCTTTCGATATCTTCCGCACCGGCTTCCATGGCGGCTTCCAGAACCTTTTCCTCGTCGCCCACGCTGGCCGGATATTCGATCAGGCCAAGCCGTTCGAATCCGTGCTGGACCGAACCTTCCGTACCCAGATTGCCGCCGTTCTTGGAAAAAGCGGTGCGCACGGCTGTAGCGGTGCGGTTCCGATTGTCTGTGAGCGCCTCGACGATGATCGCGCTGCCGCCGGGGCCATAGCCTTCGTAGCGCACTTCTTCGTAATTCTCGCCATCGGTGGCCGATGCCTTGTCGATTGCACGCTGGATATTGTCCTTCGGCATGGACTGGGCCTTGGCCGCGTTGACAGCCAGACGCAGGCGCGGGTTCATGTCCGGATCGGGCATGCCCATCTTGGCCGCCACGGTGATTTCGCGGCTGAGCTTTGAGAACAGGTTCGAGCGCTTTTTGTCCTGCGCGCCCTTGCGGTGCATGATATTCTTGAATTTGGAATGGCCGGCCATGGCGGGTGTCTGCCTTACTCGAAAATGTTAGCTATCGCCGCGTCCCTTAGCGCCTGTAGGGCGGAGCAGACAACCCTTCGGAATTCATACATCAAATGTGAATCTGCCCATTCAAAGCCAGTTCAGGGCCAATGGCTTAGAAGTCATGACAGTTAGAGGCGGATTGTCTTGGGGAAAGGCAGGCTGCACCACAATGCACAAATGGTGTACGCTCATCGCCAAGACGCGAAAGGACTATGCTATGACTACCCTTCAAAAGGGTTTGGGGCGCAAACTCAAGCTGGCCTCCGTTCCCATGATTATCGCAGGCCTTGCTGCCTGTGCGACGCCCGGCTTCAAGGCCGACGTGACGCGTTTCGAAACGCAGCTTCCCGCACCTGCTGGCGAAAGCTTTGCGGTAGTGGCCGATGATCCGGCGCTTGCGGGCGGCCTCGAGTTCTCACTCTATGCCGATCAGGTCGAAGCGCAGATGGAGCGTCTTGGTTATGTCCAGGCTGCGTCTCCCGATGATGCAACGCTGCTGGTCCGTTTCGACTACGGTGTCGACAAGGGCCGTGAGCGGGTGCGCTCAACCGGTTTCTATGACCCGTTCTATTCACCGTGGGATCGTTATCGCGGCTTCCACCGGTCGCGGTATTACCGTTCATCGCTGCGCTATCGCACCCGGTTCGGCAGCAGTTGGGGTTACGGTTTCTACGACCCGTGGTTCGGCGGCCCTGAAGTGCGCAGCTACACAGTCTACACCAGCGGCGTCGATATGAAGATCGACCGCGCGGCCACCGGCGAACGTCTGTTCGAAGGCAAGGCCCAGGCGCTTTCCACTTCGGACCGCCTGCAATATCTTGTGCCGAACCTGGTCGAAGCCATGTTCACCGATTTCCCGGGCAATTCGGGCGAGACGGTGCGCATTTCGATCAAGCCGGAAGAAAAGACTGTCCGCCGCGTAGACTGACCCGGCAGGACGAACACTTCCTCGCAATGAGGATCACCATTGAGGGCGGCCATGGATCGGGCCGCCCTTTTTGTATTCAAGCTTTGCGCCAGCGCAGATAGGCGAGACCTATCGAAGCGGCGAATACGCTGCCCTCCAGCATCGCGGTGGCGAAACGCGCGGTATCGCCGAACCCGCTCTCGCCAAAAGCGCGGCCCAGATTTGCGATTTCGAGATGCGACTGCGGAAATTGCGCTTCGAGCACGGCCAGCGTCGAGCCAAGGAACCATCCGCCGCCAAGAGTGGTCAGTCCGGCAAGTGTTCCCCCAGCCGCGGCCGCCCCGCTCAACGCTATACGCGGTGTCCGGGCGAAACGCTCGGCCATGAGGACGGCGGCGCCTGCCGACAGCCCCAGCGCCATGCCTTCGAACATGCCGGTGACCCGTCCCGGAAAAGTACCGGTGATCGCTTCCAGACCTGAGCTGGCAAGCGCAGAGCCCAGAGCGCCGACGACCAATCCGCCAAGGGCGCCGCCAGCCAGGATCGCCGGGGACTTTGCCCCTCTCCATAAAGAGGCCAGCCCCATTCCCGCCCCGATACCTGAAGCACCCAGCACGCTCAGCGACACACAGAGCAGCACGAGCGTAGCCAGCCCTGCCGCTCCACCGTCAGTGCCCAATAGCCCGTAGAAAGATCCGCCGATCAATCCCGCGCCGAGCCCGCCTATTGTCGTGGCTCCGACAATCCTTCCGGCATGCGCCTGTATAGCACGCTGCGGGCTTGGTTCATTGCCGTGCGATACGGGGGCTACGAACTGGTAGCCGTGCTTGGGCACCGTCTCGATATAGCGCGGCGCGGCTGCCTCGTCACCCAATGCGCGGCGCAATGTTCTGATACACTGCGTGAGCGCCTCGTCGGTGACGGGGATGCCCTTCCAAACTTCGGCCATGAAGCGGTCCTTGGATACCAGGTCCCCCTGATGGCTGGCGAGCAGGCACAAGGCATCGAAATAGCGGCTGCCCAGATCGATCGGCTCACCCGACCGGTCGAGGCGGCGGTTCGCAAGGTCAATCGTGAACTCGCCAAAGTTCAGAAAGCGATGAATGTCTGCCATCCGCCAACGGCTAGAGCATGATGCGCCCATGATGAAGGGTTTCAGCAATTGCTCACGAATTGCTCATGACCTGATGCGGCCAATGAAGCACCTGATCGCCAACGCAATTCAAGGAGCATCACTGCATGACTGAAACAACCGATAGTGATCGCAGGTGGCTGAACGGTTGGCGCCTCGCCGGTTGGTGTGCCGCCGCGGCATTGCTGTCCCTGCCCGCAATCGCGATGCAGTTTAGCGGGGATGTCGCCTGGACCATTGGCGATTTCCTCTTCGCGGCCATTATGCTGGCGGCGCTTGGCGGCGGCATCGAGCTGGCTGTTCGCGTGGGGCGCGGTACGGCTCATAAAGCCGGACTGATCATCGCGGCTCTCGCTGGCTTCGCCACTGTCTGGGTGAACGCGGCCGTCGGCATCATCGGCGATGGACCGATCAATGCAGTTTTCACGATCATGGTTTTCGCCGCGCTGTTGGCCAGTCTCGCGTTTCGGCTGCGCGCACGCGCCGTGAGCGTGATCGCCGCAGCCATGATCGGCGGAATTCTCGTCGCCGGGACGGTGGCGGAGTTTACGTCCCGGTCCGACTGGGGGCCAGTATTGTTCGTCGCCGGCCTATGGGTGCTTCCTGCGCTCCTGCTATATCGCGCAGGCAGGGACTGAGGGGTGCGTTCAGACCAGCTTCGCGTGGCCGCCGGTAGAGCCGAAGCCGCCGTCGCCGCGAGTGGTTTCGTCTAGCTCATCGACTTCGGACCACGCGGCCTGAACCACGGGCGCCAGAACCAATTGCGCAATCCGGTCGCCGCGTTCGATGGCAAAGCTCTCGTCGCCGTGATTGATCAGGATAATCTTGAGTTCACCGCGGTAATCGCTGTCGATCGTGCCGGGCGTGTTAGGCACGGTAATGCCATGCTTGAGCGCAAGCCCCGAGCGCGGACGGACCTGGATCTCGAAGCCGGGAGGTATGGCGAGCGCCAGTCCGGTAGCCACAGCATGGCGCTGTCCGGGTTTCAGGGAAAGCTGTTCCGCCGAAAGGACATCCATTCCGGCAGACCCGGTGGTGGCGTATCTGGGAAGGTCGAGGCCGTGCCCGTGGGGCAACCGCTTTACCTGTACGCCGACCGGATCAATCATGCATGTCTTCCTCTACAGGCTCCGCCAGGGCTTCCGCGGCGCGGCGGACCAGTTCGCGGGCGACGTCTTCCTTGGCCATTTCAGGCAGGCTTTCGACGCCCTTCTGGGTGACCACATGAACCTGGTTCAGATCGCCGCCCATCACACTCGCGCCCACTTCACCGGCAACATTGTTGGCGATGATCCAGTCGACGCCCTTGCGCTTGCGCTTGGTCTTGGCGTTTTCGACCACGTTCTCTGTTTCGGCGGCAAAGCCGATAAGCAGGTGCGGACGTTTGCGTCCGGCTGCAACGGCAGCCAGAATATCGGGATTTTCCGCGAGGATAAGCGCGGGCGGCGCTGAACCGCGTTTCTTCATCTTTTCGCCGGCCACGTGCTTGCTTTTCCAGTCGGATACAGCCGCGACCATGAAGGCGGCGTCAGCAGGCAGCGCGTTGCGCACTTCCTCGGCCATATCGTCGGCGGTTTCGACATCGATGCGGTCGACACCGTGGGGTGTCGGCAAATGAACCGGCCCGGAAACGAGCGTTACGCGCGCACCGGCAGCGGCGGCCATTGCGGCGATAGCGAAGCCCTGCTTTCCGCTGGAGCGGTTAGCGATGTAGCGGACCGGGTCGATCGGTTCACGCGTCGGGCCTGCGGTGACCAGCACGTGCTTGCCATAGAGCGGGCGATGTTCGGGATCGGGATCGAATTCGGCCTGACCCGCAAGCGGGGAATCTTCGAATGCGACTTCCTGCGTTTGAACGTCTTCC
Source organism: Qipengyuania psychrotolerans (assembly GCF_019711355.1). Lineage (NCBI taxonomy): Bacteria > Pseudomonadati > Pseudomonadota > Alphaproteobacteria > Sphingomonadales > Erythrobacteraceae > Qipengyuania > Qipengyuania psychrotolerans. Next base: position 2,282,930 of record NZ_CP081297.1, read on the forward strand.
TCGACCGGTTGAGGCTTGGCGCGCTTGTCCTTGCGGGCGACCGTGTGGTTGAGCGCCTCGGGATCGATCGGCGGAGCGGAAGCCGCGCCGCCCTTTTTCGCCAGCAGCGGCCCTCCCAGATCGGGATTGATTTCGGTGTTTTCGACAAGCGCCGCTGCGTCGAGCATTTCGGGCTCGGGCAGGTCTTCGAAATCTTCGAATTCCTCTTCGATTTCCTCGTGCGAACGCTTGGCAGTGGAGCGCGGAATAATCATCGACAGCAGGCCGCCGAGGCCTCCGCCACTTTTCACCACCTCTTCTTCGTCTTCCGGTTCGAGCGCTTCGAGAGCGATGTCTTCCGCTTCCTCGTCCGCAGTTTCTTCGTCTGCGGTCTCGGGAGTTGGCGGTGCGAGCTGCGGCGCTGGCGGGGCCAATTCAGGCAGGTCGATTTCTATGTCGAGTTCGGCAGCAATGGCCTGAACGATTGCGGCAGGATCGGGCAGGCGGCCGGGGCCGAATTCGCCGCAAGCCATCGGGCCTTCGTCCGGGTCCATGACCTTCACGCCTGCCTGGCGCAGCCAGTCGGCATTGCGCTGCGTGGCGGAATGCTCCCACATTTTCACGTTCATCGCCGGAACCGTCAGCACCGGCTTGTCAGTAGCAAGGATCAGGGTGGTGGCGAGATCATCGGCAATGCCGGCAGCCATCTTGGCCAGCAGGTCCGCCGTTGCCGGACACACGACCACGAGGTCGGCATCGCGCGAAAGCTGGATATGGCCCATCTCGACTTCGTCCTTGAGGTCGAAGAGCGAGGTGTAGACTTTCTTGCCCGACAGCGCGGCAAGCGACATCGGCGTCACGAACTGCTGGCCGCCTTCGGTCAGCACGCACGTCACCTCGCCGCCTGCCTTGCGGATCAGGCGTACGAGTTCGCACGACTTGTAGGCCGCGATACCGCCGCCAATTACAAGCAGGATTCTCGGTCCGCTCACTTTGTGCGCTCCGTCAAATTGGTCCTGCGCGTCGTCCGCGCTGATCGGCTGGTGCATTCCCATTGCGTCATCGTTGCGCTTGCTAGCGCCCCCTGTCCGTCATTGCCAGCACGCAAAATGCGCGCGATTGCCCTCATACCCTTGGCAGCCTATGGTTTAAAAAAAGGAAACGGAGGGGTTTCGCCGATGAATTTCATTCTTGCCGCGCTTATTGCGCTGGGTGCCATGCTCGATCTCGTTCTGGGAGTGAGCTTCTTTGTCGATCCCGCCTTGGCAGGCATGGATTTCGGCATGACTGCGACCGGCCCAATGGGTCTGTCTGCCATGCGCGGAGATTTTACTGCGTTCTTTCTGGTTGCAGCAGTCTTCATGGGCTGGGGCGCATGGAAACGGCGCAGCGACGTACTGCTAGCTCCCCTTTTGCTATTCGCCACCGCGTTTACCGGCAGGTTGGTGAACCTGTTCGCTGTCGGATTCTATGAAGGCTGGTGGACACCGATGCTGGTCGAGGCCGCGCACGTTTTTGTGCTGACTTTCGCAATGCTTCGCTGGCGCAGCCAGGCAGCCTAACCGATCCAGCCTTGTGCTGCGGCCAGCCATGCGGCGAGGCCGCCGCCTGCCGCGGCCAGCGCGTAGCCAAGAATGCCGCTGCGGCCTTCCTTGCGAGTGCGCCGCTCCCACATCAGTTCGATGTCGGGCAACGGCGGCGGCTCAGGCGCGCCGCCCTTGGGCGGGAAGCGGTCCTCGATCCGGCGGACCAGATCGGGAATGCGCAGCAGGGTTTCGGTATCGGTCTTGATGCGGTCGGCAATCGCGGCTTCCGGGCCAAGCTCGTCGCGGATCCAGCTGCGCACGTAAGGCGCGGACACGTCCCACATATTGATCTGGGGATTGAGCTGTGTCGCGATCCCTTCCACCATCACCATGGTTTTCTGCAGCAGCAGTAAGTGCGGCTGGGTCTGCATGTCGAAATCGCGGGTGATGGCGAACAGCCCGTCGAGCATCTGGCCGACCGACAATTCGCTGACCGGCTTGCCGCGCATCGGTTCGCCCACGGCTCTCAGTGCCGTCGCGAATTCGTCGACATTGTGATAGCTCGGGACGTATTGCGCCTCGAAATGGATTTCGGCGACGCGTTTGTAATTGCCGGTGGTCAGGCCGTAGAGAATTTCAGCGAGCCACATCCGCGCTTGCCGGTCGATCCGGCCCATGATGCCGAAATCGATGGCCGCGATGGTACCGTCCGCTTTCACGAACAGATTGCCCTGATGCATGTCGGCATGGAAGAAACCGGCCGCAATCGCCTGCTTGAGAAATGCGAGAACGAGGCGGTTGGCGATTTCCGGAGTGTCGTGTCCTGCGGCCACCAACGCATCGACATTGCTGATCTTGATGCCGTCGACCCAATCGATGGTCATCACTCGGCCGTTCGTGCGGTCCCAGTCGATGCCGGGAATTTCGTAGCCGGGCGAACCGACCATGTGCTCGGCCAGTTCCGATGCAGAGGCAGCTTCACGGCGAAGGTCCAGTTCGCGCGCGGTCCAGCGCTTGAAATTGGCGATGATGAGCCGCGGGCGCAGGCGCGCAGCCTCCCCGCCAAAGCTCTCAAGATGCGCCGCAGCCCATTCATAGGTGTCGATGTCGCGGGCGAATTGCTCGCGCACGCCGGGGCGCAGGACCTTGACCGCGACGTGCCTGCCCTCGGTGGTCACTGCACGGTGGACCTGAGCGATAGAGGCCGCGCCGATCGGTTCGGGATCGAATTCGGAATAGAGGCTTTCGAGCGTCTGTTCGAAAGTGCTCTCGATGCTCTGCCGGATCAGTTTGAAGTCAACCGGCGGCAGGTCGTCCTGCAGCTTCAGCAGGTTGCGCGCAGCTTCCTCGCCAACAAGGTCGGGCCGCGTCGCCAGCGTCTGGCCCAGCTTGATCGCCGCAGGACCGATGGCGCGAAACGCACCCGCATAATCGGGCTCGCTCGATTTAAGGGTTCCGACGCTGAACAGGCCAATGAGGCGCTTCACAGGGGCGGGCGTATTCGGGTCATTCTGAATCCCGCGCAGGGCACCGTGACGTGCGAGAATGCGCGCCCAACGACCCAGCCGCCAGATATGCGTAGAAGGCTTGGCCACCCTAGACTTTCCATCCCGAATGGATGGCGACAAGTCCGCCCATGATCGGATCGACCCGGGTGTTTTCGAACCCTGCATCGCGGATCATTTGCTCAAACTTGGGCATGTCCGGGAAGCGGCGGATCGATTCGATGAGATAGCGGTAGCTGTCCTCGTCGTTCGCAATCGCCTTGCCGATCTGCGGCACCAGCTTGTGCGAATAGAGGTCGTATACTTCCTTGAAGCCGGGCCATTCGACCGTCGAAAATTCCAGGCAATAGAAGCGGCCGCCATATTTTAGCACGCGGTGCGCTTCTTTAAGTGCCTTGTCGATGTGGGTCACGTTCCGGATACCGAACGCGATGGTATAGGCATCGAAAGTGCGGCTGGAGAATGACAGTTCTTCGGCGTTCTGTCGGCTCCAGACGAGACCGTCGATCCCGCGCTCCATCGCGCGTTCGATCCCGACATCCAGCATTTCCTGGTTGATGTCGGACACGGTCACGCTGGCGCCATGCTCTGCCATGCGGAAAGCGATGTCGCCGGTGCCGCCCGCCATGTCGAGGATCTGTTCGCCCGGCTGCGGTTTGACCCGCCGCACGAAGCGATTCTTCCACAAGCGGTGCATCCCGACCGACATGGCATCGTTCATCACGTCGTATTTGGCGGCAACATTGGAAAAAACCTCGCCTACGCGGCCGGTTTTCTCACTTTCGTCGATGTCTTCATAGCCGAAGGAAACTGTGTCGTTCATGGCGGGGTGCCTTAGGGGGAATTGTAGCCAGCGCAAAGGGTGTTAGAGGGTAACCCATGCCAGAGCTTCCCGAAGTCGAAACAACGGTGCGCGGCCTAGCGCGGTTCCTCGAAGGGGAAACTATCACGCTGGTGCAGGTGAACCGGCCTGATATGCGGCGCCCCTTCCCGCCCGATCTGGTGCAGGCTCTTACCGGGGCGAGCGTCACGCATCTGACGCGCCGCGCGAAATACGGCCTCATTCACACCAGCCGTGACCATGCGATGATTTTCCATCTCGGTATGAGCGGGCGCTGGCGGATCGACCCGGCCGAGGATGAGAAGCACGACCATCTCGTGATCGACACGGCGGGCCACCGCTTCGCATTGAACGACCCGCGCAGGTTCGGCTCTGTGGACCTGATGACGAATGACGAGCTGGTCACGTGGAAGCCATTCGCGGCGCTGGGGCCAGAGCCGCTGGGCGAATTGCTGACGGCCGAGCACCTGCGCGAGGCGACACGCGGGCGCAAGCAGGCCATCAAGCTGCTGCTGCTCGACCAGCGGATCGTTGCCGGTCTGGGCAATATCTACGTGTGCGAGGCGTTATGGCGCTCCGGCATCCATCCCGGGAAAGCCGGAGGCAAAGTCACGATGCCGCAGCTTCGGCGGCTCGTTCCGGCCATAAAGGAAGTGCTCGAACAGTCCATCCGCGACGGCGGCAGCACCTTGCGCGATTTCGCCCAGCCCGACGGAAACCTTGGCTATTTCGCCACCCGCTTTCACGTCTACGGCCGCGAGGGCGAGGCCTGCCACCACGAGGACGGCGGCATGATCCGCCGCATCGTGCAGGGCGGGCGCAGCACATGGTTCTGTCCGGTTTGTCAGAGGTGAGTGGAGCCACCTTATCCTGCTTAGAACGGATGGAGATGTTCTCGCAGAATGTCGGCACAAATGAACTTATCGTTGAAGACCTTCATTACCCAGCGCTGCCGGTGGATGTCAGGATAAATTAGCGTCCGTTCGGCAAAATAGGCAGCTTCAACGAGAACTTTCCTTGCAGCTTCGAACGGCACACCCTCCAGACGGTCAATCCCATCTATCAGGGCTTGGACCTCGGCAATTCTGTCTAACGTTTCGGCATACTCGATACCGAAGACCTCAGCCTCAGCATCATAGTCCAGCCGGTCGAGGTCTTGTCGTTTGACCGACCCCTCAAGATACCGCTCAGCGTTTTTGACAGCTTCCTTGAGGCCATTTGTCGCGAGCAGGTCCTCGTTTTTCCAACAGCAACCGATGAGAAACCGCTGAAGCTGTCGCTCCTGAGAATTGAAAAAGCGTGGCCGCTCTTCACGCATATACGTGAGCATTTCCTTGGCATTGGTGGAACTATACCACTCATCTTCCGTCATAAATACAAACCGCCATTCGCGGCCAATCAGAGTTCACAAATCCAGCGAGGCATATTCCCGAGGCGGGGGCAGTCCGTCCATCTTCTCGCTCAGCAGCGGGCGGAAGCTGGGGCGGCTTTTCATGACCATGTACCAGTCGCGCGCCTGATCGTGGCCCTTCCACTCGATCGCGCCAAGGTAATCGACCACCGATAGCTGCGCCGCGCAGGCGAGGTCGGCCAGGCTCAGCGTCGGCCCTGCCAGCCAGCTGCGCGTGTCGACCAGCCAGTCGATGTAGTCGAGGTGGCCATGCAAGAGGCGCCCCATCTCGCGCAGCACCCGTCCATCGGGTGACTGCCGCAGGATCAGGCGCTTCTTCATCTTTTCGTGCAGGGCGGGCGCGGTCACATCGCCGTAGAAACTTTCGTCGAACAACCGGGTCAGACGGCGGATTTCCGCGCGTTGCATCGCGCTTCCCGAGATCATCGGATTGCGATCGACCGTTTCTTCGAAGAACTCGCAGATCGCCTGGCTGTCACACAGTGTGGCGCCGCGCCCCGGATCGTGCAGCACCGGCGTCCTGCCTGCCGGATTGAGCTGCCACAGGCTGTCGCGCCCTTCCCACGGGTTTTCCCGGACGAGCTCGTAGGCGACCGATTTTTCGCCCATCAACAGACGCAGCTTGCGGCTGAAGGGGCACAGGGGAAATTGGTGGAGCTGCCACATGGCTCCTGCCTATGCGACAGCAGCGCGCACGCGTCCACTGGTGCGAACGATAATGGCGAAAATTTACTGTCCGATCAGCGGTCTTGCGGAATTGTTTCCTCAAGCCGCTGCGCCAGTTCGCGCAATTGCGGAAGCATGATTTCCGCCGCGCCAGCCATCGCGCTCACGGCGTCCATCGCGCGCGGCAGGTTGCGTTCGATTTCTTCGGGCACGCGGCCCGCTTGCGGGGCGAGCGAGCGCAGGGTCGTGCCGGGCTCGACCATTGGTGCCTCTTCACCGGCGATCTGTCCCATGGCTTCCATCAGGGGCGCAACGGGCAAGTCCAGCAGCACTTCGCTTATGGCGCGCGCCATCAGCGCAACTTCGCGCTGGCGTTCCGGATCGGAGAGTTTGTCCGTCAGATCTGCCAGCTCGACTGGTTCTTCGACCTCGAGAGGGGTCTCTGTCTCCTGCGCGAAAGCGGGCATGGGTGCGGCGATTGCAACAAGTGAAGCGGCGGCAAGCAAAGCACGGCTCATGGATTGTCCTTCCGGATTTCTGTGATGCAGGATCGCTAGCAAAAACCCGCTGAAACGAGTCTGAACGAGGTTCAGAGGCCCGAAGCGTCCAGCATGAGCAGGCAGGCAGGCATGATCTCACTCAGAGATGCAGGATCGCTCGCCAATGCCGTTACTTCGGTCATGGCCAATGCGCGCATCGCCTCCCTGTCGGCTCCCGTTTCGTCCATCAAGGTGGCAGCGGTGCGCACGAAGAATTCGAGGCCTCTCACCGTCATGTCCGGATATTCCAGCATCGCCGCATCGCCATCGGTCTGGCCGCGGGCGACGGTGGCAAACGCCGTTCCGCATTTCAGCGATGCCTGCTGCTGCATATTAAGCTGCGGCACCGCAGGAGCATCCTGTGCGAGGACAGGCGAAGCAAGGACGGCGACCAAAAGAATGAGTTTACGCATGGTCTCCGCATAAGGGCTTGCTGATGAACCGCAAGCAACTTGGCTTGCGGCCCTCTCGCGCCATCCCTACCGAATGGGCAAATAGGAGAATCGCAGTATGAAAACCCGCGCCGCCGTTGCTTTCGAAGCCAAGAAGCCGCTCGAGATCGTCGAGCTTGACCTTGAAGGCCCCAAGGCGGGCGAAGTGCTGGTCGAGATCATGGCGACCGGCATCTGCCACACCGATGCCTACACGCTGGACGGGCTCGACAGCGAGGGCTTGTTCCCCAGCGTGCTCGGCCACGAAGGCTGCGGCGTGGTGCGTGAAGTCGGCCCCGGCGTGACCAGTGTGAAACAGGGCGATCACGTCATTCCGCTCTACACGCCCGAATGCCGCCAGTGTAAGATGTGCCTTTCGGGCAAGACCAATCTGTGCAGCGCGATCCGCGAAACGCAGGGCAAGGGCCTGATGCCCGACGGGACGACCCGCTTCAGCTATCAGGGCAAGCCGATCTATCACTACATGGGCTGTTCGACCTTTTCGAACTTCACCGTGTTGCCGGAAATCGCAGTCGCCAAGATCCGCGAAGACGCGCCCTTTGACACCACCTGCTATGTCGGCTGCGGTGTGACTACCGGGGTCGGCGCGGTCACCAATACGGCCAAGGTGCAGGTCGGCGACAATGTCGTGGTCTTCGGCCTCGGCGGCATCGGTCTCAACGTCATCCAGGGCGCGCGCCTGGCAGGTGCGGACCGGATCGTCGGTGTGGACATCAATCCATCCAAGGAAGAATGGGGCCGCAAGTTCGGCATGACCGATTTCGTGAACCCGAAAGAGGTCGGCAACGTCGTCGAAACGCTGGTCAACATGCTCGACGGGGGCGCGGACTACAGCTTCGATTGCACCGGCAACACGGCAGTCATGCGCGATGCCCTTGAATGCTGCCACAAGGGCTGGGGCACCAGCATCATCATCGGCGTCGCAGAGGCCGGCAAGACGATCGAAACCCGCCCTTTCCAGCTGGTCACGGGGCGCAACTGGCGCGGCACGGCTTTCGGCGGAGCGAAGGGCCGTACCGATGTGCCCAAGATCGTCGACTGGTACATGAACGGCAAGATCGAGATCGACCCGATGATCACGCACCGCCTCAGCCTCGAAGACATCAACAAGGGTTTCGACCTGATGCATTCGGGCGAGAGCATCCGCGCCGTGGTCGTCTATTGATGACGGCGAAAAAGGTCACGCTGGAGGACAAGTTCGCCCAGTTCTCCGACCACTGGGCGCCGCGCATCGTGGCGCGTTACAATGACAACGAAATCCGGCTGGTGAAGGTCGGGGGTGAGTTTATCTGGCACTGCCACGAGGATACGGACGAGCTGTTCCTGATCCTCGACGGCACGCTCGACATGGAATTTCGCGATCGCACGGAAGTGCTCGAAGCGGGCGAGCTGATCGTCATCCCGCGCGGCGTAGAACACCGGCCATGCGCGCGTCACGGCGAAGTGAAGCTGCTGCTGATCGACCCGAAAGACATGCCCAATACCGGCGACCAGAAGAGTGCCACCCTCGCAATCGACATCTGAGCGCTTGAACGCGCCCGGCCCGTCGTTAAGGTAGCGAATCGAAACCTAAGGAGAGAGACATAATGTTCAGCCACGTCATGCTGGGCGCCGATGATATCGACGCTGCAAAGAAGTTCTACGATGCCTGTTTCAAGGCGCTTGGCGGACGCGAAGCCTCGGTCGATCCGAAAGGCCGCCTGATCTACATGCACAACGGCGGCATCTTCCTCGTCACCAAGCCGATCGACGGCCAGCCTGCCACCTGCGCCAATGGCGGTACCATCGGCTTTGCAGTCGAAAGCGAAGAACAGGGCAATGCCTGGCATAAGGCCGGTCTGGAAAATGGCGGCACTGCCATCGAAGACCCGCCGGGCATCCGCTCCAGCGAAATCGGCAGCATGTATCTTGCCTATCTCCGCGATCCGGCAGGAAACAAGATCTGCGTCATGAAACGCATGGGCTAAGCCGCTTGGCTGCACCGAATGAAGAGGGACTGCGAGCCGAACTCACGGCGCTCGCGGTCCCTTTTGCGTTTTACGAACACGAAGCGGTCTTCACCGTGGAGGAAAGCCGCGGCATCAAGGATGCCATTCCCGGCGAGCATACGAAAAACCTGTTCCTCAAGGACGCCAAGGGTGAGTTCTGGCTGGTCACTGTTCCGGCCGAAGCCCGCGTCGACCTGAAAGCCCTGCCCCAGGCCATCGGCTGCAAGCGCGTGAGTTTCGGCAATCCCGAGGCGATGGAGCGCCTGCTTGGTATCACGCCCGGCTCCGTTACACCCCTCGCCATGATCAATGCCGAACCGGGCAGCGTCACCTGTGTGATCGAAGCCGGACTGGCGGCGGCGGAGCGTATAAACGTCCACCCGCTTCGCAACACCGCGACAATCGGGCTTTCCGGCGCGGATACATTGCGGCTGCTGAAGCATTGGGGTCATGCGCCGCTGGTCGCAGAAATACCGGTTCAGGAGACCGCATGAAGCTGGAATACCTTTCGCAGAACAAGGCCTTTGGCGGCGATCAGTTCGTCTGCTCGCACCAGTCGGAGGCGACTGAGACCGAGATGACCTTCTCGGTTTACGTCCCGCCCCATGCCGAAGGCGCGAAGCTGCCGGTGCTGTGGTATCTGTCCGGCCTCACCTGCACCCATGCCAATGTGACCGAAAAGGGTGAATACCGGCGGGCCTGCGCCGAACACGGTATTATTTTCGTCGCGCCGGACACTTCCCCGCGCGGTGACGATGTGCCCGACGCCAAGGACGAATACGACTTCGGCAAGGGTGCTGGCTTCTATGTCGATGCCACACAGCAACCGTGGGCAAAGCACTTCCGTATGCGTAGCTATATCGAGATCGAACTGCCCCACGTGGTGGCAAGCGAATTCCCGGTCGATCTAGCGCGCCAGTCGATCACGGGCCATTCGATGGGCGGCCACGGTGCGCTGACCATCGGCCTGCGCGATCCGGCGCGCTTCCGTTCGATCAGTGCTTTCTCCCCCATCGTCGCCCCATCCCGCGTTCCGTGGGGCGAGAAAGCCCTTTCACGCTACCTTGGCGACAATCGCGAGGCCTGGCGCGCCTATGATGCGGTCGCCCTGATCGAGGATGGCGCGCGGCACGACCACATCCTCGTTGACCAAGGGACCGCCGACCAGTTTCTGGAAGAGCAGCTTAAAACCGGCGCGCTGTCCCTCGCCTGCGCCAAGGTAGGAATGGCCCCGGAAATCCGGATGCAGGAGGGTTACGACCACTCCTACTACTTCATCTCGTCCTTCATGGCAGAGCATGTGGCCTGGCATGCGGAGCGATTGGTTTGAAGTGAATTCAGACGTTCCGCTTACGGACAGGAATCCGGCTATTAATCAGCATCGAGAACGATGCGACATTCAAGCCCTTCGGGTGAGAATATTAGTTCAGTGGTGCCATCCGGCGCGAGCGCTTTCGAGATAAGCTTCGAACCGAAACCGCTGCCCCCTCCCTGGTCGACCGGGGGCCCTCCGCTTTCCTTCCAGAGAATGTTCACGGACTTGGCGGAGCGGCTAACGGTAACCTCTACGCGGCCGGCGGGGTTCGAGAGTGCGCCATGCTTCATCGCATTGGTCAGCAATTCGTGGAACACCAACCCCAGACCCTGACTGGCCGACGCAGAAAGGGCTGCCTCATCCACGATGTTAAGGTCGATCTGGTCCTGGATGCCAGCAAAGGCGGACAACTCCGTCTCGAGAATTGCACTCGGCGCCATGGAGGTCGGCGAATCCCCGACCAGCAACTGATGTGATCGGGCCAGGGCGCCTACCCTGCCTTCGAGCGCTCTTGCGAATGCAGGAATGTCCTTTGCACCGCGCGCCGACATTTTCACCATCGATTGGATCATTGCCAGTATGTTCCGAACCCGATGGTTCAGCTCTTCGGTGATGAGTGTAAGCCTTGCCTCGTTCTGCTTGGAACGGGTGATATCGATCACCTGGCCAATCAGCTTACCGGTGGTGCCGTCGGAATTCTGCAAGGGGCGTCCAGCCGCCAGGATCCACCGGATGTTACCCTGCGCAGTTCTGATCTGGCATTCGAAAGACCATTCACGATTTTCTGCGATTGCAGTCTTTTGCAGAGCATCAACCCTTGCGCGATCAGTCTCGATCACATGATCGATAAACTTTTCGTAGCTCCATTCGTCGAGCGGCGCATCGTAGCCAAAAATCCTGTCGTGCGTGAGATTCCTCACCGCAAGGCCAGTCTGTAGATCAAGCTCCCAAATGCCAATCTGACTTGTCTCTAGAACAAGTCTGAGATGGTCGGCGCTTCGATTCTCAAACAGTTCCAAGTCCGGCATACACAGTGCTTTAAGCTAACCCTGGGACAGTGTCACTCACGCATTCAGCCGTGCTTGGCGACGAATTCCTCGACCACGGGCGCGATCTTGTCGCGCCATTTGCTGCCGTTGAAAATGCCGTAATGTCCGGCGCCTTCGGCCATATAATAGCGCTTTTTGGCAGACTTCAGATTGGGTGTCAGGTCGAGAGCGGCTTTGGTCTGGCCGAGGCCTGAAATATCGTCCCGCTCCCCCTCGATGGCAAGCAGGGCGGTTTCGGTAATGTCGCCCAGGTCGATACGTTTACCCCGGTGCATGAAGGTGCCGTTGGGGATCGCGTGGGTCTGGAAAACCTCTTCCACGGTCTGGAGGTAAAATTCCGCCGTCATGTCGCAGACGCTGCGGTATTCGTCGTAGAAATCCTTGGTCGCCTGCGCGCTCGCATCGTCGCCTTCGGTGAGGTGTTTGAACATCTCGTAGTGGCTCATCATATGATTGCCCAGATTCATGCTCATGAAGCCTGCCAGCTGCATGAAGCCGGGGTAAACGCGGCGGCCGTGCCCACGATACTGCATCGGGACGGTGGCGATAACATTGTGCTGGAACCATTCGATAGGTCGTTCCATCGCCAGATCGTTTACGCTGGTCGGCGAACAGCGCGTGTCGATCGGACCGCCCATCATGGTGAGGGTCTTCGGCGTGCAGGGATGTCCGTCGCGGTTCATGATCGCAGTCGCGGCAAACACCGGGACCGAAGGTTGGCAAACCGCCATGACATGTGCGTCAGGCCCGATATGCTCGAGAAATTCGATCACGTAGTCCATGTAATCGTCGAGATCGAAATGGCCTTCGTGCAGCGGCACATTGCGCGCATCGGTCCAGTCGGTGACGAAGACGGTGTAGTTTTCAAGCATCCGCTCGACCGTGCCGCGCAGCAACGTGGCGTAATGCCCGCTCATCGGGGCAACGACCAGAAGGCGCGGCGCATCATCGGGCAGCCCTTCGCGGTGGAAGCATTTGAGATCACCGAACGGCTTGTTGACCACGGTGGCTTCGACCACCGGCCAGTGCTTGCCTTCAGCCTCGACCGTTTCGATGCCCCATGCCGGCTTGCCATAGGTGGCAGTGGCGTGGGCGAACACTTCCAGCGCGCTCGCGGCGACCGGGCCCATGCCCATGTAATTGCCGAGCATGTTGTACGGCAGCGCCGGATTGGACAGCATTTCTGCCCCGATGGCGGCCCATGCGCTGGCGCTCGATAGCCAGCTGCGCTGGAGTTCATAGGCGTTGTAAAGCAATTGGCGTCCCCTGCTGCCCGCGCTGTTGTGTTGTCGCTGCGAGCTATCCTTGAGCCGGCAGTCTGACGGGAGTTCTTCCGTTGTGCAATGCACAAATCGGGCAAAAGTGCCATAATCTCGCCTCGCCTGTGGATTTTGCCTCCCGCGCTGCCTAGTTGGGGCGGATGGACGAGACGGGCGAAACTGCAGAAGCTGAAGCCATGCCGAAACGCGGTTTGTTCCGGCGCAGGCGCAGTGACGGGGAAACCCGCTCGCTCGGCGCGCTTGGAATGGTCTGGAATGCGGCCAAGGCCTATCCCCTCCAACTGACTTTCGCGGCAATCGCCTTGCTGGCGACAGCCCTCATCACTTCGCTTGCCCTGCCCAGCGCACTCAAGCTGATTATCGACCGCGGTTTCGGCGGCGAGGGCACGGGGGATATCGGCCGGTGGTTCCGCTATCTGCTCGCTCTCGTTGCGACGCTGGGGGTATTCACCGCGCTGCGCTTCTATTTCGTGAGCTGGCTCGGAGAGCGGGTCGTCGCGGACATCCGCCGCTCGGTGCACGAGAACCTGCTCCGACTTTCTCCCTCCTTCTTCGAGGAGAACAGCCCCAAGGAAATCTCCAGCCGGATGACCTCGGACACCGCCGTTATCGAGCAGGTCGTGGGCACCACCATTTCGGTGGCGCTACGCAATGCCATCATGGCCGTGGCAGCGGCGGGGTATCTGTTCTGGCTGGCGCCCCAGCTAGCCGTGTACATTTTCATCGGCATCCCGATTGTCATCCTCCCGATCGCGATCTTCGGTGCGCGCCTGCGCAACATCAGCCGGTCGAGCCAGGACCGCATCGCGGATGTCGGCGCAATGGTCACCGAAGTGCTTTCCGCCATGAAAGTGGTTCAGGCTTTCGGCCAGCAGGATCGCGAGGGGGCGCGCTTTGCCGATGCGGTCGAACGCACTTTCGAGACGGCCCGTCGACGCGTGTTGCTCCGCGCACTGATGACCGCCACGGCCATCACCTTGATTTTCGGCTCCATAGTGTTGCTGCTGTGGCGCGGCGCCGTGCTTGTCGAGGCAGGAGAGCTGACCGGCGGCACGATCATGGCCTTCGTATTTGCCGGCATGATCGTGGGCGGAAGCGTCGGCGCTCTCGCCGAAGTGGTCGGGGACCTGCTGCGTGCCGCAGGCGCGGCCGGACGGCTGAGCGAATTGCTGGCCGAAAAGCCGGGAATTGCAGCGCCCGCACGCCCGGAAGCCTTGCCCGAGCCTGCGCGCGGCAGTCTCTCGTTCCGTAATGTCACATTCCGCTATCCCACGCGGCTCGAGGCGCCTGCCATCACCGACTTCAGCCTTGAGGTCGAGCCTGGCGAAACGGTCGCCATCGTCGGCCCTTCGGGTGCCGGCAAGTCGACGATATTCCAGCTGGCCGAACGCTTCTACGACCCGCAGGCGGGCACCGTCAGGCTCGACGGCATCCCCCTGACCAGTGCCGATCCCGCCGCAATCCGCCGCCGGATCGCTTTCGTCCCGCAGGAAGGCGTGCTGTTCTCTGCCAGCGCACGCGACAATCTGCGCTATGGCAATTGGGAGGCGAGCGAAGAGGAAATTTGGTCCGCAGCCCGCAACGCGAATGCTACCGAATTCCTCGAACGGCTGCCCGAGGGGCTCGACACCTATCTTGGGGAAAACGGGACCCAGCTTTCAGGTGGCCAGCGGCAACGCGTCGCGATCGCCCGCGCCCTGCTGCGCGATTCGCCGATTCTCCTGCTGGACGAGGCGACCAGCGCGCTCGATGCGGAAAGCGAACGCCTGGTGCAGGACGCGCTGGAACGTCTGATGGAAAACCGCACGACACTGGTCATTGCCCACCGGCTTGCGACCGTGCGCGCGGCGGACCGGATCGTGGTCATGGAAGACGGCCGGATCGTGGAGCAAGGCAGCCATGCACAGCTGGCCGACAACGGCGGACTGTATGCGCGTCTCGCGTCGCTGCAATTCGGCCTCGAGGCCTAGAAGCGCTGCAATCCATCGACCAAGCGGCGCGGCGCTCCGACGAATGGCGACACAATTGCGGATGAGTTGCTAGTCAGGCTGCACGATGGCGCACGCGCGCAGGGGAGTGGGCGTGGCCAGGTGAATTCTGGAGAACCCTTGAATGACAAAGACTTTCCTCACCGCCGGTGCGTCCGCGCTTGCGATGATGCTCGCGGCACCAGCCGCCGCAGAAGAGTCCGGCACCCCGACGATGGATTTCGGCACATGGGGCGTGGATACCGACATGATCGACACCGAGGTCGATCCCGGTGACGATTTCAACGCTTACACAAACGGCAAATGGATTGCCGCCAACGAGATCCCGGCAGATCGCCAGCGCTTCGGCGCTTTCGACATGCTGCGCGAAGGTTCTGTCCATGATGTGAAAACATTGGTGGACGATCTGGTAGCTTCCGATCCGGCACCTGGCACCGCTGCACGCCGTATCGTCGATGCCTACAATTCGTTTGTGAATGTCGAAGCCATCGACGCCAGCGGCCTTGCCCCGGCGCAGCCTTATCTCAACGAGATCTACGGCGCTTCCAACCTGACCGAGCTCGTATCGCTGTTTGGCAAGCCGGGCTACGCCTCGATGGTAAGCGCAGGAGTGCAGGTCGATGCGCGCAATCCCACGCAACATGCCGTGGGCATCGGGTTTGACGGAATGGGCCTGCCCGACCGCGATTACTACCTCGTGGATTCGGAAAGCAATCTCGAGATTCGTACCGCCTACAAGGGCTACCTTGCCAAGATGCTGGGCGCTGCGGGCTATGCCGATCCGGCATCAGCAGCCGAAGCCGTCTACGCATTCGAGCGCAAGGTCGCCGAACTGGAATGGGCCCGCCAGGTCCTGCGCATGCCGCAGCTCACTTATAATGAACTGACGCCCGCCGATCTGACGGAAATGGCTGGGGACTTCCCGATCATGACCTTGCTGGAATCGTCGGAATTGGCCGGCCAGACCCGCTACCTCGCCGGACAGCTGCCACCCACCGCTGATGAAATCGAGGAGATGAAACTCACCGACGAACAGCTTGCCATGATCGGCGGCGGCTTGCCCGCGATGATGAAGCTGCTCACGGAAACCCCGCTGCCGACGCTGCAGGCCTATATGGCAAAGAGCTTCCTGTCTTCGAACGCCTCGGTCCTTTCGACCGAGCTCGATGATGCGAACTTCGAATTCTACGGCCGCACCATCAACGGCCAGGAAGAGCAGCGCGAACGCTGGAAGCGCGGCATCAGCGCCGTCGAAGACGCACTGGGCGAGCAGCTCGGCGCGCTTTACGTGGAGCGTTACTTCCCGCCCGAAAGCAAGGCTCGCATGGACATGCTTGTCGCCAACCTCTCTCGTTCGATGAGCATGGCGCTCGACAAGAATGAATGGATGACGCCCGAAACGATCGCCGAAGCGCGGGCGAAGCTGGAAGGCTTTGTTCCGATGGTCGGCTATCCGGCAGAATTCGAGACTTATGAAGGCCTCGAAATCGATGCCGCCGATCCGCTCGGCAACACCATGAGCGCCATCAAGTGGGCAACCGAGGATTCGCGTTCGCGCCTTGGCACGGAAGTGGACCCTACCGAGTGGGGCATGTTCCCGCAGACGGTGAATGCGTATTATTCGCCGCTGACCAACCGCATCGTGTTTCCCGCCGCCATCCTCCAGCCGCCATTTTTCAATGCGAAAGCAGATCCGGCAGTGAACTACGGGGGTATTGGCGCGGTTATCGGTCACGAAATCGGTCATGGTTATGACGACCAAGGATCGCAATTCGATGCCACCGGCACGCTGCGTAACTGGTGGCAGGATGCCGACAGGGACGGGTTTGAAACCTACACGGCGCGCATGGCGGAATTCATCGAAGCCTATTGCCCGGTCAACAGCCCGGAAGGGCCGGTATGCCTGCGCGGCAACCAGTCCATGGGTGAAACGCTGGGCGATGTGGTCGGCCTGCAGATGGCCTACCGCGCCTACAAGCTTTCGCTGAGCGGCGAAGAAGCACCGGTGATCGACGGCCTGACCGGCGACCAGAGGTTCTTCCTCGGCTTCGCCCAGATCTGGCGCGGGATGGAACGCGAGGAAAGCCTGCGCAACCGCGTGATGACGGCCAACCACCCGCCGGGCGAATTTCGCCTGAACAATGCCGTGCGCCATCTCGACGCATGGTACGATGCGTTCAACGTCGGGCCCGATGATGATCTGTATCTCGCACCTGAAGATCGCATCAATATCTGGTAACCTGCCAATCAGGCCAAAGCTTTGGGGCGGAACAGGTCGCTTGACTTGTTCCGCCCTTTCTTCATGGAAATCGCCCCATGACTTTCTTCCAAGAATTGCTGATCGCACTGGTCCAGGGGATCACCGAGTTTCTCCCGATTTCTTCCTCGGGGCACCTCATCCTCATCCCCAAGCTGACCGATTTTCCGGACCAGGGCCCGCTGATCGACGTGGCCGTCCATGTGGGGTCATTGCTGGCGATCATCCTTTATTTCCGCAAGGATGTGATGGGCCTTGCGCGCGGCGGCTTCGCCAGCGTCGGCCTTGGCAAGGATGATGCGCAGCGCCGTTTGTTCTGGTTCGTCGCCATCGGCACCATTCCGGCGGTTGTTTTCGGGCTCTTCCTCAAGCTGGGCGGCTATCTCGAAGGTTTCCGCTCGACGCAGCTGGTCGCAGTCAACCTGATCGTGTTCGGCATCCTGCTCGGCATTGCCGACAGGTTCGGGAAGGAAACCAAGGATTACGAAGACATGTCGCTCAAGGACGCGATCCTCGTTGGCCTTGCGCAAGCGATGGCGCTGATCCCGGGCACCAGCCGCTCGGGCGCCACCATGACCGCGGCCCGCGCACTTGGGTACAAGCGAGTGGAATCGGCGCGATTTTCCTTCCTCTTGGCAATTCCGGCCGTTGCAGGCGCAGGACTGCTTGCCGCGTTCGATCTCGCCGATGCAACGGCCCAGATGCAACAGGATGCCTTGGTTGCAGGCATCCTGACGTTCTTCACGGCACTGGCGACGATGGTTTTCCTGATGAATTTCCTCAAGAAAGCATCGATGCTGGTTTTTGTGATTTACCGCGTCGCTCTGGGCGTAGCCCTGCTGGCATTTTTGTAACACCGCTGGTGACTTGGCCATCTTTTTGTCACATTTGAGGAACCAATCGCCGCAATCAGGTTTGATTGGTCACGAGTAAGCCGCAAGGATTGACTGATGGGTCTGATCATTCTGGTTGTCACCGGCGCCCTTCTGGGCTGGTTGGGGACAATCGCATTAAAGATCGAAGATGGCCGAGCCATTTTCCGCAACGTGATGGCCGGCATTGCCGGATCGCTCGTTGTCGGCATCGCGACCTCGGGAGGTGTCTTTATCGGCGCCTTGCGGGCTAGTACGCTCCTGTGGGCAATGCTCGGCGCTATCATCGTGATCGGCCTGTATAATGTCGCTCGCGAGCGGGTCTTCCGCTAAACGGCGCTCACCCAATAAACCTAATTACCACGGGCTCCGTCAATGATGGCGGCACCCACAATACCAAGGGGAATAATACCATGAAGTTCAACAAAGCCATGATCATCGCTTCGGCCGCCACCATGAGCCTCGGCCTCGTCGCTTGCGACAGCGCTGCTGAGAACGAAGCTGAAGCGAACATCGAAGAAATGGAAGACGCACGCGACAACCAGGTTGATGCCATGGAAGAAGCTGGCGAAATCACTGAAGACCAGGCCGATGCCATGGACGATCAGACCGACGCCATGGAAGAGTCGATGGAAGAGCAGGCTGACGAAATCGACGAGATGTAATCTCGAAGCTTTCAAAGCTTTTCAAGATGCGGCCCCGGAGCGATCCGGGGCCGTTTTCTTTTGTGGCCTATCGAAGGCGCTTAAACCGGCTTAGCTCCGGATCCCCGGCCACCGCGCAAGGTATATTCCAGCGTCCCGCGATTGACCACGTAGTCCACGTCAATGACGGCCGTGTTGGCATAAGTGAAGCCGGGGCCCAGACTGCGATAGAGCTTGTCAAAATCGCGCTCCACCGTCTGGCGGTAGAGGTCTTCGAAACTGGAAATGACGAAATAGGTCGGCTGCAGGTCGCTGATCACGTAATCCGTCCGCATGACGCGGTCGACGTTCAGCATGATCCGGTTCGGGCTTTCCGCCTCGACCGAATAGACCACCTCGGTGGGTCCTGAGAGAATGCCCGCCCCGTAAGCACGGATATCGCCCGGCGTTTCTTCGAGCAGGCCAAACTCGACCGTGTACCAGTAGAGCGAGCCCAGCGCCTTCAGCCGGTTGTAGCGCATGGCCTTCCAACCCGCGCGGCCATATTCCTGCATATAGTCGGCGTAGACCGGGTCGGTCAGCATCGGCACGTGACCGAACACGTCGTGAAAGACGTCCGGCTCCTGGATGTAATCGAAGGTCTCACGCGTGCGAATGAAATTGCCCGCAGGGAACCGGCGATTGGCCAGGTGCCAGAAGAAAACGTGATCCGGGATCAGCATTGGCACCGGCACCACGCTCCAGCCGGTCAGCTTGTCCAGTTCTTCGCTCAGCTTGCCAAATTCCGGCACGCCGCCGCGGCCAAGATCGAGCTTTTCGGTGCCTTCCATGAATGCAGTCGCCGCCCGGCCGGGCAATACCTGCATCTGGCGTGCAAAAAGATCGTTCCAAATCGCATCGTCTTCGCTGTCGTATTCGGTCTGCTTGGGCTCCAGCCAATCCTCGCCGACATGATCGGGTTTTTTGAGCGGAGCGGTGAAGACATCATCCGGCAAATCGGGAAGCCGGGAAAAGTCTTGTTCGGTTTTTGCAAGTGTAGCCATATCGCTACGCAAGATACTACCATACGCGGCGCGATACAAACGAAGTCGGGGCTGAGGCATGAAGAAGAGCGATTACGAAGACGCAATAGAGCCGATGCAGGAGGAACTCGTCAGCATGGCCCGGTGGGCGCGGACCACGGGCCAGCGTATCGTGGTGCTGTTCGAGGGCCGCGACACCGCCGGAAAGGGCGGCGCAATCAAGGCGGTTCGAGAGCGGCTCAATCCGCGCCAGTGTCATGTTATCGCTCTCTCCAAACCGAGCGAAGCCGAACAGACCCAGTGGTATTTCCAGCGTTATGTGAAGCACCTGCCATCTGCTGGTGAAATCGTCCTGTTCGACCGCAGCTGGTACAATCGTGCTGGCGTCGAAAAAGTGATGGGATATGCGGATCAGGAGCAGGTCGACAGCTTCCTGTGCCAGGCGCCGACTTTCGAAAAAATGCTGGTCGACGATGGTATCCTGCTGTTCAAATACTGGCTCGGCACCGATCAGGAAATGCAGGAAGAACGCCTGCGCGAGCGGCTCGAAGACCCGCTCAAGCGGTGGAAGCTTTCACCCGTCGACCTGGCGGCGCGCGGCAAATACGATGACTATACTGCGGCGCGCGAAGCGATGCTCAAGGCGACGCACAGTGATTGGGCGCCCTGGACCCTCGTCGATTTCAACGATCAGAAACGCGGCCGCCTGACGCTTGTCCGCAACTTGCTCGACCGCCTGCCGGACACCCATAAGGAGCCGCCTGCGATTGATTTCCCCGATCTGGAGCATGACCCGGCCGTGGAAACCTACAGTGTGCTGAAACCTATCACGGACTTTCCCGCCGGCTAGGCCAATCGATCAGCCAAGCGACGCGCCGGCTTTGACCACCTGTCTGCCATCACCGGCAAACGCGCCCATTTCGATGGTATCGCCGTCCCCGCGCAGGGCCAGGTGCAGCGGCTCTCCGCAAATCCCGGGGCTCACGCCTCGGAAGGTAAAACTGGCGAGACGGTTTTCACCGAAGCGCTGGCCCGCAAGCTGCAACAGGAGACTGGCGCTGAGCGGTCCGTGCACGACCAGTCCGCGGTATCGTTCGATGTCACGGGCATAGGGCGCATCGTAATGGATACGGTGCGTGTTGAAGGTCAGCGCCGAGTAGCGGAACAGAAGCCGCTCGTCGGGCAGGATTTCACTGTGCGTGTCCCATTCGAAAGGATCGAAGCGGCCTCCCCCGCTCTCGGGCGGCGATAGCGGCGCGTCAGAAGCCAGGCCTTCGAGGTACACGATGCTTTGCCGCTCCGTTACCGCAAGTTCGCCGTCCGCGCGGGTTTGGTGGTCCACCTCGACAAACACCATGTCGCCGCGGCTGCCTGATTTCGGGGTGATCGAGGCAATCTTGCTGGTCCGCTCAATGTCCGCGCCAACATTGATGGGAGCATGAAATTGCATCGCACTCGATGCCCACATCCGGCGGGGGAGTGCGATGGGCGGCAGGAAGCCAGCATCGCCCTCTTTCCGCATGGGATGGCCGTCTTCGCCAAGCTGCCCGGTCCGTGCATCCGGCGTACACAGGCACAGGTGGATCCCCTGAGGCATGGCAGAGCCTGACAGAACATCGCGGTCGAAAGTCGCACTCCAGCGAGCGGCAAGGCCGGGTTCCAGCCTGTCAAACGAGCGTTGCTCGCGTCCTACCCATTCCTGCCAGTCGTTCATCAGGCGGCGCGCTCGAAAACGGCGGCCATGCCTTGTCCGCCGCCAATACACATGGTCTCCAAGCCGTAACGCACTTCGCGGCGCTGCATCTCGTGGGCCATATCGGCGAGGATGCGAATGCCGGTCGCGCCGATGGGATGGCCCAGGGAAATGCCCGATCCGTTCACATTGACGATCTCGCGGCGGCTGTCGTCGTCTGAAAAGCCCCAGCCTTTCAGCACGGCCAGCGCCTGCGGGGCGAAAGCTTCATTGAGTTCGATGAGGTCGATATCGTCCCAGCCCAGCCCGTTCTTTGCAAACAGCCGCTCGACCGCCGGAACCGGTCCAATACCCATCCGCGATGGGTCACAGCCCGCCGCGCTCCATGAATGGAACCACAGGATCGGTTCGAGGCCCAATTCCTCAACCTTGTCTTCGGCCACGACAAGGCAGGCGGCGGCCGCGTCGTTTTGCTGGCTGGCGTTGCCAGCGGTAACAATGGCGTCAGGATCGCGTTTGCCGTCGATCGGGCGCAATTTGGCCAGGCTTTCCATATCCGCATCCTCGCGGAATCCTTCGTCCTTGGAGAAGACGACCGGGTCGCCGCGACGCTGGGGAATTTCAACCGGCACCAGCTGTTCGTCGAACTTGCCTTCGCCCCATGCACGCGCGGCATTCTGGTGGCTGCGCACGGCAAACGCGTCAGAAGCTTCGCGGCTGATGCCGTAATCCTTGGCGAGGTTTTCGGCTGTCTCGATCATGCCCGTGATGACGCCGAAGCGTTCGATCGGCTGGCTCATCAAGCGGCCCCGCGTAAGCCGGTCCCACAGCGCCATGTCTCCCATCCGCGCGCCCATGCGGGCCTTGGTCGTGTAATGTTCGACATTGCTCATGCTTTCGACGCCGCCCGCCAGCACGCAATCCGCCACTCCCGTCTGGACCATCATGGCTGCCGTGGCGACCGCCTGGAGGCCCGAACCGCAGCGCCGGTCGAGCTGGAAGCCAGGAACTTCGATCGGGTAACCAGCGGCCAGCCAGCTCCATCGGCCAATGGCAGGCGCTTCGCCGCTGCCGTAGCCTTGGCTGAAGACCACATCGTCAACACGCATCGGATCGACGCCGGAACCTTCGACCAATGCATTGATGATGACCGCGCCGAGCTGCCCGGCTTCCAGAGGAGCGAGGCTGCCAAGGAACTTGCCAACCGGCGTTCTCAGCGGCTTGCAGATGGCGACGCGGCGTAGTTGGGTCATGTCGGGTCCTTTTAGGAAGAGCGGGCGTCGGAAAAGCGGGCAATGCCGCGGTCGACGAGATCGCCGATAGTGCCGGAGGACAGGCCGAGACGTTCGGCCAGAACTTCCTCGGTATGCTGGCCGAGATAGGGCGCGGGAGCCGGTGCAGCGGCCTCCCGATCAGGGATGTTCGCGAAACTGCGCGTGGCAGGATATTCAAACCCGCTCGGGTTGGCAGAAGTGTTGGTGAACAGCGGATTTTCGTCCACCAGAACGGGATCGTTCGCCGCTTCGTACATGGTGCGATACCGCTCGAAGGTGCAGCCCTGCGCGCCCATGCGCGCTTCGAGATCGGACCAATCCAGCGCATCGGCCTTGGACTGAAACAGATCGAAAAGCGCATGGCGATGTTGAAAGCGCGGGCGGTCGCCATCGGCAAAACGCACGCCAAGTTTGTGTTCCAACTCGGCCATTTCGCTGTCCGCTTCGAATGCCTTTACTAGGCCTGCCCACTGCTTTGCAGTCAGCGCGGCAACCATGAAACGCACCCCGTCGCGGCTCCGGAAATCACGCCCGAACGCACCCCAGATGGCATTGCCCAACCGTTCGCGGTTCCCGCCGCGGTAGAGCATTTCCGCCATCGCACCGCTGTTGGCCATCGTGCCGATGGCGACATCGCCCAAGGGCACGCGAAGCTGGCTTCCTTGGCCCGTCTTGTCGCGGTGGCGCAGCGCTGCAAGCATCGAAAATGCGCAATAGGCCCCTGTGATGAAATCCCACGCCGGAAGGACCTGGTTGACCGGCGGTGCGGTTTCGAGATCCCATTCTTCCGGTCCGCACATCAGCGGATATCCGCTGGCGGCATTCACGGTGAAATCCATCGCCTGGCGCCCATCGTGCCAGCCCATGATCCGCACGCTGACGAGATCGGGACGCTTGGCTGCAATCGCCTCATGCGAAAGAAAGCTCTTCTCCGGCAGGTTCGTGATCAGATTGCCGGTTTGGGCCGACAGTTCGACCAGCAGTTCGCGCCCTTCTTCGCTTCTCAGGTCGAGTGCGACCGATTTCTTCGCCCGGTTGAGGTTCTCCCACGAGAGCGAGCGCCCTTCCTCGGTGAGCATATAGCGATCGTAGTCCAGGCCGCCTTCCTTGTGATCGACGCGGATCACTTCGGCACCCATCTGCGCGCAATACAGCCCGGCCGTGGGCGAGGCGACGAAGCTCGAAGCCTCGATTATCGAGAGATCATCAAGGAGATTATACACGCCTCAGACGCTCGCCGCGTATTCGCGCAGCATGTGCTTGGCGATCTGGAGCTGGAGGATCTGCGTAGTGCCTTCATAGATGCGATAGATTCGCGCATCGCGGAAAAAACGTTCGGCGTCATATTCGGCCAAGTAGCCAGCGCCGCCATAGATCTGGACCACGCGGTCAACCACGCGGCCGCACATTTCGGACGCGAACACCTTGAAGGCGGCGGCGTGCCTTATCGTGTTCTCACCCCGGTCCACGCGTGCGGTCACGTCAGCCATCATGGCTTCGGCGGCGTAAATCTCGGTCCAGCTTTCTGCGAGCATCTGCTGGATCAGCTGGAAATTGGCGATAGGTTCGCCAAAGGCCTGACGTTCGTTGGCATAGCGGATCGCACTGTCCAGCGCGCGGCGCGCATAGCCTGCGCTTGCCGCACCGACAGAGATACGCCCGTTGTCGAGGCTCATCATGGCAAAGCGGAAACCCTGCCCGGTCTCTCCGCCAAGCAGCGCATCGCCCGGAACATGCACATCATCGAGCATGACGTCGGCGATGTGACTGCCGGCCTGACCCATCTTCTTGTCGGGACTGCCGACCGACATGCCGGGCGTGTTCATCGGCACGATAAATGCGCTGACATGCGCGTTCTTGGGTAGCGCCTCTTTCTCGGTCCGTGCCATGATCAATGCCACATCGGCGTGGGGGGCGTTGGTGATATAGCGCTTGGTCCCGTTGAGGATCCAGCCGTTGCCGCTTGGATCGGGCCTGGCCATCGTCTGCATCGCGGCACTGTCGCTGCCCGATCCGGGTTCGGTCAGGCCGAAGCACGCGATCGCACCTTCAGCGATTCTCGGCCACCATTCGGCCTTCTGTTCGTCGGTTCCGCCATTCTTTATCGCCGAATTGAACATGCCGACATTGATCGAGAAGATCGAGCGATAGGCCGGTGCAGCATATGCCATCGTCTGCACGACCTTGGCATATTGCGTAATATTGAGGCCCGCGCCGCCAAAATCTTCGGGCACGGTCAGGCCGAAGAGGCCCATCTCTTTCATCTCGGCAAGAATGTCGTCCGGGACCTTGTCGCTTTCGATCACTTCCGCTTCGGCGGGGATCAGCCTTTCACGGACATAGCGCTCCAGCTGCTCGAGGAACTGGTCGAAGACATCGTTATCCATCCCGGGGTTTGCAGTCGACATGGCGGTCACTCCTCTGGTGCTGATGGCTGGCTGTCTTCTTCGATCTGACGATCCGGCAAGCGCTGTTCGTCCAGCATGCTGGCCGCATCTTCGAGCGCCTGGGCTTCTTGTGCGCTGACCGGATCAATTGGCGCTTCGGCGCTATCGCTGCAGGCCGACAGGGTCAGCGTCAGGATACAGGTGGATGCTGTGAGTCGTTTCATGGCACTGAAACTATCGCTGCCTGCGGCCTGCGCAAAGGACGCTACGGCAAGCGAAGGGGCGGACGCATATATGACGCCCGCCCCGTTCACGATTACTCTGATTCCTCGGCCAGCGCGTCGAGCGCAGCTTCGGCAGTGGCAGCAGCATTGTCGCCCGCTGTTTCGATCGAAGCGGCTTCGGCAGCGGAAGCTTCTTCACTGTTTTCCTGAGCCACGGCATTGGCATCCGGATCGGCGACCGGCTCTTCAACAACCGGTTCCATCGCTTCGTCGGCAGCGATTTCGACAGTGTCGGCTTCTGCTTCGGTCGACGCGTCATCGGCGCTGCCGCAGGCGGCAAGAGCGAGCGAGGCGGTTGCCAGAGCGGCAATACGGAATTTCATCAGTCTCTCCTTGTGATCGCGCGCGAATACGCGGACGAAATGGTGGTTAATCGGTAGGAGGCCGCAGGTCCAAGGGGAAAATGCAGTTCCGGCGGTTGCATGCGAGATGTCCGGGGCCGACAGGGAGGAATGTCATCTCCCGAAAAACTTGATCTGGCACGCGCTCGCACGGCTTTGCGTGACGTATTCGGCTTCGGTGATTTCCGGGGCAGGCAGGAAGAAGTGGTCGAGCGGGTGCTAGGCGGCCAATCGACCCTTGCCGTCATGCCGACCGGCGCAGGCAAATCACTCACCTATCAGCTGCCATCGGTCATGCTTGGCGGCACCTGCATCGTTATCAGCCCGCTGATTGCGCTGATGCACGATCAGTTGCGTAGCGCCCGTGCCAACGGGATCCGGGCCGCAACATTGACCAGCGCCGACGCGGATTGGCGCGAGACACAGGACGCGTTTCGCGCTGGCGAACTCGACCTGCTGTATGTGGCGCCCGAACGGGCCAGCCAGCCGGGGTTCCGCGACATGCTGCGCGCAGCGCCGCTGGCGCTGTTTGCCGTCGACGAGGCGCATTGCGTTTCGGAATGGGGGCACGATTTCCGTCCGGACTACCGTCTCCTGCGCCCGCTGATGGATGAATTTCCAAGTGTGCCGCGGCTCGCGCTGACGGCTACTGCCGACAAGCAAACCCGCGCAGATGTCATGGCCCAGCTTGCCATTCCAGACGATGGGCTGGTGCTGGCAGGCTTCGACCGGCCGAACATCCGCTATTCCATCCGGCCGCGCGACAGTGCCGTGCGCCAGATTGCCGATCTGATGAAAAGCCAGCCGGGCCCCGGCATCGTTTATGCCCAGACCCGCCGCAAGGTCGAGGAACTGGCCGAAAAGCTGGCAGCGTCCACCGGACGCACAGTGCTCCCCTATCATGCCGGCCTTCCCGCAGAGACGCGTGCCGCCAACCAGGCCGCCTTCGTCGCCAGCGAAGATATGGTAATCGCCGCGACAATTGCGTTCGGTATGGGGATCGATAAGCCAGACGTACGCTTCGTGGCCCATGTCGGCGTGCCCAAATCCATAGAAGGTTATTATCAGGAGACCGGGCGCGCCGGGCGGGACGGCGATCCCGCACAGGCCACGATGTTCTGGGGTGCGGGCGATTTTGCCACCGCACGCCAGAGGCTTGCCGAAGTCTCCGAGGATCGCCGCAATGCCGAGCGTGCAAGGCTCGATGCACTGGCGGGACTGGTGGAAACGCCGCAATGCCGGCGCGCGGTGCTGCTGCGTCACTTCGGAGAACAGCCGCCCGAAACCTGCGGAAATTGCGACAATTGCATCGACCCGCCTGCGGTCACCGACGCGACCCAGTTGGCGCGCAAGCTGCTCAGCGCGGTCTACCGTACAGGACAGAGCTTCGGCATGGGGCACCTGCAAAAGGTGCTGACCGGCGCGGCCGATGAACGGGTTCGCCAGAAGGGGCACGACCGGCTGAGCGTATTCGGGATCGTCGAGGGCGAAGATGCACGGATGCTCCAGCCGCTTGGCCGGGCCTTGCAGGCACGCGGCGATCTGGTTGCGACTGAGCACGGCGGTCTTTCCCTAGGCGGATCTGCGCGCGAAATCCTCAAGGGCGAACGTGATGTGGAGATGGTCGTCCCGCCCAAGCGCGTGCGGCGGGGTCGAAGAGATGCCGAAGCCAACCCGGTCGGCGATCCCCTGTTCGAGGCCCTGCGCGACCTGCGCCGCGACCTGGCCAAGGAAGCGCAGGTGCCGCCCTATGTGATCTTCCACGATTCGACACTGCGCGAAATGGCCACTGTGCGCCCCTCGTCGCTGTCA
Organism: Qipengyuania psychrotolerans; assembly: GCF_019711355.1. Lineage (NCBI taxonomy): Bacteria > Pseudomonadati > Pseudomonadota > Alphaproteobacteria > Sphingomonadales > Erythrobacteraceae > Qipengyuania > Qipengyuania psychrotolerans. The sequence goes on from NZ_CP081297.1 coordinate 2,310,055, forward strand.
CAGTTCGGCTCGCTCGGCGGGATCGGCGCCAAGAAGCTGGAAGCCTATGGCGAGCGCTTCCTGAGGGAAATCGCGAATTATTGACGAGCGCCCTCATTTGATATAAATGTGATATCATAGTTATATCGGAGGAGGCAAAAAATGTCCGTTGAGATGACAGGGATGAACATCAGCCGCGAAAGAGCGGCTTCGAGCTACAATGGCTACATAATGCTGTTGGTGCTGGTCGCACTAATCGTCGTGCTGGCAATTCTTCTGCCAGGCATGGCGCCTGATGTTGGAGCATCAAAGGCCGCAAAACTCGGCTTTGTCGGCTCGCTGATTGTGGGGCTTGTGTCGGTACTTGTCGTGGCCGCAGGTTTTTTCATGATCCAGCCCAATCAGGCGGCGGTCATCACGCTGTTCGGCGCGTACCGGGGTAGCGAGCGAACAGAAGGCCTGCGCTGGGTCTGGCCGTGGATGGGCAAGAACAAGATCTCTGCCCGTGCCCACAACATCCATTCCGAACGCGTGAAGATCAACGACCTGCGCGGTAACCCGATCGAGATCGCGTGTAACGTCGTATGGCGCGTGCGCGACACGGCGCAGGCCAGCTTCGATGTCGACGACTACAAGGAGTTCGTGAACATCCAGATCGAGGCGGGCTTGCGTACGGTAGGATCGCGCCACCCCTATGACGATTTCGAGGGCGAGGAAGTCACGCTGCGCGGCGGTGCGGAAACCGTCAATCGCGAACTGCTCGAAGAATTGAACGACCGCCTCAAGGTCGCCGGTGTCGTGGTAGATGAGGCGGGCCTTACCCACCTTGCCTACGCCAGCGAAATCGCCAGTGCGATGCTCAAGCGGCAGCAAGCGGATGCGATTATCGCGGCGCGTGCGAAGATCGTGCTCGGCGCGGTCGGTATGGTCGAGGATGCACTGATCAAGCTGAGCGAAGACAATATCGTCGAACTCGATGATGAACGCCGCGCGGCAATGGTGTCGAACCTGCTTGTCGTGCTGTGCGGCGAAAAGGACGCGCATCCGGTGGTCAACGCAGGGTCGATCTACTGATCGGCGAATGCGCGGATAGTTGCGATGAAAAAGAAAGCCTTTGCCTTGCGTCTCGACCCGGCAGTCCATGCCGCGGTCGAACGTCTGGCGGCGGATGAACTTCGCAGCGCCAACGCGCAGATCGAAATGCTTCTGCGCGAGGCGCTTGCCGGTCGCGGCATAGCGGTCAAATCCACCAGGCCGCCCAGGCGCGGCCGCCCGGTCAAGGAGGGTAATGGCGATGAAGAATGACGACTATTGGTTCGAACACAAATCAATTGGCTACGGTTCAGGGCTTCCCATCGCCTGGCAAGGCTGGGCCATACTGGTGGGCTATATCGGCATCATGACCCTAGGCGCATTGCTGGTTGAATGGGACGAAGAGGTCGGCCTTCCTGCCGGGGTAACGATCATGGTGCTTTCCACCATCGGCTTCCTGGCCATCGCCCGGGCCAAGACCCGGGGCGGTTGGCGCTGGCGCTGGCGGCGCAAGGATTGATCCGGAGCGCCTCGCGGGTCATGGTTTCCCATATGTTAACCATTGCATCCTATGCAAAAGCGATGTTTTCGCCGCTTGCCCCTATTGCCGACCGTCTGCCGCGTTGGATCGTGGCGGGCGTCGCCGTGATGTCGGTAGGCGCAATTCCGATTGCGGCCCTGATGGCGCAGCCGCAGGCGGCCAGCTTCACCATTGCCGAAACCGGACGCAGTTTTGCGCAGCTCCAGGATGCAGTCGACGCGGTTGGCGGCGGCAGCGGCACGATCGAGGTCGCGCCCGGTGTGTACGATCAATGCGCAATCCAGCGTGCAGGGCGCATAACATACCGCGCCGCCGAAGCAGGCACTGCCGTGTTCAATGGTGGGATCTGCGAAGGCAAGGCCGCGCTCGTGCTGCGCGGCGACGGAGCATCGGTGCAGGGCATTACCTTCACCAATCTTACCGTGCCCGAACGCAATGGAGCAGGCATCCGCCTCGAAAACGGACCGCTCGACGTCTCGCAAAGCTGGTTCCGCGATAGCGACCAGGGCATTCTGACCGTCAACGGCAAAGACAGCCTCATCACGATCGACAAGTCCACCTTCACCCGCCTTGGCACATGCGCGGGCCGCGGCGGTTGCGCCCATTCGCTCTACATCGGCGAGTACGGCGAACTGCGCGTAACGCGGAGCCGGTTCGAACAGGGCCGCGGCGGCCATTATGTGAAATCGCGCGCCAGCCGGAACGTGATTGGCGACAACAGTTTCGACGATAGCGGCGGCCAGGGCACGAATTACATGATCGACCTGCCCGCAGGCGGGACGGGCGCCATCACTGGCAACTGGTTCGTGCAAGGCAAGGACAAGGAAAACTGGTCGGCCCTGATCGCAGTCGGCGCGGAAGGCGCGAAATACGCCTCGGACGGGTTGGAGATCGGCGGGAACGATGCCCGGCTTGCTCCGGGAATTACCCGCCAGCCAGCGTTCGTGGCGGACTGGACCGGCGACCGTCTGGCCATCGGGTCAAATACGCTCGGCCCGAATCTCAAACCTTTTGAAAGCCGCTGAGGAACGCTGCACCGCACTTCTCCGTTTGAACGATGAAGGAGCATGAAATGGCAGGCGGTTGGGCCCGAGACGGCGCAGTTCAAGATCAGATTGACGACACGGTAAGTGACGCGGTCAGCGCTGCTCGCTCGCGCATGCCGAGAGGCGAAAGCGCCGAGTATTGCGACGAGTGCGGCGAACCTATTCCCGAAAGGCGGCGCGAAGCCCTGCCCGGTGTGCGTACTTGCGTATCGTGCCAGTCGAACCGCGACGCAGCCCGGGGTCAGGCCGGCATCAACCGGCGCGGCAGCAAAGACAGCCAGTTGCGCTGAGGCGCGTTCCAGTCCACGGCCTCTTCATGTCATCACCCTTCATCTGGCTCCAGCATATCGCCCCGCATCATGCAGTTTCCCGTTCTGCGGGACGCATCGCGTCGAGCGAGGTGCCGTGGCTCAAGGACCTGCTGATTCGGCGCTTCATTGCCGCTTACGATGTCGACATGAGCGAAGCGGCGCGCAGCATCGATGAATATACGAGCTTCAACGACTTCTTCACGCGCGAACTAAAGCCCGGCGCAAGGCCGTTGGCGGATCCGGCGCAGAATATTCTCTCCCCCGCAGACGGCGCAGTGAGCCAGATCGGACGGGTCGAGCAGGGCCGCATCTTCCAGGCCAAGGGCCGCCATTTTACCGCTGCGCAATTGCTCGGCGGCGACGATGAAGCCGCCGCGCGGTTCGAAGGCGGCGCCTTTGCCACCATCTACCTGTCGCCAAAAGACTATCACCGGGTCCACATGCCTGCCGCAGGCGAACTGAAGAGCGCAACCTATGTTCCGGGCGACCTGTTTTCCGTAAATCAGGTCACCGCTGAAAACGTCGATGGCTTGTTTGCGCGCAACGAACGGCTCGCCTGCCTGTTCGAAGGCCCGGACGGCCTGTTTGCCAACGTCATGGTCGGCGCGATGATCGTGGCAGGTATCGAGACGGTCTGGTCAGGCCTTGAAGAAACCCATGCGCCCAAACTGAAACGCCGCGAATTTGGCGCAGGCACCCATAAATTCGCCGCAGGAGACGAAATGGGGCGCTTCATCCTCGGCTCGACGGCCGTAATGCTGTTCGAACCCGGCCGCGTGGAATGGCTGGAAGGCCTTTGCGCTGGCGACACCGTCCGCATGGGGCAGGCTATCGGCAAGCGTGTTCAGCCGAAAGCCGGGGCGTAACTCACAACACCGCTCGGTGCATCACCCACCAAGACCAGTCGCTGGAAATATTCAGGCGGCGGGCCGGGATATTGTAGCTGCGGATCATGGCCAAAGCCGAAGCGAGAATAGAACGCAGGGTCGCCGAGAAGGACAATGCCTTTGGCACCGGCTGCGCGAATATCGGCAATCGCGCGCTGCATGAGACGAAATCCCAGCCCTTGCCCCTGCTTTTCCGGTAGGACCGAGATCGGTCCAAGGCCGTACCAGTCGCTGCTGCCGTCGGAAATCGTCACGGGCGAAATCGCTACATTCCCGACGATCCGATTTGCGCTTTCGGCGACCAGCGACAGGGTCAGATCGCCGTCCTTGCGCAGCTGTTCGATAATCCGCACCTCGGAACCATCGCTGTGCGGCTGGTTCTTGAAAGCTGCTTGCGTCACAACTCCGATCTCGGCGTGATCCGCAGGGCCTTCCGGGCGGATAGTGACCACACTCATGGCAGGATATGACCCGAGCGGTCGCGCTTCGTCGCAAGATATTCGGCGTTGTGGGGATTGTCCGGCAGTGCGTGCGGCACACGTTCGTCGATGGTGACGCCGTGCGCTGCGAGCGCATCGACCTTGGCCGGGTTGTTGGTCATCAACCGGATGCTGCGCACGCCCAGCAGGCGCAGCATCATTGCAGCAGTCGGGAAATCACGCGCCTCATCCGGCAGGCCAAGCCTCGTATTGGCATCCACCGTATCGAACCCCTGGTCTTGCAGGCGGTATGCGCGCAGCTTGTTGATGAGGCCGATACCGCGCCCTTCCTGCCGCATATACAGCAGCACACCCCAACCGCCCTTATCCGCTTCCGACGCCATCGCATGAAGCGCTGCATCCAGCTGCGGACCGCAATCACACTTCAGGCTGCCCAGCACATCCCCGGTCAGGCATTCGGAATGGAGGCGGACCAAAGGCGGTTTGTCCGAACGCTCCTTGCCGATCACCAGTGCGACATGTTCGCGCGTGTCGTTGGGACTGCGAAAGGCGACGATCCCGGCATCGGGCGCGGCATCAACGGGTAGCGCAGCGCGCGAGGCGATCTGGAGTGCAGCTGCATCGGTGAAATGGGACAGGTCCCCTGCCTCCATCTCTACCGCTTCAGCCGAACCAGCAGGGTTCACGAGGAAAGCGGGCAAAATCCCTGCGATGCGCGCCAGTTCGAGCGCGGCGGCGGCCTGATCTTCCCAGTCCAGCGTCAGCGCCTTGAACGGACCCTTCATCGGGACTGTCAGATCGAGCGCGGGATCGGCCACGGCCAGGGCGTGAGACAAGTCGAACGTTACGGCACCGCGCAGCAATACCGGGTGCCGCGGCACTGCGGCTTCGCGCTGATTGGCAAGCTTGAGCGTGGCAGCGCGGGACGCTGAAATCAGCATTGTATCGCCCGATACGGCGCCAAATGCCGTTTCCACCGGCTGGAGCAGTGGTGCCCCCGCGATGGCCAGCGGCCACCCGTGGCGCAGCGCATCAACGGCCTGCGCAGCGCGCCGGGCCGGAGAATAGGAGGGGGAGCCCTCGCTCAGAGCGTGAACTCCGTCACCAGCGGCACATGATCCGACGGCTTTTCCCAGTCGCGTGCATATTCATGGACCGAATGGCCGGTAGCCTGCTTTGCCAGTTCGGCGCTGGCCCACATGTGATCCAGCCGGCGTCCGCGATCATTCGTCTTCCAGTCTTTCGAGCGATAGCTCCACCAGCTGTAATATCGTTCTGGAGCCTTGATGTGCTCGCGTCCAATGTCCGACCAGCCATGTGCGTCCATGAACCGCTGCAACGCGTCCACCTCGACCGGAGTGTGGCTCACGACCTTGAGCAGCTGCTTGTGATTCCAGACATCGCTTTCCAGCGGTGCGATGTTGAAGTCGCCCACGATCAGCGTTGGCCGGTCGACCTTGTCGGCCCAGCGGGTCATGCGCTCGAGGAAATCGAGCTTCTGTCCGAATTTTACGTTCTTCTCGCGGTCAGGCTCATCGCCTCCGGCAGGGACGTAAACGTTCTCGACGATCATTCCCTGATGCGCGGGATCAGTCAGCTCGACGCCGACATGGCGGGCTTCACCATTGTCCTGCCAGTCATGACGTGAAAATTCGCGCAGCGGCACTTTGCCGACCGTTGCAACGCCGTGATACCCCTTTTGTCCGTGGATGGCGAAGTGCTCGTACCCAAGCTCGCGGAAGGCATCGAAGGGGAATTGATGCTCTTGGCATTTGATCTCTTGCAGGCACAGGACATCCGGCCCCTGCTCTTCGAGGAAACGCGCCACGATGGGCATGCGCAGGCGGACGGAATTGATATTCCAGGAAGCGACAGAAACCATGGCAGCCGAGATAGTGCTGCAATGCCCCACGGTCCACCCTGCCTAGAATACAAAAACCCTCGAGCCGGGGGCAATTGGCTCGAGGGTTCCTTGTGAGCGTTCGTCACGCTTGGAACGAAACGGTTTAATGGGTGGCAATCAACAGGGGGGAAATTGCCAGCCGCCACTTCGTAGACTTAGAAATAGACCCGTTTGGCTTGCTGCTCAATGAACATCAGGCTGCCGGAAATCCCATAAGGATACCGGTTCGTCGCTGGACCGTTCAGTTAGGACGACGGGACGATCTGCGCGGGTCACGGAAAGTGAATGCGCTGTCAGCAATCGAGACCCCGTAGCGATGATTCCGCAAACGGACGGTGGTGCGGTGATTCTGCGAATCGAGCGCCACCCAATGGGTCAGGCGAAGGCCGCCAGGCGCACTGCTGTCGCGCGCGAAGATCATGGTAATTGCGCCAAATTCAGGACGCTTGGGATCACGCACCTCGATGCTGACGACATCGCTGTGGCCGGTCTGGACCAGCTTGCCGAATTTCTTCACATCGCGGCTGGGATCGAGGAGCGCGCCGAGCGGCGAGTTCTTGATCGGCCAGCGCTGGACCTGGTTCACTTCGTAGTCGACCATATACATCGACTTGCCATTGGACACGACGAGGAGCGGGACGCTCTTTTCGTATTCGAAACGGATCTTGCCGGGACGCTTTAGCGACATCACGCCCGATACCGACTGGCCGTTTCGGTCCGTCTGGACGAAATCGGCCTTCATAGTGGCAATGCCGCGCAGCGCTTCGACGGCCTTGTCGAGGTCGCCTGCGGCAGCCTCTACCGGTGTGGGTGCAGCAACGAAGGATGCAGGAATCGCGGCGGCCACTGCGAGAGCAATGGCCGAGGCGACGGGTCGATTCTTGAAAAGGGTCAAGGTGTTCATGCTCCAGGATTTAGCTTCGGAGCATTGAACTGTCACTGAACTACGTGCGTTCCCGCCGTTCAGCTTACCAGATCAAATTACTTGATCTTGGCTTCCTTGAATTCAACGTGCTTGCGCACGACCGGGTCGTACTTCTTGAAGACGAACTTCTCGGTGTGATTCCGGGGGTTCTTCTTGGTCACGTAGTAGAAGCCCGTGTCGGCAGTCGAGACGAGCTTGATCTTGACGGTTGCGGGCTTCGCCATGGCGTGTTCCTAAGATCTCTTGTAAGGGCCGCCCCATGCAGGGGAACGGGCCGAAAAAATAAGGGCGGCGCAGGTCGCACCGCCGTCCGGCGCGCCCTTTGTGTGATTCCCGGAAAAAAGTCAAGCATTGGCGAAAGCAGAATCAGAGCTGGACCTTGCCGCGATTGGACTTGATCTCGCCGCGCACCTTCTTCGCCTTGAGCCGCTTCACCTTGCCGACGCGGTTGACGCGGCTTTTCTTGCGTTTCTTGGGCGGCGTAAGCGCCTCTGTCAGGAGCGCCGCCATCCGCGCCTTGGCCGCTTCCCGGTTGCGTTCCTGCGTTCGGTGTTCGTTGGCGGTCAGGACGATTTCGCCATCCTGGGTCATTTTGCTGCCCGCCAGCTCCTTGAGCCTGTGGAAGGCTTCAGGGGGCATGCCAAGCTGAAATACATCGACCCGCAATTGCACTGCGGTCGCGACCTTGTTGACGTTCTGCCCGCCTGGCCCGGAAGAAGCGATGAACTTCTCCTCTCCAATCTCCATCGCCTTGTCGACGATTCTACCCATCCGCGAACCCGAGCGCGGCAAAATCGCGTGGGAGCGGTGAAGCGACTTCAATCGCAGGTTTTTTCTCGCGCGGGACCATCAGGCCGGCGGCGTGGAGCATGGTTCGCGGAGCGCCCTTGCCGGTGCCGTAGATCGGATCGCCCAGCAGCGGCATTCCCAGGCCTGCCTCGCAGTGAATCCGGATCTGGTGCGTGCGGCCGGTTTCGGGGCGAAACTCGACCAGGGCGTGACCGTCATGCTCGGCGATAAGTTTCCAGTGGGTGACCGAAGGCTTGCCCTTTTTCGCGGCAATCATACGCCAGCCCTTCTCGGCGCTGCTGATTTTCGCCAGCGAAAGCTCGATCGTGCCTTCTGTCTCGGACGGCACGCCGGCGACGATACCCAAGTAGCGTTTTTCGACCGACCGTTCCTCGAACGCCATCGAAAAACGCTTCAGGGCCTTGGGATTGCGGGCCAGCAGCAGGCATCCGCTGGTGTCCGTATCGAGCCGGTGCACCGGCGAAGGATCGCGCTGAAAGCCCATGCGCAGCTGTTCGAAATGATCCTCGAGGCACCGCCCGCCCTTCTTGGGGCGATCGACCGGCAGTCCGGCAGGCTTGTTGATGACGATAGCTTCGCCGTCTTCGAACAGGATAGGAATATCGGTCATTCAGTCTTTCAGTTCCGCGCGGACCATGTGCCGCAGCGCATTGCCGAGGAAGAAACCGTCCTCGAGATCGGTAATCGTGAGCTCGGCCTCGCGCGCCTTGCCTTCTTCCAGCAAGTTCTGGCGCAGCACGCCCGGCAACAGGCCGAGGGTGGCAGGCGGGGTCAGCAATACGCCGTCCCGCTCGACAAAGATATTGGTCACGCAGCCTTCGGTAACAAGCCCGTCTTCCCTGACAAACAGCGTTTCCTGCACGCCGAGCTGCCGCGCCGCATTCTGACCGTCTTCATAAAATCCGCGATCGGTCGTCTTATGACGCAGCCGCCAGTCGCCCGGATCAACCGGGAGCGGCATCACGATGCACTTCGCCGGCTCCGGCCAGGACGGCGGCATATCATGAACCTCCAACGCAAGTGCGCCCGAGCGGGCTGCCTGCAGCCTGATCCTGCTCGCCTTCTCCACTACGAAACACAGCGCGTGCAGCTGGTTACGCGCTTCGTGGCGGTCAAAGGAAAAACCGAGTTCAGCCGCGCTGGTCTTCATGCGCAGCAGGTGGTCTTCGAGAAATGCGATGCCGGTGTCGGGGCAGAAGCGCATTGTCTCGATGAGATCGAATTGAGCGGCCGTGTGATCGGGCGAGGATGCGCGGGCGAATGCGCCCTTGATCAAGGCTTCGCGCCATTCGGTATGGACTTCGCTGTCGGCAACGATTGCCCCGCCGACACCGAGCACTGCCTTACCGCGCGCATTCTCGATTTCAGTCAGACGCAATGTACGGATGGCCACGTTGAAAGCTGCATCGCCGTCCGCCCCGATCCGGCCGATCGCCCCGCAATAGGGACCGCGAGGTTCGCGTTCCACCTCGTCGATCAATTCCATCGCGCGGATCTTGGGCGCGCCCGTGATCGAGCCGCACGGGAAGAGCGCGCGGACCAGATCGATGGCACCAGCATCGCCGGCAAGCCTTGCGCGGACCACGCTCACCATCTGGTGCACCGTGGGATAGCTTTCGATGGCGAAAGGTTCGTCGACCCTGACGCTGCCTGGCTCGGCGACCCGCGAAAGGTCGTTTCGCATCAGGTCGACGATCATCAGGTTTTCCGCCTTGTCCTTGACCGAACTGGCGAGTTCATCGGCATAGGCCTTGTCCTGCGCCAGATCGTCCGCACGGGGACGTGTGCCCTTCATCGGCTTGGCCTTGGCTTCGCCGTCCTTCAGCGAAACGAACAATTCGGGGCTGAGGCTGAGCAACCAGTGCGAGCCGTCGAACACGACCCCGCCGTACCCCGCCTGCGCGGCAGGCCTCAGCGCAGCGTAAAGGCCCAGCGGATCGCCAGTGAAGTTACCTGCGAGCGGGAAGGTCAGGTTCGCCTGATAGATATCGCCGGCGCGGATCGCATCCTGCAACCGCTCGAAAGCCTCGGCATATCCGCCGGGTGAAAGCTGCGGTTCGAGCGGACCGACACTGCCCTTGCCGTGCGAGCGCGCTTGCAGCCAATCGGTCATATCTTCAGCGGCAATTCTCTCGGGTGCGCCGAACAGGCCCAGCCAGACCAGCGGCCCGGCACCACCCGATTTCGCGGCGGCCCGTGCTGCCAGCTTGCCTTCAAGCGCCAGTCCGGCCTCGTAGGCAATGTAGCCGGCAAGCTCGCCGCCCTTGCTGCGCGCAGCCTCGGCCGCTTCCAATACTGTACTTACGTCTTCGGGGCGGAGTGCGACGAATGTCTCGCGGGGGCTGCTGAACAGCAGCGCGTCGGCGGCGCCATCACTGCGCGCATCATCGAGAAGTACGAAAGGGTCGCGGCCCGGCATAGAAGCAGCCTTTACCGCAGACGCAGCGCATGTCGAGGGATTGCTTGACCTGCCGCAGCCCCATGCGCCACATCACCCAGCACAAAAGACACGGGGTTTTGCGAGAATGGATGAGATCTTTCTGGGGCTGGGCGGGAATGGCGAAAAGCAATATCTCAGGCTGGCACAGGCCAATCGCCACGGTCTGATCGCCGGGGCGACGGGTACCGGTAAAACCGTGACCTTGCAGGGTTTGGCGGAAAGCTTTTCGGCACGCGGCGTCCCCGTGTTCGTGGCCGATGTCAAAGGCGATCTTGCCGGGGTTTCCATGGCCGGCTCGCCGCAATTCAAGCACGCCGACAAGCTCGAAAGCCGCGCCAAAGAACTTGGCATGGACGATTATGCCTATGCCGACAATGCGGCGGTTTTCTGGGACCTTTACGGGGAAAAGGGATTCCCCATCCGCACCACGATTTCTGAAATGGGGCCCCTGCTGCTCGCTCGGTTGCTCGACCTCAACGACACGCAGGAAGGCGTGCTCAACATCATTTTCCGGTATGCCGATGACAACGCGCTGCTGCTGCTCGACCTGGGCGACCTGCAGTCGATGCTCACCTTCGCCTACGAAAACGCCAGCGAGATGTCGGGCAAATACGGTAATGTATCCAAGGCCAGCGTCGGCGCAATCCAGCGCCAGCTGCTCAGCTTCGAAAGCCAGGGCGCGGACAAGTTCTTTGGCGAACCCGCGCTGGAGATCATCGACTTCCTGGCCGTGGATGATCAGGGGCGCGGCATGATCAATGTACTGGCTGCCGATACGCTGATGCGCAGCCCGAAGCTTTATGCCACCTTCCTGCTGTGGCTGCTGGCCGAACTGTTCGAGACCCTTCCCGAGGTCGGCGATCCCGAAAAGCCCAAGCTGGTGTTCTTCTTCGATGAAGCGCACTTGCTCTTCGATGATGCACCCAAGGCGCTTGAGGAAAAAGTCGAGCAGGTCGTTCGTCTGATCCGTTCCAAAGGCGTCGGCGTCTATTTCGTCACGCAAAACCCGATCGACATCCCGGAAGAGATCGCTGGCCAGCTAGGCAACCGCGTCCAGCACGCGCTGCGCGCATTCACACCGCGCGATCAGCGGGCGATCAAGGCCGCTGCCGAAACCTTTCGCATCAACCGCGAGCTGGACGTCGAAGAGGCGATCACTCAGCTCAAGGTTGGTGAAGCGCTGGTTTCCACTCTCGACGAAGACGGCGCGCCTTCGGTCGTGCAGCGCACGCTGATCAAGCCGCCGCAATCGCGCCTTGGCCCGGTGACCGAGAAGGAACGCAAGATCGTCAATTCGGTGAGCGACCTCGACGGGAAGTACGAAACCGCAGTCGACCGCGAAAGCGCCGAAGAAGTTCTGGCTGCCAAGACTGCCGACGCTGCCGCGACGGCCGAAGAAGTAGCCGAAAAAGGCCGCGAGGAAGTGGGCAAGCGCGAGCGCAAGACCACCTCGATGTGGACGAAGGCCGGCAAGGCCGCAGCAACCGCTGCCGCAGGATCGCTAACGTCGGTTGCCGTGGCGACGGTGCTGGGCAAAAAATCGAGCGCGGATCCGGTGCGCACGGGTTTGAATGCCTTCGTGCGGAATATCGTCGGCGGGTTAATGCGTTAGGCCGGAAGGCGGATCTCGGCCCGCAAGCCGCCTTCCTTGCGGTTTGCAAGGGTCAATGTCCCGCCATGCTGTTCAGCTACAGCGCGCGCCAGCGTGAGGCCGAGGCCGGCACCGCCGGTTGCGCGGTTACGGCTGGCCTCTCCGCGCGCGAAAGGCTCCAGCATTTCGGCGATGCGGTCATCGGGGATGCCGGGCCCGCGATCATCAACTCGCAAGATTATCGATCCGGCGTCCCGGATAACGGAAACCTGCGCCTCGCCTGCATAGCGTAGTGCGTTGGTCACCAGGTTTCGCAGGCCGCGTTTGAGCCAGTTGACCCTTGCGGGGGCGGCGGCCTTTTCCAGCTCCGCTATCTGCACCGGCTCGCCCAGATCCTCGAATTCATCGACAACCGAAGCCGCCAATGCCGCGATATCGGTCCTCTCCGGCTCGCCATGCGCACGCCCTACCCGGGCAAGGGCGAGAATATCATCGAGGGTGTGAGTGATTTCCTCGATCGTCTCAGCCATTCGTGCGCGCTGGGTGTCATCGGGGACGCTTTCCGCTCTGACACGCAGCGCCGCCAGCGGGGTCTTGAGATCATGACCTATGGCACCGAGCATCACGTCTTTCTCGTCGAGCATCGCGCCGATGCGTGCCTCCATCGCGTTGTGCGCAGTGATCAGCTTGCGCACATCGTCAGGGCCGCTGGGATCAATCGGTTCGTAGTTTCCCGGATCTGATGAAAAGCGTTCGGTTCGGCGTGTGAGTTCAGCGAGCGGACGCGTGATCCGCTGAAGGACAAACCAGAGAACCAGCGAAAGGATCAATGTCAGTCCAGCCGCTCGCACGAGGTAGATAAGCGGCCCGGTGAACGGGCGAGCAGGCGGCTTTGCGGCGCGCACGATCTCCCACCCATCCGGGGTTTCAATACCAGCCACGGCAACGGTCTGCGGCACCCCTTCCGGCATCGCGCGGCGCATGGCGCGGCGCTGGAAAAACCGGACTGCGACCGGATCGTCTGCCAGGGCCCGCTCGACCAGGCGGATGTCCGAAAAGCTCCGGCCATTGCTGCGCAGGGTATCGGCAAGACGGGCTTCGAGATCAGCCATACGCTTGTCGCCGGCGAGCGAGGGGAAGGTATCGCTGCGTTCAAAGGCCGCGTTGGCAAAGCCCCTTCGCGCCCTGCCTTCGCCAGCAAACCTTGAGTCGCGGCGCGGGCGAGCGGTACGGCGGGGATCGATAACGACCGTGCGCTCACTCTCGCTCATGTCGGCAATGCGCGACGCCGCTACAAACCGGAAGCCGAGCGTATTTACGACAGCGGTGTCCTGACGGTCCTTCTCGATGCGCCAAGCCAGAATGCCGTTGATGCCCTGCATCACGAACAAGGTGAGGGCCACTGCCAGGATGACTTGGCCAAGCAAGCTGCGCGGGAAGAAGCGCTTCATCGTTCATCTGCCGAAGTGCGCGACACATCTGCAGATAGGCGGTAGCCGCCGCCGCGCACGGTCTGGATCAGCTGCGGATTGCGGCTGTCCTGTTCGATCTTGCGCCGCAAGCGGCTGATCTGGTTGTCTACCGCACGGTCGAACAATTGCGCTTCGCGGCCTTGCACCATATCGAGCAGGCGGTCGCGGTCCATGACCTGGCGCGGATGGTCGCAAAATGCGCGCAACATGCGGAACTCGGCAGTTGAAATAGGAACGAGCGCGCCTTCGGGATCAGTAAGGCGGCGCTTGAGCGGATCGAGCTGCCATCCCTCGAACGAATATACAAACTCTTCCCCTCCAGCCGCTGGAGTCCGGTCCGCGCGCCGCAGGACCGAGCGAATTCGCGCCACCAGTTCACGGGGTTCGAATGGTTTGGTGACATAGTCGTCGGCGCCGATTTCAAGACCGATGATCCGGTCCATCGCCTCGCCCTTGGCGGTAAGCAGGATGACCGGCAGGCCGCGGCTTTCCACCAGGTGACGGCACAGCGAAAGCCCGTCTTCACCCGGCATCATTATGTCGAGCAGAACGAGATCAGGCTGGTCCTTTTCCAGCGCGCTGCGAGCGGCTGCGGCGCTGTCCGATTCCTGCACGGCGAACCCCTGGCCAGAGAGATACTCGGCCAGGGGTTCGCGCAGTGTTGCCTCGTCATCCACGAGGAGCAATTTGGTGGTCGCCGTATCGATCATGTCGGGTTGGCGACTAGGGCCATTGCACAGGTCGGGACAAGCAGATTAGCGATTGGGGCGCTGCCTGCGCTCATCCTTCATGGACGCGCGTTCTTCAGCGCTCACCACTCCGTTGCCATCGGCATCTGCCTTGGCGAAACGTGCATCGTGTGCGGCATCGAATTCGGCGCGCGTGATGATCTGGTCGCCGTCGGCATCAGCCATGCGCATCATCGCCATCGGTCCGCCTCGCTTGCCGCCGCGGAGGGCCTCGCGGTCGCCTCCACGGCGTTCGCCGCGGGCTTCACGCATCTTTTCAAGTTCGTCCTGCGAAAGCCCGCCAGAATTGTCGGCATCGAGGCGACCGAAACGCTCGGCCATGCGCGCCTCGCGCTGCTCGTTATTGGCTGCACGGCGTTGCTGGCGGTGTTCCTTGCGCGCTTCATGCATTGCCTTCATTTCTTCTTGCGACAATTCACCGTCGCCATTGGTGTCGGCGGCTGCGAAACTGGCCTGGTGCCGTTCGGCGCGATCCTGGCTGTCGAGCTGGCCATCGCCGTTGACGTCCATCTTCGCGAACATTTCACCAGCATGGGCGCGGTGCTCCGCACTGGTGATGTTGCCATCGCCATCGGCATCGGGACTTGTCCGGCCCATGTGATGGTCAGCAAGGGCGGCGGAACCGGCCAGCGCCAATGCGGCAGCCGAAAGTGTAAGGGTAAGCTTTTTCATTACGATATCTCCAGAATGGAGAGCTGCGACGCGCCAGGAGTTGGGAGGGCACTGTGAGAGACAGCGCCGCAGCTCATGACCCCTGTTCTAGGTGCATCTTGTCGCAGCATTATGCCGAAACGAGCGATAATTGTAACGCATTGTCGCATTCAGCAGCGATGGTTCATTCACCCGCAAGCCTATCGACGGCGGTGCTGAGTACCCTCGCCCGCGGTGATGAATATCGCCGTAGCGGTCTCGTCGACGTCAGCGATATGCCAGACTCCCGGCGGATTAATCGCATACTCCCCCGGGTTGAGGGTCACATTCTCAATGTGTCCGTCGGGATATTCCTGTGTCAGTGTCATTTCGCCAGCGGTGCAGATGACCACCTCGCTCCCTCGGGGATGCATTTCCCAGCTCGGCCAGTTTTCGCGAAAGGTATGCTGACTCACAAGGCGGCCCTCGCGGCCGTCTTTGCCGTGGCGCGTGCCATAACCCTCGTACCAGTCGATGCCGTCAAACGGTGGTTGCGGCACCGCTGCCGCGCCGAGCCCCAGATGGATGAAGCTATCGGCGAGACGGCGCGGCTCAGTCATCAGGACACCTTGTCCATCAGGAAAGCGTTGAGTTTATTTCCGTCCGGATCGCGGAAATAGGCAGCATAGAACAGCATGCCATTCTCGTCCGGTTCTCCGCGCGGCCCGGGAGCGCCTTCATCGCTGCCGCCATGGGCAAGCGCGATATCATAAAGGCGCTGTACCTGATCGCGGTCCTTGGCTTCCAGGGCCACCATTGTGCCGTTGCCCACGGTCGCCTTTTCGCCGTCAAATGGCTTGGTGGCGGCAATGCCTGCACCGCCATCCCACTTGCCCCATGCAATGAAGGTGTCGAATTCCATCATGCGCCCAACGCCCATCTCGGCCGCAATTGCGTCGTAGAATTTCGCTGACCGCTCAAGGTCGTTGGTGCCCAGTGTAACGTAACCGATCATGCGAATTCTCCTTTGTGAAAACGACTCGCGACCGGAAGAACATTACAAGAACATTTATTCGCCTACAAGGGCTGGCATTGACGTTCGAGCCACGCGAGGTCCTCACCTTCCAGCTGCGGGGCGAGGATTTCACGGGTCTTGGCGTGGTAGTCGTTCCACCACTTGATCTCGCTCTCGCTCAGCAGGCTCTTGTTGACCAGTCGCCGGTCAAGCGGGACATGCGTCATGGTTTCGAAGCCAAGGTATTTGCCTTCGGAGCCGGGAATTTTCGCATCGACACACAGCACCAGGTTCTCGATCCGGATGCCGTATTCGCCCGGTTTGTAATATCCCGGCTCGTTCGAAAGTATCATCCCTTCACGCAGCGGTGTCTCCGTGCCGGGGAACGCGCCGCCCGGCTTGGAAATGCGCTGCGGCCCTTCGTGCACGGACAGGTAGCTGCCGACGCCGTGGCCGGTGCCATGGCCGTAGTCCATGCCCGCCTGCCACAGATGCATCCGCGCCAGCGCGTCGAGCGCGCCTCCCGATGTGCCGTCGGGGAATTTGGCGAGATCAAGCTCGATATGACCCTTGAGAACCCGCGTGTTGCGGTCAATCATTTCTGCCGACGGCTGACCGGGGCCGACCCAGACAGTTCGCGTGATGTCAGTCGTGCCATCGGGATACTGCCCACCGGAATCGCACAGATAGATGCTGGACGGCGGGATCGGGATATTGCTGTCCTCGTCAACCTTGTAATGCGGCAGTGCGGCGTGGCCGGCTGCTGCACTGATCGTGCTGAAGCTGGTGTCCCGCAAATCGGGGCTGAGACCGCGGAATTCGCGCAGTTTGGCCGCGGCGCCAAGCTCGTCGATATCGCCCGAAGGCGCATTCTCTTCGATCCAGCGCAGGTATTTGACCATGGCCACCCCGTCACGCGCCTGGGCATCGCGGTGCCCTTGGCGCTCGGCAGGTGTCTTGATTGCCTTGGGCAGGACGGCAGGATCATCGTCGCGCACGACGCTTGCGCCGCCCGCTTCGAGCGCATGGAAGATACCGGCAACCGCATGGTTGGGATCTACTGCGACTTTCTTGCCCTTGAAGCTGGACAGCGCAGGCTGGAAATCGGCGCGGTCACGGATGCGGACCGCATTGCCGAGATGCTTTGTCAGCTGTGCCGTGACCTTTTCCGGCGCGATAAACAGTTCGGCGGTGCCATCGGCATGCGCGACGACATAGGACAGTGCGACAGGTGTATTGTCGACGTCCTGCCCGCGCATATTGAGCACCCATGCGACCGAATCGAGCGCAGTGATGACGGTGGCATCATAGCCTTCTTGCTTGAGCCAATCGCCAATCTCGGCGCGCTTCTCCGCGCTTGACCGGCCTGCGAAACGGTCATCATGCGGCGCGGCTGGAGCAAGGCTGGGCTGGGGCCGATCAGCCCAAACGGCATCAATCGGGTTGCCATCGACAGCGACCAGTTCGATGCCCTTCTTGGCGAAAAGTTTCTGGGCGTCTTCGGCCCAGCCGATGCCGTGCAGCCATGCATCATAGCCGATCTTCGCGCCTTCGGGCGCATTTGCGGCGATCCATTTGGCAGGCGATGTGGCGGGCACATCCTCGTAATCGTAAAGCTTGCCGTCGACCTGTTCGCGGACTTGC
This sequence comes from Qipengyuania psychrotolerans, assembly GCF_019711355.1. Lineage (NCBI taxonomy): Bacteria > Pseudomonadati > Pseudomonadota > Alphaproteobacteria > Sphingomonadales > Erythrobacteraceae > Qipengyuania > Qipengyuania psychrotolerans. The sequence goes on from NZ_CP081297.1 coordinate 2,327,470, forward strand.
ACCGTGTACCGGCCGTCAGTGAACATGGCCGCTCGATCCTTGAGCACCACGGCGCTGCCTGCGCTGCCGCCAAAGCCGGTCAGCCACTGGAGCCGCTGGGCATAGGAGCCGACATATTCGCTCATATGTTCGTCCGAAATCGGCACCACGAAGCCATACAGGCCCCGCTTTGCCAGTTCAGTCCTGAGCGCATCGAGCCGCGCTTCGTGTGTTTGCATCAACATGCGTAAAATCCTTTCGTCGGGCGCTGTCCTCCATCAGTGGAGACAGCGCTTGCGGCATCGTGCTGCGCCGCATAATCACTCGGGCAACTTAGACGCTTGCGGCACGGCTTTCCACCTTTGTGGCGCAGGAAAAGGGATCGCACATGGCTTTCAAGCAATTGGCAGCATGCCTATCTGCTGCAACACTCGTATTCGGCGCACCTGCGGGCGCGCAAACTTCCGAAGGAACTTCCGTGACTGCACCCACTTCCCCGCCGACAGCCGAGAAGCGCGAACATTCCTATACCCATCACGGCATCACGATTTCCGATCCCTATCACTGGCTCAAGGATCCGAGCTATCCGACCATCGATGACGAGGATGTGCTTGATTACGTAAAGGCGGAAAATGCCTGGTTCGAAGCGCGGATGGAACCGCAGAAACAGCTCGTCGAAGATATCTACGAAGAGATGAAGGCCCGGATCAAGGAAGACGATTCCACGGTGCCGCAGAAGGATGGCGACTTCCTCTACTGGACTGAATTCGAAGAGGGCGCCGAATACCGCAAATGGTACCGCAAGCCTGTATCGGGCGGCGAGGCGCAGCTGATCCTCGACGAAAACGCGCTGGCTGAAGGTCATGATTATTTCCGGCTCGGCGCTTTCTCCGTGTCGCAGAACGGACGCTATCTGGCCTATTCGACCGATACGAACGGGTCCGAACGCTACACCATCGTGATCAAGGATCTCGAAAGCGGCGAAATGCTGGCAGACGAAATTCCCGGCACGCGCTCGGGCCCGACCTGGGTCATGGGCGACAAGGGCATCGTTTATGGCACCAGCACCGAACAATGGCGCACGCACGATGCAACGTTGCACGTCATCGGCACGCCCGTGTCGGACGATGTCGAACTGTACCGCGAGACCGAGGAAGAAGGTTTCGGCGTATCGACCGGGCTTTCCGCACAGGAAGACTGGCTGGTCATCGCAACCGGCGACAATGAAACCAGCGAAGTGCGACTGGTGCGCGCGGACGATCCGACCGGAGAGCAGATCCTGGTGTCCCCGCGCCTCAAAGGCCGCGAATATGATGTGGATGTGCGCACTGTAGACGGCAGGGGCACGATTTACGTCCACACCAACGATGATCACGTCAACTTCCGGCTCGCCAAGGCCAGCCTCGACAAGCCGGGCGAATGGGCGACCGTAATCGAAGGTTCGGACGAATTTTACCTGTCCGGCTTCGAACTGTTCAAGGATTTCTTCGTCACCGAGGGCCGCCTGCGCGGGCTCGACCAGATCCAGCTTCGTTCTTATGCCGACGCGAATCTGGTTAAACCCATCGCATTTTCCGAAGCCAGCTTCTCGACCGGCCTGTCGGATAATCCGGAATACAACACCGACAAGCTCCGGTTGGCCTACGAAAGCATGGTCACGCCGGATTCGGTATATGATTACCATGTCGCAAGCGGCGAACTGGAACTGCTCAAGCAGCAGGAAATCCCGAGCGGCTATGATGGAGCGCTCTATCAGGTCGAACGGATCGAAGTGGCTGCGCGCGACGGAACGATGGTGCCGGTCAGCATTGTCAGCCGCAAGGGCCGCGAACAGGGCGGTCCGCTGCACCTGTATGCCTACGGGGCATACGGCTTCGCCTATCCGCCGAACTTTTCGACCACGCGGCTTAGCCTGGTTGATCGCGGGTTCGCCTTTGCCATCGCGCACATCCGCGGCGGCGACGATCTTGGTCGCAACTGGTATTTGCAAGGCAAGCTCAACGAACGGGCCAACACCTTCAACGACTTCGTCGACGTGGCCAAGGCCCTGATCGACAAGGGCTACACCCAGCAGGGCAAGATCACAGCAAGCGGCGGCTCGGCTGGCGGAGAGCTGATGGGCGTCATCCTCAACACCAATCCCGAATTGTGGGGTGCGGTCGTGGCCCATGTGCCGTTTGTGGATGTGCTGAGCACCATGCTCGACAAGGACCTCCCGCTCACGCCGGGTGAATGGCCGGAATGGGGCAACCCAATCGAGAGCAAGCAGGCCTTCGCCTATATCCTGAGCTACAGCCCCTACGATCAGGTCATCGCGCAGGACTACCCGCCGCTACTGGTCACCGCCGGCCTCAACGATCCGCGCGTCACCTATTGGGAGCCTGCCAAATGGGTTGCCAAGCTGCGCGAATTGAAGACTGACGATAACGAGCTGCTGCTGAAGACCAACATGGGCGCAGGGCATGGCGGCAAGTCCGGCCGGTTCGCCTCGATCTACGAAGTGGCCGAAGAGTATGCCTTCATCCTGTGGCAGCTCGGAATGGCCGAGTGAGCGCAAAATTCGAAAAGACATTTACCGCCCGGCCTGCGGACATCGACGAGCTCGGCCACGTCAATAATGCCGTGTGGGTTCAGTGGATCCAGGACCTCTCGACCAGTCACTGGGAGGCTGCGGCGCGGGCCGAAGACCGCGAGGCATTCTTCTGGGTCGTGACGCGCCACGAGATCGATTACCGGGGCAATGTTGCCGAAGGCGAAATCGTCACCGGCGAGACATGGATCGAAGGAAAGCCGCGCGGAGCGACGTCGGTCCGCCGGATCGAATTTCGCAACGCTGCGGGCAAGACGATCGTCTCCGCAGCGACGACCTGGGCGATGCTGGACCGCGCTTCGAACAGGCTCGTTCGGGTTCGGCCTGAAATCGTTCAGGCGTTAACCGGCATCCAGTAGTTCAGGCGGCCGCAGTTTGCGATGACAATTGGTCGCCGCCCGGGTGCTCTTTCTCGAAGTACGAAAGCGAAGCGGTGACCCCGCGATTTCGGCCAGCCGTCTTTGCTTCGTAAAGCAGAAGGTCGGCGCGTGAATACGCGGTTGAAAAATCTATTTTGCCTGCAGCCTGCGGCAGGCGCAGAACGCCCATGCTGGCAGTCACGATCTGTTCGAGACCTTCGACTTCACGCGCGACCCTCAGCGAAAGCGACTGGCGCAGCTTCTCCGCTCGCTTTTCCGCGTCTTCGCCGCGCAGCAGAAGCAGGAACTCCTCTCCTCCCATTCTCACTGCAACTGCGTCCTTGTCCGAGCCGAGTACACTGCCGCACACCCGCAGGACCTGATCGCCAACACTATGGCCGCTGACGTCGTTGACCGCCTTGAAATGGTCCAGATCAAGAACCGCGACCAGTTCGTATCCTTGCGCCAGGAAATCTTCGAAGCGTGTGTCGATCGCCCTGCGATTAAGCAGCCCGGTAAGCGGATCCCTTTCCGTGAGCTCTTCCAGCACACGCGCGGCGTGGACCGCCTGGTCGCGCTCCTCGCGCAGGGCGATAAACCGGTCGATCACCCCGACGACTATGATCAGCGCTTCGAATGCCAGGCTCAGTATCAATGGCATCACGGCATCCTGCGATACCATTTCGGGGTGAAGCTGCGTCAGAGCCTGATACGAAAAGGTTGCAATCAACGGCGCGCAGCCAATCGCAAGGAACCGGGCAGCCCGGCTGCCCCGCCTGATCGACTGGACGATGGTGTAGGCCGTCATCACGAGCAGCGGCAACAGGCCAATCGTGTGCCAATCGCCCCCCGAACTTCGCAGTGCTTGAAACGGGCCGGCCCACGCTATCGAGATTATGGCAGACCACAGCGCCAGTGGCCCCAGATACTTCCGGCTCGCCCTGGGCAGGCATTCCGGCTCGACGAAGCTGCGGGTAAACATCGCGCCGGATGCCAAGGCGAAACCAAACACGATGATCACGAGAGCACGCCAGCTTGGCAGATCAAGCGGGATGTAGAGATTGATCAGGCCAGTCCGGAACGCAACCAGGCTGGCGAATGATGCGACCATCAAGGAATGCCAGACAAGGAAGGATTCCCGAAGCGCACGAAACAACGCCAAGTTGAGGAGGAGCATGACGAGCATCATGCCGATGAGGCCAGCAATCAGCGGCTGACGGGTCATCTGATCAGCTGCGAGCGAGGGATCATTTTTCACGAGCGCCGCATCGATTGCAGTTGCCCGGTGGCTCAGCCCGTCGAATGTGGCGACAATCGCCGTGATATCGCCTTTCATCGGCGGGAGATCGACGATGAACTGCGGCCCCGAGGTTGTCGGCCTCGCGTCTCGCGCAAGGAATGTGCGACTGGCAATTTCGCCGAAGTTGCCGAAGCTGGTCAGTGTAAGCCGGTCGAAATGCCCGAGCCGAGCCACCATGTGCCGCTGCACCGAGAGGTCGCGGGTCCAGCGGATGAATACGCGGTCACTCGCGAGCGAAAGCGTCTGGCTATCACATCGCCACGCAGCTTCGCGGGCCACGATTTCGCTGGCGGCCAAAGATGCAGGGCCGGTCGCAAAACATACATTCTCGGCATCTGCGCCCGCGGCCAACGCCCGGCCGGACGGCAATGCTGCGGCAAGCAACAACAATAGGCCAGCCAACATTCGCCAACCTGATCCGGGTGAATAGACCGCGCGCATAGCCGGACTATAACCCTGATTACTTATTGGCGAGTTAAGCCGGACTTTCCTAAATATTCACCGCAATTACTCGAAGATACTTAGCCCAGCAGATCTTCGACTGGACGGAAATCGTAGCCAAGTTCCTTGGCGACGGCTTCATAGGTCACTTCGCCGGCGTGGACGTTGAGCCCTTCACCAAGGTGCGGATCGGCGCGCATGGCTTCTTTCCAGCCCATGCGTGCGATGCGCAGGGCGTGCGGCAACGTCACATTGTTCAGCGCATAGGTACTGGTGCGCGCCACAGCGCCCGGCATGTTCGCGACGCAATAGTGCACGATATCGTCGACCACATAGGTAGGGTCGGCGTGGGTGGTTGGCTTCGAAGTTTCGAAACAGCCGCCCTGGTCGATGGCGACGTCGACGAGGACCGCGCCCTTTTGCATGTCGCCCAGCATCTCCCGGGTTACGAGCTTGGGAGCAGCGGCGCCGGGGATCAGCACCGCACCGATGACGAGGTCCGCGCCGCACACGGCATCATAGAGGTTGGCCTTGTTCGAGAAGCGCGTGCTGGCGCGGCTTTCGAAATGAGTGCCGACCTTTTCGAGCACCTCGGGATCGCGGTCGAGGATGGTGACGTCTGCACCCAGCCCTGCGGCCATCTGTGCCGCGTTGAAGCCCACAACGCCGCCGCCGATGACCACGACCTTGCCCGGCATCACTCCGGGAACGCCGCCCAGCAGCACCCCGCGTCCGCCATGAGCCTTTTCAAGCGCCGTTGCGCCGGCCTGGACGCTCATGCGGCCTGCAACCTGGCTCATCGGCTTGAGCAGCGGAAGCTGGCCGCGCGGTCCGGTGACGGTTTCGTAGGCGATGGCGGTCACGCCGCTCTCGACGAGATCCCGGGTCTGGTCCGGATCCGGAGCCAGATGGAGATAGGTGTAAAGGATCTGGCCGTCGCGCAGCTTCTTGCGTTCGACTGCCTGCGGTTCCTTCACCTTCACGACCATTTCGCATTCGGCGAAGATCGGATCAGGTCCATCGGTAATCTTGGCACCGGCAGCGACATACTGATCGTCGCTTGCGTCGATACCGCAGCCCGCCATCGTCTCGATCCATACCTCGTGGCCCTGCGCAACGAGTTCGTGCGCGCTTTCAGGCGTCAGGCCGACGCGGTATTCGTGGTTCTTGATTTCCTTGGGGCAGCCGATCCGCATGGTGGTATCTCCTTGTCGGCCCAAGCCGTTACGCCCGGTGAGAGCCTCCCGCAAGCATCCAGCACCGCGCGAAATCTTATTGCGGAGGAGCCTGCCAACGGGCTTCGATCCGATCCGCTGAGGCGCCTTCGGTTTGCGTTAGTGACACACCTTGTTCCAGCAATTGCTGAGCTACCGAATCGAACGCTTGGCCCTTGCCAGTAAGGGTGACCTCCATACCCTGGCGCTGTGCCGCCCAGATGATCACGGCAACTGCGTTGCGGCCGGCATCGTCGAGCTCGCCGTCGGTCAGTCTGATAGTCGGCAAGGACAAGAGCGGCGGGCGCACTTCTATCGTCCAGCCCGGCATCCCGGCATCGATACGCAGTTCGAGCAATCGCCAGCCTTCAAGGCTTAGCCCGGGCAACGATTTCGCCTGAACCACCGCGCGGCGACTGTCGCGGTCCACAGTCACCGCGGATTTCTCGACACCGGCAACAAGCGCAAGCTCGCCGACCATTTCACTGATCTGGCGCTCGGTGGCTTCTGCCTGCTGTGCGGCTTTCGTCCGGTCCAGTTCCGCCTGCTCGGCCGCGCCGGGATCGGTGCCCACACGGTATTGTTCGACCGAAACCGAAACCGGGCGCTCGAAACGCTCTTCAAGGCGGGCGGCGATCTGCGCGTTTGCCTGCGTGTTGAACTGCGGCGTGTAGACGGCTCCGCTGACGAGAACGGGGTCACTGTCCCAGTCGACTACCGTGTCGCTCACCCGCGCCTTGTCGGGGAAACTCTTGGCAATCGTGTCCTGCACGACCCGCTGGGAAGACGCCTCGAACGCGATATCCCGCAGCGAAAAGCCAAGCGGTATGGCAAGCGCCACGAAGACAAAGAAGATACCGAAGTTCTGGAACCAGCCCTGTCTTACGGACAGGTCGGTCCGGAACCCGTAAAGCCGCGCCATCAGCGTTGCCGACAGCGCAATCGTCAGGAAGTTGGTGACATAGAGCGCCAAAGCTCCGGCAAACACAGTCCAGTTCAGCGTCGCCAGGCCATATCCCACGGCGGCAAGCGGCGGCATCAATGCGGTAGCAATCGCCACGCCGACAATGGTGCCTTCACGGCCGCGAATGAGCGCGTAGGAGCCGGCAAGCGAGGAGAACAGGGCCACCAGAAGGTCGAACAGATTTGGCTGGGTCCTTGCGGCGATTTCCGGTGTGACGGTCTGCAGCGGGGAAACCAGCACGATCAGCGCGGTAAACAGCACCGCAGCGATCGTACCGATGGCCAGCGCCCGGACGCTGATCTTCAGCCATTTGAGCTTGCCTGAGGCGAGGGCGAAGCCTGCCCCGATAATCGGGCTCATAAGCGGCGAGAGCAGCATGGCGCCGATGACCACCGCCGGCGATGACAGCAGCATGCCCAGAATGGCGATGCCCGCCGACATCATCACCATGAAGATGTAACGCGGGCTGGTATCGCTTTCGCCAGCGATCTTGGCGATAACGGCGGTGTGGTCGACCCCTGACACGACATGGTCAAGCCACCAGCGCCGCAGAGGTACAAATGCCCTACCGATGGGGCTGTAAACCCATTTTGGTGCAGGTGGCTTTCGGTTTTCAGAACCGCTCGGTGTGGTCGTCCCAGTCATGGCGATCCTCTAGATTGGAGTGCCATCTGAATCGCGATAAATTTCGCGGCGCCCGACATGATTGGCCGGGCCGACAAGACCTTCTGCCTCCATCCGCTCGATCCATTTGGCGGCAGTGTTGTAACCGACCCCCATCTGCCGCTGGAGCCAGCTCCCGCTTGCCTTCTGGTTTTCGATCACGATCTGGCACGCCTGGCGATATTTGCGCTCGTCGGGATTATCGCTGGCGGTAAACTCGTCCTCGAAGTTGAAGCCGCCGTCTTCCGGCTCTTCGGTCACGGCATCGACGTAGTCGGGCTTGCCCTGCGTGCGCCAGTGATCGGCGACGCGTTCCACCTCTTCATCGGCCACGAATGGGCCGTGTACACGGACCATCGCGCCGGTATTGGGCTTGTACAGCATATCGCCCTTGCCCAGCAGCTGCTCCGCGCCCTGTTCACCCAGGATGGTGCGGCTGTCGATCCGGCTCGTCACCTTGAAGCTGATGCGCGTGGGCAGGTTGGCCTTGATAACGCCGGTGATGACATCAACCGATGGACGCTGCGTGGCCATGATCAGGTGGATGCCCGCAGCACGGCTTTTCTGGGACAGTCGCTGGATGAGGACTTCGATTTCCTTACCAACGGTGACCATCAGATCGGCGAGTTCGTCGACGATCAGCACGATGAGCGGCAGGGGCTGATAATCGAGCTGTTCTTCTTCGTAGAGTTCCTCGCCCGTTTCCGCATCGAAGCCGGTTTGCACCCGGCGGCCCAGCGGCTTGCCCTTCGCAGCAGCCGATTTCACCTTTTCGTTGAAACCGGCGATATTGCGCGAGTTCACGCTGCTCATCATCCGGTAACGGCGCTCCATCTCCTCGACTGCCCATTTGAGCGCGCGGACCGATTTGGCAGGCTCCGTCACAACCGGGCTCAGCAGGTGGGGGATGTCGTCATAGGTCTTGAGTTCCAGCACCTTGGGATCGATCAGGATCAGGCGGCACTCGTCCGGTGTGAACCGGTAAAGCAGTGACAGCAAGATGGCATTGAGGCCAACCGATTTACCGCTGCCTGTCGTACCTGCGACCAGCAGGTGGGGCATGGCAGCAAGGTCGGCAATAATCGGCTCGCCGCCAATGTCCTTGCCCAGGATCATCGGTAGATAGCCCTTGCTGTCGACAAAGGCTGCGGAGGTCGCGAGTTCCTTGTAGCTGACCATCTGGCGGTCGGCATTGGGCAGTTCGATCCCGATCACGGTCTTGCCCGGAATGGGCGACACGCGCGCACTGATCGCGCTCATGTTGCGGGCAATGTCTTCGGCCAGGCCGACAACGCGGCTGGCCTTGATGCCTGGAGCCGGCTCCAGCTCGTACATCGTCACCACCGGACCGGCGCGAACGGCGGTAATTTCGCCTTTCACATTGAAATCGTCGAGCACGTTTTCGAGCAGGCGCGCATTACGCTCAAGCGCGATCTTGTCGAGTTTGACCGCCGCATGTTCGGGCGGATCATCGAGCAGGTCATGGCTCGGCAATTGGTAATTCGCGAACATGTCGCGCTGCTTGCCTGTGGCAGGCTGCGACCTGACGGGTGCCGGTTTGGGATCGGCAATTTCCGGCGCGCGTCGCGGGCCGCGATCGGGCATCTGAGCGTCCTCGCCATCGTCTTCGGCAGCCTCGTCGGCTTTCCGGCTAGCGCGCCGGGCCTTGGCCGGTTTGACCGGGAGATCGATGTCGGACGCCTCGGCGGTGCGGTTGAAGAGGCGCGGCAAGGTAAAGAACTGGGCCCAATCGATTGCAAAGACCCTGGTGACCAAAGCGAGGCCTGCTCCCAGCGAAACCACGCCGAGTGCGCCGGTTACCCAGCCGGAAAAATTTCCGCCAAAGCGCGTAGACACGGCCTCGATGCCGCCAGAGCCGAGCAGGCCTGCAAGCCCTCCGGCACCGGATGGAAACGGGCCGGGGCTCCCGTCGAACAGCAGCGAGATGACTGTGCCCAGAAGGACGATAGCGAGCAGAAGGAGCGCAAACGGCCCCCACCATTTGCCCGGCGTTTCTTCCTCGTCGGCATTTTCCACGCCGGTCCACAAACGACGCGCCGCAATCCAGAGCAGCGGCAACAACAGCAATGCTGGCAAGCCCATGAAGAAATAGGCACGTTCAGCGGCCCAGGCACCGCTGGCACCCATCCAGTTGGCGATCTGGTTTCCCGAAGCCGCTGTCGACGGGCTCGGATCGGTCTGGGTGTAGCTGGCGAGCGCTAGTGTCAGGAATAGCAACAGGGCCAGCAGCACAGCCGCGCCGCCCATATGCACCGCGCGCCGCATCGAACGGCGGAAAGCCGCACGCCAATCGGGTTTTGCGCCTGCACGCGTAGTCATTCTTATACCCCTGATCCGTCTTGAATTGGCACTATGAATCCTCGGCGAGTCCGAGGTCAAGCGATGTTCGTCGAGCCGAGGCCGTCGATTGCCCCCCAGCGCGGCCAGCCCAGCTCCTCTGCGCGCTCCTTCGTCATGCCGCCAAGGGCGATGATCGGGACAGGAGATTGCTGCGCCAACACCTCGAAACCAAGCGCGCCAAGCGTGTGCGCGCCGGGGTGCGACGCGGTTGGAAACACAGGCGACAGGAAGATACCGTCCGCACCAGCCTCAACCGCCCTGCGAATTTCCGCACCGTCATGCGCGGTGGCGAGGCGCAGGCCGGAGCCAAGCTGGTCCGGCGCGCCATAGCGCCCGTCAGCCTCCCATTGATCTTCTCCCGCCAGGATGACCGTATGCCCAAGGCTGTGAGCGAGGGCCTTGAGTTCCTCGAACCTCGCCCTGCGCTGGTCTGAGGACAGGTGATAATGGCGGAACACGAAGCCCGACCCCGGCGGCAAAGCTCTCAGTGCATCCTCGAGCCCGGCATCGTTGCGAGCGTCCGAAAGGAGCCATAACAAAGGGAGGGACTGGCGCGAGCGCATCGGTAGGTTATAGCGCGGCCTCATGGAAAAGGCAGACAATCCTATCAAGTTGGTCCGCGAAAAAATCGCGGACTCTTGCAAACGCGCCCGGCGCAAGCCCGGCGAGGTGACCCTCATCGCGGTCAGCAAGACCCACCCTGCCGAAGCGATCACCCCGCTTCTGGAACAAGGCCAGCGCCATTTCGGCGAGAACAGGGTACAGGAAGCGCAGGACAAATGGCCTGTGCTGAAAGAGAGCTATCCAGACACCGTCCTGCACCTGGTCGGACAGCTCCAGTCGAACAAGGCAGAAGAAGCCGCAGAGATATTCGACGTGATCCATTCCCTGGATCGCCCCAGTCTCGTGAAAGCGCTCGCCAAGGCGAAAGACAAGCTTGGGCGCTGCCCGGAATGTTTCATCCAGGTCGATGTTGGCGAAGAAGACCAGAAGGGCGGCTGCGCGATTGCCGATCTTCCGGACCTGATTGCACAGGCACGCAGCGCAGGCATTCCGCTTGCAGGCCTGATGTGCATCCCGCCTGCCGAAATCGAGCCGGCCCCGTTCTTCGCGCTGCTGGATAAACTGGCCCGAGACAATGGACTGGAAGGGCGGTCGATGGGCATGAGCGGGGACTATGAAACCGCGATCATGCTGGGCGCTACGCATGTCCGCGTAGGCACCGCCCTGTTCGGCCAGCGCGGGACCCACGCCTGATTACGCGGCCAGCGCGGTCGCAATTACCGGCACGCAAGAAAAAGGGCGCCCCCGCAAGGAGGCGCCCTTTCTCGCATTTCAATTTGGCTTGAGCGTCAGAACTCGGCGCGCAATGTCACACCGTAAGTCCGCGGCTCGGCAAGGAAAGCCGAATACGTCTGCTGCGGAGCAACGAACGGCGTGTTGAACGCAACCTGCGAATAATCGACGTCAAACAGGTTCTGAGCCCAGCCTTCGATCGAGAAACGATCAGCAATCCCGGTGAGGCCAAGACGGGCATTCACGAGGAAGAAGCCGTCCTGTTCCTTGCCGTAAAGCAGGTCGGAACCGGTGTTGTAATCGCTGGTCATGCGGGCGTTGACGAAGAACAGGCCGGCCATTCCGCTGTCACCGATTGGCGGGGTCCACGTCAGCGAGCTGGTGGCGACCCATTGCGGTGCGTTGGACAGATTGTCTCCCGGCAGGAGCCGCAGCGCGGGATCAAGCGGCTCACCGCTGTCACTACCCACCACATTATCGGCATAACGTGTGTCGGCATGCGTGATGCCCATCGTCATCGTCAGGTCGCGGACCGGGCTGAGCGAGGTTTCAAACTCGAAGCCCTGCGAGACCACGCCTGCTGTGACGTCGTCTGGATCGCAAGCGCCGGTTGCCGCACTGGCATCCCCGTCGAGGCCGCCGAGATCGGTTTTGCAGCCGTTGATGTTCTGCACAAGGAAGACCGAACCGTTGAAGGTATTCAACTGGAAGTTTTCGAATTCCTGACGGAAGGCCGCGAGGCTGACGCTCCACTTGCGTTGCGAGAACTTCAGGCCAAGCTCATAGGCCTTCACAGTCTCTTCTGCGAACTGCAGCGATGCAGGATCAATGTTGGCGACATTGAATGTCACCGGGTTGCCCAGCGCCGAACGGTCGAGGTTGAAACCGCCCGCCTTGTAGCCGCGCGAATACGAACCATAGACCAGCAGGTCGTCGATCGGCTTCCAGCTGAGGATAGCCGTACCGGTGAACTCGTCTTCATCGCGGCTGTCAGAGATCGAAACCCCGTCCAGCTCCGAAGTCGAGTTGCCCTGGCATGACAGTGCGATCAGGCCCCCGGCAAGACCGGCCAGCGGTGTTGCGAGCAGGCCGGACAGCAAAGCGCGGTTCTGCGGGCAGATCACGTTGTCATTGCTGAACGCTGCATCGAAGTCCTTGGTTTCGTTGGTGTAACGAAGGCCCAGGGTCAGATCGAGCGTGTCGGTGATGTGGAAGATGTTGTGCGTGAAGAGCGCGAAGTTATTGCTCGTCTGATTGTACACATCACCGGTGCCGCCGAGGTCGTTGACGTTCGACAGATTGGTCAGACCGGCCAGGACCAGCGGTGTGGCTGGCCCGAAAGCTGGAGTGCCGGTCACAGTGCCGTCGAGCAGTGCTCTGTTGGCACCAAGGCAGTCCTGGGCCCCGGTATTCACCAGCGCCGGGTTGACCGCAATCGCGATACGGCAGCTGACGAACGTGCCGTAGTCATTGCCGAACCGCAGATTGTCGCGCGTCTCGAGCTTCTCATTGGCGTAGTAGCCGCCGACAAGCCAATCCAGCCGGTCGTTGAAAGCGGTGCCGTTGAGCCGCAGTTCCTGCGTGAAGGTCTTGAATTCGCGCGCACCGGCATTCGGTCCGGGTGCACGATACAGGATGTCGACCTGCGTGTAGTCCGTGTCCGAACCCTGGTTGTTCGAATACTGGCGATAGCCGGTGATCGACGTCAGGTTTACGTTGCCGAAGTCCCAGTTGAGTTCGCCCGAAACACCCCAGTCTTCCGTTTCGCCGTCATAGGACCGGCCCGGAGTTACATAGATGTTCCGATCAAACGTCGACTGCGTCAGGGCTGCCGGGTTCTGGCCAAGGCCGAGGAGGACATTGGGGATAGCATTGCCGGTGCTCGTAAGAGCTGGCGAACCGGATAGAGGATATGCGAAGGGATCGAAGCCCGGCGACACCCGAGCGAGCGGCGCGAAGTCAGGCTGCACGAAGGTCGCGGCGCAGCAAGCTTCGTCCTTCTTCGAATAATCGCCGACCAGGCGGAAGCTGAGCGCGTCATTCGGCTCGAACAGGGCCTGGGCACGAACGAGGTAGCGGTCACGGTCGTTGACCTTGGTGTCGTTCACCACGTCGGTATAGAATCCGTCGCGCTGGAAATAGACGCCATCGATGCGGGCAGCGACGCTGTCGCTAAGCGGGGCGTTCACACCTGCTTCGACGCGAATGGCATCGAAATTGCCGTAGCTGGCGCTGGCATGGCCTTCAAAGGCGAAGCTGGGCGCCGCGGTGTAGATATTGATCATACCCGCGGAGGAGTTACGTCCGCCGAGCGTTCCCTGCGGGCCGCGCAGGATTTCGACGCGTTCGAGCGGTCCGAGTTCGGACAAGGCGTTACCCGAGCGCGAGCGGTAGACACCGTCGACGAATACCGCGACCGAACTTTCGAGGCCGGGGTTGTCGCCAACCGTACCGATGCCGCGAATACGCGCGGAACCGTTGGCTTCGTTACCGGTGGAGGAGACGAGCAGCGACGGGGCAACCTGGTTCAGTTCGCGGATGTCGGTGGTGCCGGAATTCGCGAGTGTTTCCGCGGAAACAGCAGAAATGGCGACCGGCACATCGGCCAGTTCCTGTGCACGGCCCTGAGCGGTCACGATGATGACCGGCGTAGAATCCTCTACATCCGCATTGTCGATCAGATCGCCTTCATCAGCGGTGGATTGGGCAAATGCTGCCTGAGGTGCGAGTGCAAGTCCTGCCCCCAGCAATGCCAGCGTGCGCAACGAAACAGTTGTCTTCCTCATGGGAAACCTCTCTCCTATTGGTATCTCTCGAAATATGTGATGCCGAATAGGTATGCATCGTGCAACTTTTAAACGCCGAACGTATGTCAGGCGTCTTCCAACCGTGCCTGTAATGCATCACTTGCCGCCTCGACCAATTGCGCTTCGATGCGGTTCTGCCGTTCGCCTTCGAGCAATTTTCCGCCCGTAAGGTCGGTCACATAGAAGGTGTCGACCGCCCTTTCGCCGTAATTGGTAATGTGGGCCGAATGTACGACCAGCCGGCTTTCGAACAGCACCCGCGCCAGCCGGTTCAGCAAGGCGGGACGGTCGCGCGCATTGACCTCGATCACGGTAAAGCGGTTCGAAGCCTTGTTGTCGAATAGCACACGAGGACTGACGTCGAACGCCTTGGACCTGCTGTGGGGAAGCGGGCGCTGGGCGAGCTTCGGGGTCAGGTCCACCCGGTTGGCCAGGGCATCGGCAATGCTGGTCTTGAGCCGCTCCAGCTGCTGCTCCTCGCTGAACGGTTGGCCATGGGGATCCTGCACGAGGAAGTTGTCCAGCGCCCAGCCGGTCCGCGTCGTGTGGATGCGGGCATCGATAATGTTGCCGCCTGCCAAATGGATGCCGCCCGCGATGCGATAGAAAAGGCCGGGATGGTCGGCCGCGATGACCGTGACCAACGTCGCGCCGCGGGCCTCATAATATTCGCAGTGGACCGACAGCTCGTGTTCCATCTTGCGGGCAGCGTCATAATGCACGAGATTGAGCGCAATGATGTCGAGCGGTTCGGCAATCCAGTATGCATCGCCGAAAATGTCACCCAGCGATTCGACGAGGCCAGCCTTGTCCCCGAGATCCTGGGACACCTGGTCCTTCTTCGCGGCGACTTTCTGCTCGCGGCCGTGGCGCATATGGCCAAGGCGTAGCCGCTCCGATGCGGAATCGTAGAGTTCGCCCAGCAACTGACCTTTCCAACTATTCCACGTTCCCGGACCAACCGCGCGGATATCGACCGCTGTCAGGATGGCGAGATGGCGTAGCCGTTCGATACTCTGCACCTGGCCGACGAAATCCTCGATCGTCTTAGGGTCGGTCAAGTCGCGCTTCTGCGCTGTATGGCTCATCAGGAGGTGGTTCAGAACCAGCCATGCGACCAGTTCGGTCTCGGTCTGGCTCAGGCCGAAACGCGGGCAAAGTTCGTGCGCAACTTCGGCTCCGAGAACCGAATGGTCCCCGCCCCGGCCCTTGGCAATATCGTGCAGCAGTGCAGCGACATAGGCTACGCGGCGCGAAGCCACCTTGTGGATCAGGCGCGTGGCACGCGGATGGTCGGATTTCAGCTCGCCCTTTTCGATCTGGCTGAGCAGGCCGATGGCGCGGATGGTGTGTTCGTCGACCGTATAATGATGGTACATGTCGAACTGCATCTGCGCGTTAACCTTGCCAAAATCGGGCACGAAGCGGCCGAACACGCCCGCTTCATTCATCCAGCGAAGAACGGTCTCCGGGTCGTTGCGCCCGGACAATAGCTCTACGAAAAGAGCATTGGCCCGCTTGTCTTCGCGAATGTCGCCGTCGATCAGTTTTGCGTCGCGCGCCGCCTGCCGCATCGTTTCGGGATGTATTTCCAAGCCGTCGGCTTCGGCGACCTGGAAGATTTCGACCAGCCGAACAGGGTCCTTGCGGAAATAGTCATCCGATGGTGCCGCGATCCGGCCGCCAAAGACGCGGTATCCCTTCACGCTGCGGGGTTTCTGCCGGAAGGTTGCGAAAAACCCTCCACGCGCTGCGCGCTGTGCCAGGTCGTCTTCGATATGCGCCAGAAAGATGCCGGTCAGGCTGCCGACGTGCTTCACCTGCAGGAAGTAGAATTGCATGAACCGTTCGACCGCGCTCTTGCCCGGACGATCGGCAAAATTCATCCGCTCTGCAACGCGGCGCTGGAGGTCGAAGGTCAGCCGGTCTTCGGCGCGCCCCGTGATGGCGTGCATGTGACAGCGGACCGCCAGGAGGAACCGTTCCGCCCTGCGGAAGGTGCGGTATTCATTGGCAGTCATCAGGCCGGCATCGACAAGCTCCGATGCACTGCGCACGCGGTGAATGAACTTCCCGATCCAGTACAGCGTCTGCAAATCGCGCAGCCCGCCCTTGCCGTCCTTGATGTTCGGTTCGACGACATAGCGGCTATCGCCCATCTTCTTGTGACGGGCGTTACGCTCCTCCAGCTTCTGGGACAGGAATGCGCGTTCGTTACCCTTCACGACCTCGAGCGTGAAGCGGCGCTCGCCCTCTTCATACAGCTCGCGGTCGCCCCAGACATAACGCCCTTCGAGTAGCGAGGTTCGAATGGTGAGGTCGTCTTTCGCCAGCCGAATGGCCTCATCCAGCGTGCGGGTCGAATGACCAACTTTCAGGCCAAGGTCCCACAGCAGATAGAGCATGGCCTCGACCACCTGCTCGCACCAGGCATTGCGGCGCTCGCCCACCAGGAACGCGATGTCGACATCGGACTGGGGCGCCATTTCGCTGCGCCCGTATCCGCCGACGGCCATCACGGCCAGCCGTTCCCCCGATGACCGGTTGGCCGCCGGATAGACATAGCTCGTCACATATTCGTGGATCACCCGGACCAGCTGGTCGACGAGAAACGAATAGCCTCCCGCGATGGCATGGCCTGCCGAAGGTTTCGCTTCGAGGCGGCGCTCCATCTCCGCCCTGCCGGTTTCGAGCGCCTCCTTGAGCGCGGCAACGACCTCGGGGCGCGCTTTTGCGCCCTGCTCCGAGGCCAGCGCTTCGACCTTGGTGGCAAGTGCCCGCCGGTCGATGATGGCGCGCTGGTCGGAGATGGTGGGTTCGCTCAACTCTAGACGAGGTCCTTGGCGTAGGTTGCCTTGACGGTGCGCTTGTCGACTTTCTGTGTGCCGAGGCGCGGCAGGTGGTCATCTGCACGGAAGAAGTGATGCGGTATCTTGAACTTGGCGATGTGCTCGGCAAGAAACGCGTTCAGGTCTTCGGGGCTGAGATCCATGCCGGGATGTGTCAGATAGACCGCAGCGGGGACTTCCCCGAAACGTTCGTCCGGCACGCTGAAGACACTGCATTCGGCAACCGCATCATGCGCGTAGATCGCCTCTTCCACTTCGATGCAGGAGATATTCTCGCCCCCGCGGATGATGATATCCTTCTTGCGGTCGACGATGAAAAGATAGTCGTCCGGATCGAGGTAACCCAAATCGCCGGTGCGGAAATAGGCGTCGTCGGTATAGGCCGCAGCAGTTGCCTCCTCGTTCTTCCAATAGCCGAGGAAATTGCAGACCGTCCGGATGCAGACCTCTCCGACTTCGCCCTGCGCCAGCTTGTTTCCGTCATCATCGAGGATGGCCAGATCCACCAGCGGCTTCGATGGCATCCCGGTCGACCCCGGTTTTTCCATGTAATTTTCGTTGAGGTTGCCGCAGCCGACCGCGTTGGTTTCGGTGAGGCCATAGCCGAGCAGCGGGAAGCCTTCCGGGAACGCGTCCTTGATCTTCTTCACGTGTTCGGGCGGGCGGGCAGAGCCGCCGGCGGCGAAGCTCTTGCAGCTCGACAGGTCGAACTGCTCGCGGTCCGGGTGAGTGGCCATTTCGTAGCTCATCAACGGGACGCCGACGAAATAGGTAACCTTCTCTTCGTCGAGCAGGCGCAGCGCCTCGCGCGCATCCCATTTGGGCATCAGCACCAACTTGCGGCCGAGCGCGAAGCTCTGCAGGAAGAGCGGGATTTCGCCGGTCACATGAAACAGCGGCACGGCGACCAGCGCGCTTGGCTGGACGGTGGGCGCTTCGCCGCGTTCGGTCAGGATTTGCAGGATCATCGCCGTTTGCGCGACGTAGTTCATGACCCCGGAAACAACGCCAAGATGGTCCGAATAAGCACCCTTGGGATTTCCGGTCGATCCTGAAGTGTACAGGATGGTCGCAAGGTCGTCCGGGCCAATTTCGCCCAGCATCTTCATCGCCGTGTCGCCCGCTTCCCAAATCGGGGCGAGACCTTCAGCGGGAACGCCGTGATCGAACACGACCACCTTGGCCGAAATGTCAGCGCCTTCGAAGCGCGCGGCGCGCTGGGCGTCGGCAAGGACCAGGGAGCAATCGCACAGGCCGATACCGTAAGCCATTTCCTCGCCGGTCCACCAGCCGTTGAGCAGGGTGGCGCAGCCGCCTGCCATAAGTGTGCCCATATAGGCGATCATCCAGTTCGCGGAGTTGCGCGCTGCAATCCCGACCCGGTCGCCCTTCTTGACCCCATGCTTGGTCGCGAGGCCATGCGCAACGTGTGTCGCAGCGGCGTACACTTCGCCAAAGGTCAGTCGCAGGTCACCATCGACAAGGAAAAGCTCGTCTTTCTTCTCGTTGCAGAAGTGAGCGAAATAATGGGCCAGGCTGGGCGGCGCGTTAACGAAAGCCGGCATCTGGACACCGCGCCGTTCGACCTGTTTGAGTTCGAACATTTGACCCGGGGCGGTCACGGCGGCGGTAAATCGTTGGATATCCTTGTCGAGTTCGGTCGGCATGGTTTGTTTTTGTCCTCTCTCAAAAATCACGCGCACGATGGCGAATCGCGGCCTATCGCGCCCAAAGGCGGATAGAGATGCGACGCAGGCTTTCCCCAAAACCCCTGCTATGCCAAAAGCCGCCCCGCAACGGGTCGCGCATGCGGCTTTCGACACGTCTCTAAGGGGATAAAACCTTGCTGTCACTATTGGCTGCAACCGCAGCAACTGCCGACCCCATCCAGTGGGCCGAATTGGGTCTCAGGCCCTACCTGTTTGAAATCGGCGGATTCCAGCTTCGCTATTACTCGCTCGCCTATCTGTTCGGGATCCTGCTGGCCTATTGGCATCTGTCCAAGATGATCAAATCGCACGGCAGCCCGATGGCGCAGCGTCATGCCGACGACCTGTTCTTCTATTGCACCCTTGGCGTCATTCTCGGTGGCCGCCTCGGCTATGCAGTCTTCTACAAACCGGAATTGCTGACGAGCGTCGAACTGCTCAAACTGTGGGGCGGCGGCATGAGTTTTCATGGCGGCGTACTGGGCGTGCTGGTTGCCATCACCTGGGTTGCGAAGCGCGGCGGGCTGAGCTGGCTGCGCGTGTGCGATTACATCTCGGTCAACGTCCCGCTGGCCTACATGCTCGGCCGCATCGCCAATTTCATCAACGGCGAGCTGTTTGGCCGTCCGGTTGAAAGCGATGTCGCTTGGGCAATTGTGTTCCCCGGTGGCGGCGACGTGGCACGGCATCCCTCGCAGCTGTACCAAGCGGGTCTCGAGGGGCTTATGTTGGGCATCTTTCTAATCGCGCTCTTCTGGACGACGCGAGCACGGTATCGTCCCGGTCTGCTCGTTGGCCTCTTTACGGTGGGTATGGGCATTGGCCGGTTCGTCAATGAATACTTCCGCGAGCCTGATGCCCACCTGGCCTATGTGGTGGCCGAAACCGGCCTGTCGCGCGGCCAGTGGCTCAGCCTGCCGATGATCGCAGTGGGCCTCGCCGTGATCATCTATTCCATCGCCAGGAAACCGATCGGCAAGACCAAGGCGCCCGCCGCCCAGGCAGCATGAGCGAAAGGCGCGAGGATACCGACCTCGCCCGCAGCTTTCGCCGTCTGATAAAGCAGCACGGGCCCATGCCCGTCTCGCGCTATATGGGCGAAAGCAATGCGCGCTATTACACCAGCCGCGACCCGCTGGGCGCGGCTGGTGATTTCACGACCGCGCCGGAAATCAGCCAGATGTTCGGCGAAATGGTGGGCCTGTGGCTCACCGACCTGTGGGTGCGCGCAGGCAAACCTGATTGCGCCTATGTCGAACTGGGGCCGGGCCGCGGGACCCTGGCCAAAGATGCCTTGCGCGCCATGGCAAGCCAGGGCCTCACCCCCCAGGTGCATCTCGTCGAAGGATCGGAAGCCTTGCGCGAAATTCAGGGCGGCACTCTGGCAGACGCGCAATTCCACGCGTCGATGGACACGGTTCCCGCCGACGTGCCGCTGCTGGTAGTGGGAAACGAATTTCTCGACGCGCTGCCCATTCGCCAATTGGTGAATACGCCGCAGGGGTGGCGGGAACGCATGGTTGCCCTGGACGGAGAAGATTTCGTCTTTTCGGCTGGCCCCAATCCGATGGACGAAGTCTTGCCGCAGGACCGGCGCAGCCAGCCCCACGGCACTATCGTGGAAACCTGCCCCGCTGCAGCGGCACTGTTTGGCGATCTCGCCAGCCGTCTCGCACAGCAAGGAGGAGCCGCATTGCTGATCGACTACGGATATCTCGAACCTCGCAGCGGTGAAACGCTTCAAGCCATCCGGCATCACGAGAAAGTCGGCGTTTTCGATGCGCCGGGTGATATGGACCTGACCGCCCATGTCGATTTTTCGGTCTTGGCCGAGATCGCACGGCACAAATCGCTGAGCACCAATGCCGCCACGCAGGGCGCATGGCTTACCGCGCTCGGCATGGGCGCCCGGGCTCAGGCCTTGGCCCGGCGTAGCCCCGATCACGTGCAGGCATTGTCGGACGCCTTCCAGCGCCTCACCGCGGAGGACGAGATGGGCGAACTGTTCAAGGTCCTGGCCGTATACGCGCCGGATTGGCCCGAAGGGGCAGGCTTCGGGTAAGGTTCATCGGAACCAGTGCATGGGCCATTCGTCGTTTGGAGACGAACCTCCTCGCGAGAGAAAAAGGATTGCCGATGAAGCGCCTGCTTGCCCTTGCTGCACTTGTCACTGCCGCGCCGCTGCTCGCCGCCCAGCCTATCGAAGGCCGGTGGATGACCGCAGAGAAGGATGCGGTTATCACGATTGATGATTGCGGAAGTTCGCTGTGCGGCAAAATCACGCGCTTCCTCGTTCCTCCGCCGCAGGGCGCTGATCAACGTGACGTCAACAACAGCAACGCAAGCCTGCGCAATCGCAAGCTTCTCGGAATGCCCGTATTGACCGGCTTCAGCAAAGACGACGATGTTTGGCGAGGTCAGATCTACGATCCGAAAAGCGGCAAGACATACAGGTCAATCGTGCGCCGCAAGAGTGCGAACCAGCTCGAGGTGAAGGGGTGCATTGGCCCGTTCTGCCAGACACAGGTCTGGACCAAGGCGCGCTAGGCTAGAGGCCGATTTGGTCGGCCAGCTTTCTTGCGGCATCATCGAAGCTCAGCTTGTCATCCTCTCGGTCGACTGAATAGTTTGCCTCACGCATCGCGCCCACGTCGATCGCATCGATCAAGGGTTCTAGAGCGCTGACCAATGCTGCGTCCGCAGACGCTTGAGGGCTCAGCAAGAGCACCGCATCGTAATTCGGAAATGCGCCGCGCGGATCGTCGAGAATAACCAGATTGTCGGCAACGATCCGGCCGTCCGAAGTGTAGGCCCCGATCACGTCGGCCTCGCCTGACTGCAGCGCATTGTACATGAAGGTCGGCGAAAAATTGCGCTGCCCCGCAAAGCGCAGGCCATAGGCATCACGCACCGCAATCCACTCGGGCCGCTCGAAAAATTCGGGGTCCCCGCCCACGGTCATCTGCGACGCCACACGTGCAAGATCATCGATGGTTTCGACCCCGGTCATGTGAAATGTTTCGGCCCGGACTGCCAAGCCGTATGCGTTCTCGAAACCGAGCCGGCCAAGCACGCGCATGCCCGTGTTTTCATCCTCCCACCTCACGATCTCGTCGTACATTTCTTCGCGGGAGGGGTTTTCCATGCGCTTCATCTGGTTCGTCCAGATGGTGCCGGTGTAGTCGACATAGACATCAACGTCTCCGCTCGCTGCCGCGCTGTGCGCGATCGCGGAGCCCAGGCCGTCCCGGTATTCGACAGCGAACCCTTCCGCCTCGAGCCGCTGCCCGATGAGGCGGGCGAGGATATATTGCTCCGAGAAACCCTTGGCTCCGATCACGACCGTATCTTCGTCCTCGCCGCCGAACTGGGCGAACAAGGCGGTGCCCACACCCAGCAGAACGGCGGCCATCCCGCCCAGCCAGAGCCCTCGCTTGCGTTCACGGAACCCGCGCTCGATGGTACCGAGCAAGGTATCGGCCAGCAGGGCAAGGCCCGCGCTGGCAAAACATCCGGCCAGCACGAGAACCCAGTTTTGCGTTTGCAGCCCGGCAAAGATCGGATCGCCCAGGCTTTTTTGTCCGATGGTGGTGGCCAAGGTCGCCGCGCCGATGGTCCAGACCGCAGCAGTACGGATACCGGCCATGATGTAAGGTGCCGACAGCGGAGCCTCTACCAGCAGCAGGCGCTGGCGAAAGCTCATGCCTACGCCTCGGGCCGCCTCGATGACGCCGGGATCGAGATTGGCCTGTGCGGTGACCGCGTTGCGCAAGATCGGCAGCAGCGCATAGAGCGCCAGCGCCAGCAGGGCGGGAAGGAAGCCCAGCGTCGGCAGACCTTCTCCGAAGACTGCGCGCAGGCTCAGCAGGATCGGGAAGAATAACGCCAGGAGCGCCAGTGCCGGAATGGTCTGCACCAGGCTGGCGAAGGCAAGTGCGCCGCGCGCTACCGCCGGTGAGCGGCTGGCCCAAACGGCGAGCGGCAAGGCTACCACGATGCCCAGCGCAATTGCAGCTGCGGATAGAAGGACGTGGGCCGCAAGCTGGTCACCGAGCCCGGATATGGCCTCCCACAGATCGTTCACCGCGCCAGCTCCGCCAGACGTTCGGCCTGATGGCGTGGCACTGCCACAAGCCCCTGCGCAACCTCGCCGCCCTCGCCTGCGACCAGCGCCTGCGGAGTTTCGTCCGCGACAATCCGGCCCTGATCCATCACCAATACGCGATCTGCCAGAAGCAGCGCTTCCGACATATCGTGCGTGACCATGACGCTCGTCAGGCCCAGCCGCTTGTGCAGATCGAGGACGCGCATTCCCAAGGCGTCGCGAGTGACCGGATCTAGCGCCCCGAAAGGTTCATCCATAAGCAGGAGCTTGGGATCGTTCGCCAGTGCGCGCGCAACGCCTACCCGCTGACGCTGGCCGCCGCTGAGTTCATCCGGCTGGCGCAGGGCCATTGCAGGTTCAAGCTCGACCATTTCAAGCAATTCGGAAACCCGCGCTGATGGCAGCCTTTCCCCCGAAATTTGCGCACCTATCCCGATGTTTTCGCCGACATTCATGTGCGGGAACAGACCGATAGACTGGAACACATAGCCGATATTGCGGCGCAGGGCAGGAAGCGGGAGCCCGGCAACGTCCTCGCCCCCTAACAGGACAACCCCTTCACTGGGCTCGACCAGCCGGTTCACGGTCTTAAGCAGCGTCGATTTTCCGGAACCGGATTGGCCGACAAGCGCAATGAATTGCCCGTCTTCAACCGCAAGCGACACGGCGTCGACGGCTGTTACAGCGCCGAACCGTTTGGCGACCTTATCGAATAAAAGTGCTGACGGGGTTGGTCCGCTCACTCTTCTGGGGTTGCGTCTTCGGGCGCTTCGTAGGTGACCTTTTCCAGCGAGACACGGCGCGCGCCGCCGGAGGTAACGACCAGTTCGTTGTCCTGCAGGCGGCCAGGTTCCCAGCACCGTTCACGCGCATCTTCAGCGTCGGGGATGAAGCACAGCAGGTCGCTGTCCCCACCATCACCCGGTGCCTTGTCGAAACTCCAGCTGCCCTGCTGCCAGGGATTGCCGTTGCGCAGATCGCGGTAAGTCCCGTCTGCATCGATGTAAGTGACGTATCGCGCGCCGTCTTCGGCCGTTACCCGCCAAGCCGTTTCCGCAAACTCGCTCAGCGCCTGTTCTTCCGCCTCTTCCGCCGCCTCTTGTTCCGGCGTTAGCTCCGCAGCAGGCGTTTCGGCCGCTGGCTCGGCAGCGGTTTCTTCTTGCGAGGTGCAAGCACCCAGCGGGAGTGCCAGGCCAAGCAAGGCGATCAGGGCAGGGGTGTATCTCATAATCAAAGGCATACTGGCTTGCGGCGGCGCTGGCGACCCCTTGGCATCACTTGGCGCTTATCGCGCTTTTCGGAATGATCAATTCCACCTGCAAGCCGCTGTCCGAAAATTCGCGGGTGAAACTGCCCGATAGCTGGCCTTCGATTGCCATGCGTAGCAAGCGGGATCCGAAACCTTCATCCATGTCGGTGGACGGCGGAGTGAAGTCAGCCACTTCCTCGTGCCAGTTGATGCAGACGCTACCCTTTTTGTCGCAATCCTTGATCACTTCGATCTGAACCGTGCCGCGTTCGCTCGCGAGAGCGCCATATTTGGCAGAATTGGTGGCAAGCTCATGGAAAATCAGGGCAAGCGGCGTTGCAGCGCGCGCACCAAGGAACACGTCATCGCCGGATACCTTCACCAAGTCGCTATCAGTCTTGGCATACGGGGCAAGCAGGCCTTCGAGCAGTCCGCCCAGATTGTCGCTGCTCGTCCCATCTTCAGGCCGCACATAATCGTGTGCTGTCGCCAGCGAACGAATTGCTCCGCTAACCTTATCGGCGAAAGGCTGGACATCGGGCAGCCCGCGCGCGTGCATGGCGAGCAATCCCGAAACAACTGCGAAAATATTCTTGATCCTGTGCGACAATTCGCGAGCCAGCAGATCACGGCTTTGAGATAATTTGTGCGTTTCATCGATATCGATGCCGGCCCCGAACCAGGTTTCGATCTCGCCCTTGGCATCACGCATCGGCCAAGCGCGCAGCACCATCCAGCGGTACTCCCCATCGGCGCGGCGGACGCGGGCCTCCGCTTCCCATCGCTGCCCCTTGGTCCGCGATGCTTCCCGGACAGTTTCCACCGCCTCTGCATCGGAAGAGTGGATCATATCTTCGAAATCAATCGTGCTGAGATCGTTGGTACCGAAATATTCGTAGAGCGCTTCATTACCGAATTCCAACGATCCGTCGGGGTTGGCGGCCCACGCCAGAACCGGAATATGTTCTGCCATTTTGCGCAGCCGCATGCTCTCGCGAACCAGTTTTTCCTGTACAGCCAGATACTCACGCCGTGCATTAAGCCGCCGCATCACGGATGCCGCCAACACTTCCAGGCCTTCGCGCTGGAAGTCGGTCAGTCCTTCCGTGCGCGGTTCGGTATCAATGACGCACAGTGATCCCAGCGGGGCACCTTCCGACGACAGCAATGGAACGCCGGCGTAGAACCGTATCTTCGGTTCGCCCGTGACCAGCGGATTGCGTTCGAATCGCGGGTCCAACATCGCATCCGGAACTACCAGGGGTTCCCGCTCCATCATTGCATGAGCGCAGAAGCTGGTGGGCCGAGGTGTTTCGGTAGTATCGAGTCCGGCCCGCGCCAGAAAGCGCTGCCGCTGTTCTTCCACCAGGCTGACAAGCGAAACCGGCGCACCGCACAGCTTCGCCGCGAACTGGACGATCGCAGACAACTCGCCATCGTCCATCAGTTTGTCGACACCATAGGATGCCATCACCGTAAGGCGTTCATCCTCGCTGCAATAAGCAGGGTTTGGCCCACGTCCCTGGGGCCAGTTGTTCGTAACGTCGGTTTTCATCGCGCAACGGTCTAAACGTATCTTCCTGTTTTACAAGAATTTGGGTTCGAGCGCTCCTTCGCGCGCTCTCGCGCGCGATGCAGGTTTGCCCGCGCGGTATTCCTTCGCTATCGCGCCAGCGAGAGAATTGGCCCCGAAGCGGGCGATCAGGAGACAACATGCGCGCCACCCCCGATTTCGATTTTCAGCTCGGCGAAGCCGCGGACATGATCCGCGAAAGCGTCGGGCGGTTTGCGGACGAGCAGATCGAACCCCTTGCAGCGAAGGTCGACCGCGAGGACTGGTTCCCCAAGGCCGAACTGTGGCCTGCAATGGGCGAACTCGGCCTGCACGGGATTACCGTGAGCGAAGCTGACGGCGGCCTTGGACTGGGCTATCTCGAACACGTGATTGCGGTTGAAGAAGTCAGCCGGGCAAGCGCGTCTGTCGGCCTGAGCTACGGCGCGCATTCCAATTTGTGCGTCAACCAGATCGCGCGCTGGGGCAATGACCAGCAGAAAGCCAAATACCTCCCGAAACTGATCAGCGGCGAACACGTCGGCAGCCTCGCGATGAGCGAAGCGGGCGCGGGTTCGGACGTCGTGTCGATGAAGATGAAGGCCGAAAAGGTTGATGGCGGCTACGTGCTCAACGGCACCAAGTTCTGGATCACCAATGCGCCCTATGCCGATACGCTGGTCGTATACGGCAAGACATCGCCCGAAGCAGGCAGCCGCGGCATCACCACCTTCCTGATCGAGAAGGATTTCGAAGGGTTTTCCATCGGCCAGAAGATCGAGAAAGTCGGTATGCGCGGCTCACCCACATCGGAGCTGGTATTCGACGATTGCTTCGTGCCTGACGAAAACGTGATGGGCCCGGAAAACGGCGGCGTCGGCGTTTTGATGAGCGGGCTTGATTACGAGCGCGTCGTGCTTTCGGGCATTCAGCTCGGCATCATGCAGGCGTGCCTCGACACGGTCATTCCCTACCTTCGCGAACGCACCCAGTTCGGCAAACCGCTGGGCAGCTTCCAGCTGATGCAGGCGAAGGTGGCCGACATGTATGTCGCGCTGCAATCCGCGCGCGCCTACACCTATGCCGTGGCCAAGGCCTGCGACAATGAACAGACCACGCGCTTCGATGCAGCTGGCGTGATCCTGCTGTCGAGCGAGAACGCCTTCCGCGTCGCTGCCGAAAGCGTGCAGGCACTCGGCGGCGCGGGCTACACGCTCGACTGGCCGGTAGAACGCTACATGCGCGATGCCAAGCTGCTCGACATTGGCGCGGGGACGAACGAGATTCGGCGGATGCTGATTGGGCGCGAATTGATCGGAGCGGCTGGCTGATGGCAGTCTACATGATCTCGCGCATGACGATCCATGATCGCGCGGAGTACGATAAATACGAAGAACGCTTCATGGATATCTTCGACAAATTTGACGGCAAGCTTCTCAGTGTGGATGAGGAGCCGCAGGTCGTCGCGGGAGAATGGAAAGCCACGCGCTCGGTGCTGATGGAATTTCCGACCAAATCTCAGCTTTTCGCCTGGCTGACTTCGCCCGAATATCAGGAAATCGGCAAGTACCGCGATGCGGGCAGCACCGCAGATGCGATCATCGTCAAAGGGCTTGAGCCGGGAGAGTTCAAATGACCGCACCGGCTTTAACATCTACGCTCGACCGCGAGGCGCCCGATGCAAAAGCGCGTTTCGAGCATAACAAGTCGCTTGCCGCAGACCTGCGCGCCAGCGTCGCAGCCGCCGCGCTGGGCGGCTCCGAAGGCAGCCGCGAGCGTCATGTCGGGCGGGGCAAACTTCTCCCGCGCGAACGTGTCGAGCGCCTGCTCGATCCGGGCAGCCCCTTCCTCGAGATCGGCCAGCTCGCCGCCAATGGCATGTATGGCAAGGACGAGATCAACGGTGCGGGGATGATCGCAGGCATCGGCCGCGTGTCGGGCCGGCAGGTGATGATCGTGTGCAACGATGCCACTGTGAAGGGCGGCACCTATTACCCGATGACGGTGAAGAAGCACCTGCGCGCGCAGGAAATCGCGCAGGAAAATCGCCTGCCGTGCATCTACCTCGTCGACAGCGGTGGCGCGAATTTACCGCACCAGGCCGAGGTCTTTCCCGACCGCGACCACTTCGGTCGCATCTTCTTCAACCAGGCGAACATGAGTGCGCTGGGCATCCCGCAGATCGCTTGCGTGATGGGCAGCTGCACCGCGGGCGGCGCCTATGTGCCCGCGATGTCGGACGAGACAGTAATCGTCCGGGAACAGGGCACGATCTTCCTCGCCGGACCTCCGCTGGTCAAGGCTGCGACGGGCGAGGAAATTACTGCCGAGGATCTGGGCGGCGGCGATCTCCATGCCAAGAAATCCGGTGTAGTCGATCACCTCGCTGAAAACGACGAGCATGCGCTGACCATCGTGCGCGATATCGTCAGCCACCTAGGCGGCAATTACGCCGAAGCCAGATGCGTCGAGGTGCGCGATCCCCGCCCGCCGAAATTTGATGCCGACGATCTCTATGCACTCATCCCCGATGATGTCCGCGCACCCTATGACGTGAAAGAAGTCATCGCACGGCTGGTCGACGGCAGCGAGTTTCACGAGTTCAAGCACCACTACGGCAGCACTCTGGTATGCGGCTTTGCGCATATCTGGGGCATGCCGGTGGCGATCCTCGCCAACAACGGCGTGCTGTTTTCCGAAAGTGCGCAAAAGGGCGCACATTTTATCGAGCTTGCATGCCAGCGCCGCATTCCGCTGCTATTCCTGCAAAACATCTCCGGCTTCATGGTCGGTGGGAAGTACGAAGCGGAAGGCATCGCCAAGCATGGTGCCAAGCTGGTGACGGCCGTTGCCACCGCCACCGTCCCCAAGGTCACGGTCGTGATCGGCGGCAGCTTCGGTGCAGGCAATTACGGCATGTGCGGCCGCGCTTACTCTCCGCGCTTCCTGTTCACCTGGCCCAATGCCCGCATCAGCGTGATGGGCGGCGAGCAGGCTGCATCGGTCCTGGCAACCGTACACCGCGATGCGGACAGTTGGACGCCAGACCAAGAGGAAGAGTTCAAGGCACCGATACGCCAGAAGTACGAGGACGAAGGCAACCCCTACTACGCCACCGCCCGCCTGTGGGATGACGGGGTGATCGACCCCGCACAAACCCGCGACGTACTCGGCCTGGCCTTCGCGTCCACGCTCGAAGCTCCGATCCCAGACAGGCCGCAATTCGGCGTCTTCAGGATGTAGGCTCGCAATTCGCTTAACTTGTGTTAGGCAAACGCGTGGGAGAGAAAATGTCGCAAGCAACGAGCCGCAAGCGCTCTATCCTGTCGCGCATAGTGCGGCGGATCATCTGGGTGATTTACCGGCTGCAAGGCTGGAAGATCGAGAGCGGTCTGCCCGACATACCTAAATTCGTCATCGCCGGCGCACCCCATACATCGAACTGGGACTTCGTGTTCTTTACGGGCGCGACGGCAGAAGAAGGTGTCGAGCCCAGCTTCATGGGCAAGCACACGCTATTCCAGGGCATGATGCGCAACTTCATGTTCGATATGGGCGGCGTGCCGGTGGATCGCACCAAGCGCGCCAACTACGTGGAACAGGTGGCAGATGCCTTCGCCGCAGCCGACAAGCTGGCACTGGTTATCGCAGCCGAGGGCACGCGCAGCTCCAATGGAGAATGGCGCAGCGGATTCTATCATATTGCGCAGGCAGCAAATGTGCCGATCGTCGTTGCATGGGTTAGCTGGAAGGACCGCAAGCTTGGCTTCAGCGATCCCATTTATCCCACCGGAAATTATCCCAGGGATCTCATGACTATTGCCGAGTATCTTCTGGAGAAACGACCGGATTACCATCGGTACAAGGTTCTCGAAGCACAAGCTCTGCGCCTAATCGAAGAAGGGGAAGCACGATGATTGACGCCCTGCTGGCGAATGCTGCCATACTGATCGGAGTGGTTCTCATCCTGTGGGTCATTTCGGTCCAGATTGACGATGTCTCATTCATCGACGCGTTCTGGGGCACCGGAATGGCGCTGATGGCATTCACGAGCTGGATGCAGCTGGGACAGCCCGGCGCACTCGCGACGCTGATCCTCGCGATGACAGCCGCATGGGGGCTGCGCCTGGGCATCTACCTGTTTCGTCGTTGGCGCGCAGAAGGCGAGGACAAGCGGTACGAGCGGATGCTGCGCAAGGACCGCGAAAAAGGCCGCTTTGCCTTTGCTGCGCTGACCAAGATCTGGCTTGGCCAAGCGCTCTTGCTGTTCCTTGTCAGTTCGCCTGCGCAGCTCGGTATTTTGTCCAGCAGCGAACCTGCACCGATCACCGGACTTGCCTGGGCCGGCCTGGCGCTGTTCCTCACCGGGATATTCTTCGAGTGGGTAGGCGACTGGCAACTCTCCAAGTTCAAGGCCGATCCGGCCAACAAGGGCGAGGTCATGGACAAGGGGCTATGGCGCTACACCCGGCATCCCAACTATTTCGGCGATGCTTGCGCCTGGTGGGGTATCTGGCTGGCAGCTGCGAGCGCGGGCTGGGATATCGCGCTGTGGACCGTTGCGGGACCGATCTTCCTGACGTTCACACTGGTCAAATGGTCGGGCGCAGCACTGCTGGAAAAAGGCATGAAGCATTCGCGTCCAGGGTACGAGGAATACAAGCGCCGCACCTCGGCCTTCATTCCGATGCCGCCCAAAACTTCCGGCTGAAAACGCGCATTACGCGTACGATTGCTCTGGAATAGGCGCGCGCTGGCCTCTATCAATTGACGGATGACCTACGCGAGATCGATCAGGCTGTGACCAGGCTCGAACCCGAGACCCAGCGCGAACAGCTGGCCACGCTTGCGATGGAGCTTACCGGCCGCCGCGGTGCCGAAATTACGCCTGAAGCGCTGGCGGCAGAATCCGGCATTTCGCGCGCGAAGGTCGCGGCGATCTTCCCCAGCGAAGCTGACCTGTTCGATGCGGTCACCGAACTCTGGTTCGCTCCGCATGGCGCGATCATGGAAGAGGTCGTCGACAGCGATCTGCCCGTCAATCGCAAGTTCTATGAATTCTATGCCCGCCGGTTCCGTCACAATCGGGACGAATACCGCCGGGATCCGGCCGCCTTTGCCGTCCTGTGCGATTTGGGCGCGCGGCGGTTCGAACAGGTGAGATCCTATGTCGACCTGGCCGACCATTACCTTTGCGGCCTCATTGCCGAAGCCCAGGCGGAAGGATATTTCGCCGGCCTCGAGATCGACCGCGCACTGACGCTGATCAACCAGATGACGATCGCCTATACGATGCCCGATCTCCTGATCATGGTCGACGATCGGCTGGCGGAAGATAAACTTGCCGCCATCATCGACACAATATTCGCCGGCCTTTCTGCCAGCGATGGCGGGGCCTCCGGCCTGAGCGGCCTGCGCTCCGCGTGAGCGCTGCCGGACGCAATCGGCGCATTCTTTTCATCGGATTGAACTACGCCCCCGAACCGATCGGCATCGGACCCTACAGCGCCGGTCTGCTCGAAGCCTTGGCCGAACGGGGGCACGAGGTCCGGGCCATCGTTGGCCAGCCCTATTATCCGGACTGGAAGATGCACGACCTGCTTCGCGGGCGCTGGAACACAGCACACGAAAACGGCGTCACGATTACGCGCTGCCCGCATTACATACCGGCCAATCCTACCGGGCGGCGCCGGATGGCGCACCACATGAGCTTCGCCAGCAGCGCCTATCCTGCAGCCCGGCAAGCACGCCGAGAGCTGAAGCCGGACCTGGTGATGACGGTTGCGCCATCGCTCATTTCGGCGCCGGTCGCTGCCCGGATGGCACGGCGCGCAGGCGTGCCGCTGTGGCTGCATGTGCAGGATTTCGAGGTCGGAGCTGCGCGGGCGATGGGTCTGCTTGGCGCAGGCCGGGTTGCCGATGCCGCACTGCGCTTCGAACGAAGAGCGCTTGCATCAGCGAACGTGGTCTCGACTATCAGCGAACCGATGCGGCACCTGCTGGCCGAAAAAGGCGTCGATCCCGCGAACATCTTCGAATTGCGCAATTGGGCCAATCACCCTGCCCCGGCGGGCGACCGTGATTACCGTGGGGAATGGAACCTCGGTGAAAAGTTCGTCGCGCTCTATTCGGGCAATATCGCGAACAAGCAGGGGCTGGAGATCGTGATCGAGGCTGCACGGCTTCTCTCCCACCGCGAAGACATTCGGATCATCATTTGCGGCGAGGGGCCGAACAGGTTGCGGCTCGAAGAGCTGGCGCAGGGTCTGGCAAATGTTCAATTTCACGATCTTCAGCCAGCCGAGGATGTCGGTGACTTGCTCCAGATGGCGGACCTGCATCTCCTGCCCCAACTTGCCGAGGCCGAAGATCTCGTGCTGCCGTCCAAACTTGGCAATATGCTCTCATCGGGCCGTCCGGTTCTGGCGACGGCGCATCGCGGGAGTGGGATTGCCAGCGAGGTAGAGGGTGCAGGAGCGATCGTTCCACCAGGAGACCCCCAAGCGCTTGCCTGGGCGATGGAGCGGTTGGCTGACGACCCTGCTTCACGCGCAAGGCTGGGCGAAGGCGCGCGGCACGCGGCGGTCGAACGCTGGTCGAAGGGCATGATAATTGACCGGTTTGAAGCCGCGATGCAGGACCTGCTCGGCTAGATACCGATCCCAGCGAGGAAGGCTGCGATGTTCCGGCGGTAGGCATCGTGGTTATATTCCGCCGCATCGGTAATTGCTGCACGGCGCATCGAAAGAAGCAGGTCGCGGTCGCTTGTGAGCCGCTCCATTGCAGCGCCGAGCAAGGCGGTATCAGGTTTGTCGATCATCACGCCGCTGGACGGCGATGGCCCCAGACCCGCCTGGGGAGTGCTGATGATCGCCATGCCCGATGCAAGCGCCTCGAGCAGGACAACTGCAGAGCCTTCGAAATAGCTCGGCAGGACCAGCACATCGTGCGCCTGCATTAAGGCGGGCATTTCAGCGCGCGCCAACGGGCCGCGGAAATCAACGCGGCTGCGCAAGGTGGAAAGACGGGCTTCAGGAACATGGATGCTGCCCACGCAGGTAAGACTGGCCTCTTCGGGGCTGAAATCCTGGATGGCTTCGAGCACGTGCTGGATCCCCTTGCGGGCCGATAGCTGTCCGGCGAACAGAAAGCGCACCGGCTCGCCTTCAGGTCGCGCCTCCGGGGCGGGCGCATTCCCGAACAATGCAGGGTCGAACCCGTATGGGAGCAGGTGTAGCTTGTGCTCAATTTGAGGAACGCCGGAGTGCCGCATTACACTGTCGATAACGAACGGGCTGCCACACACCACGTGGTCGGCTAGCTGGTATTCGGCATCGCTGCGATCGATCAGGCTGGCGGACGCAGGGCGCACTTGCGGGCCAAGCCAATCGCCATGGCGGACCGCAATCCGGTCAATCGCCGCATTCCATTCCCGCCAGTCAGCGATTGTCCGGTCGAGGATCTTTGGAACTTTTGCAGCGGCTAAATGGCTGAAAGCGGTCAGTGACGAATTGTCATAGCCCCACAAGGCAAACGGCCCCTCGGCCGAAGCCATCTTGGCAATCCGCCGGGCGAACCAGTCATTCGCAAATGCGTCGAACATTGACGCAACGCTGCCGAATCCGGAACGAGCAAGGACCCGCTCCGGCAATTCGTAGCGCGCAAAACTGCGCACCAGCTGAGGATCGAGCAGCGGACTCGCAAAGCGGTTCAGTTCCCCGACCAACGCTTGGCCCGCAGCTCCTGGCAGCAGCTTTGCCAGCCTGCGCAGCCGCCCGCCGGGCCTGTCGAACAGGCCAGTGGCAAGGAAGGCAAGCTGCCCAAGCTGCTGCAAGGCGAGCGCGGTCTGGCGGCTGTGCTGCGTGCCCGGATGGAAAACGGCGACCTTCATTTCACCCGCTTGCCGCGAAAGCGCGCAGGCAAAAACCATTTTCCTACACTCAATCCCCTGATTAACCGGTTTGGCTCGTCAAATTCCATAGAGGAACCTGAAAGATGAGCGATCCCGTTCCGTTGCAGACGCCTGGCGGTTTTGCACCCGTCGTGGCGCTTGGCCTTGATGATGGCACGGGAAACCTTGCTGTCGTCACCACTGCCGCGCCCCTGCCCGTTCAAACCACCGCCCCCGCAGCGCCGCCCGCGCTGGGAGGTGAGACCCAAGGTGATCTTGTTGCCGGTCCGTTCGAGCCTGTTCCCTTCACACCGGTATTCTGCACGCTCTCGGGTGATTTTACCGGGAGTGTGAAAGTCATGCGGTCAACCGACGGCGGAGCCACGCTGCACCCGCTCACAGCAGCCGGTGCCCAGTGGGGCGCTTTTTCCGGACCGGCTTGTGAACCTGTCTGGCAGGAAAGCGAAGTGGGGGCGACGCTGTGGCTCAATTGCGAAGTGACCTCGGGCACCCTCACCTACAGGCTCGCCCAATGAACGCGCTCGCTCTGCCCGCACTGGGCCTCGCCGCGAAATCCGCCCAGGCCCTGCCCGCCCTGTTTGCCGATCTTGCGGCGCGCAGTCCCTCGTTCGATATCGTTCGCCTCGAATCCACTGGCCACAGCGAGAACGCGCGCGGGGCTGCCACTTATATTTCCGATGCGCTTTGCGAAGCGGAATTGCTGACAGCGCACCCTCGCTTCGTCTTCCAAACGGCCAATTCGCGCATCTTCCGCCTGCTTCCCGATCGCGCATCATTAAGCGTGGAACAAGGCGGCGCAGTTGGCGGCGGCGCGGTAAATGACCAGCCTGCCATTCAGGCCGCAATCGACTACGCGCATGCTGTCGGCGTGCAGGAAGTCTGTTTCGAAGCCGAACATTACCGCGTCGATTGCCCGCTGCGAACCTCGCCTTCGCAGGACACCCGGGCAGAGGACGGCCACCCGCTCGTCGTGAGGAAATCACTGCTTCTCACCGGCAAGGCTGCCCGTAGAACAGTGCTCGATTTCCGCGCGCTCGACGGCAATGATCCGGAGAGCGACTGGCAATTGGTGCCAACCTCCTTGAGCGACCCCGCTCTGTCCGTCTGGCGCGGCGGAGGCATTTTCCTGCAAGGCGACGTGGCCGATCCCGGAGAAGGCCAGCGCGCTATTGCCCGGCTCGGACTCGACCGGCTGATCCTCCGGGGCAACCGGCAGCATAGCGGAGCTTATGTCTGGCCGGCCGATCCGGCCACAGGCGATGGCTGGGACATTACCGACAAGGCGCTGTGGGTTCAGGATTGCTATGTCGGTGAAATTGTCTGCCGCGACACCGACATGGTGGGCTGGAAAGGCGAGATTTTCTATCTGGGCGGCGCAGCCAATGCAGTCGAACGCGTGGAACTGACCCGCTGCAAATTTGCCACCACCAACGGCAGCGCGATCAATCCAAGCTGCGATGCCGAGATCCTGGCTGTCGATTGTTCTTTCGGCGACTGCTTCCAAGCGCAGGAAGACGTATCGAAAACCCGCGCGGTCTATCGCGGCTGCAGCTGGTATGATTGCGACCACATGGCACTGGGCAGCGGGGCGACGGATGGGCTGTTGTACAACCAGGCATGGCCGACCCGCGATGACGCTGCAGCGCCGCCCATGACATTGCTGGAAAACTGCGAGTTTCGCGACATCAACGTGGTGCGATTCATGAGCTATGTGCGCGGGACAATCAGGGCCATCGATACTTCCATCACCCTGCCGGGCGGAACCGCGATGGCGATGCGCGACACCGATCTGGCCATTGAATCGTGGCTCGATCGGAAGAATGCGATCCACGCTCTCAGCTTCGAAGGGGTGTCCAGTTTGACAGAACAGGTGCCGGGCGCACCCGCAGGCACCTTCAAGCTGGCCCCATCCAATGTGCGCATCCGCCTCGCCCACCACCGCACCAGGTTGGCTCAGGAGAATAACCGCCAATGGATCGGCAGCTACTGGACCGGATATATCGACCGCAGTTGCCAGATCGCCGTGACGGGCGATTGTGCAGGAGGGCGCCTTCCCAATGGCGGCGACACCCCTGTCTCCATGCCCCGCGTCAGCTACACCGCGGGTGAAGCAACTACCAATTACTGGCCGCGAGGCTGGTATCGCCCCGCTTCACTGAACGGTTCGGGCGAAGTGGCGATTGCCGCCCCGTTCATGACCCTCGGTCTTGGAAGCGGGATCATCGCCGACATCTCCCTGTCGCGGACCCCGTCCGGCGGGATCGAATATGGCTATGCAGACGGCCAGACAGTTCGCATCACCAAGGAAGGTGCGACCGGCTCGCTCAGGTTCGGAAAAGGCGCATCACCGTCCTTCGCGGTTTGCGAGACGCGGGTGCTGGCGAATGCCTATGACTGGATCGAATTCGCTTACAACCGGGACTGGCAGCGCTGGGAGGAAAGCGGCTTCTTCTCGGATAGCTGATATCTCGGGCTCAAACAGAAGGGAGGGGATTAAATGCCCCTCCCGCTTGCCCGCGCAGCGTTGGTCGGGAATCACAGACGCATGGCGATTCTCTCCGACAAATGGATCCGCGACAAGGCAACCACCGAAGGCATGATCGAGCCCTTCGTCGAAAGCCAGCGCCGCGATGGCACCATCAGCTACGGCTTGTCCTCATATGGCTATGACGCGCGCGTGGCCGATGAATTCAAGATCTTTACGAATGTCGACAGTGCGATTGTCGACCCCAAGGATTTCGCCGCCAACAGCTTCGTCGATCGCAAGACCGATTGCTGCATCATCCCGCCCAACAGTTTTGCCCTTGCGCGTACGGTCGAATACTTCCGCGTGCCTGAAGACGTGCTGGTAATCTGTCTCGGGAAGAGCACCTACGCACGGTGCGGCATCATCGTGAATGTGACGCCGCTCGAACCGGGCTGGGAAGGCCATGTCACACTGGAGTTTTCGAACACCACCCCGCTTCCGGCGAAGATCTACGCCAATGAAGGCGCGTGTCAGTTCCTGTTCCTGAAGGGCAACGAACGCTGCGAGACGAGCTACCGGGACCGCGCAGGCAAATACATGGGCCAGCGCGGCGTAACGCTGCCTCGCCTCTGATCCACATCCGATCAACGCGGCCCTGACGCTGCGTCTTTGACTCTGACGCCCGCGCGGCCCACATCTTCTTCGAATAGAGGAGAGTGATATGGCCGACACCGAATTCGACATCGTGATCTATGGCGCAACCGGATATACCGGACGTCTCGTCGCTGAACATTTCGTGCGGGAATATGGCGACAGCAGCGATGGTCCCAAGTGGGCGATGGCAGGGCGCAGCGAAGACAAGCTGACCGCCGTTCGCGATGAAATCGGAGCGCCTTCGACCACTCCGATGATCGTTGCAGATGCTTCAGATCCCGCCAGCCTCGAGGCAATGTGCAAGCGCACCAAGGTCGTGCTGACCACTGTCGGCCCATATCAGCTTTATGGCGATGCGCTGGTCGAAGCCTGTGTAAAAACCGGCACCGACTATGCCGATCTGTGCGGCGAACCTGCCTGGATGGCGCAGCAGATTGCCAAACACCACGAGGCCGCGAAGAAGAGCGGCGCGCGGATATGCTTCTCCTCCGGCTTCGACTCCATTCCTTTCGACCTTGGCGTGATGATGCTGCAAAAGGAAGCCAAGGCAATGCACGGATCGCCCGCACCGCGCGTCAAAGGCCGTGTCCGCGCAATGCAGGGCACATTCTCTGGGGGCACTGCGGCAAGCCTCGGCGCGACGATGAAGGCCGCGATGAAGGACCCCAAGGTGATCGGCGTAATCCGCGATCCCTTCGCCCTTGCGCCGGGTTTCGACGGGCCCGACCAGCCATCAGGAATGATCCCGCATTACGAAGAAGAGGTCGGCAAATGGGCCGCACCTTTCGTCATGGCACCGATCAATACCAAGAATGTGCACCGCACCAACTTCCTGCTCGGTCACCCGTATGGCGAGGATTTTCGCTATGACGAAATGGTGCTCACCAGCCCCGGCGAAGCGGGCAAGGCCGCGGCCAATGCCATGGTCGAACTGGCCAAGAACCCGTTCGGGGCAAAGCCGCCCAAGCCCGGCGAAGGACCCACACCGGAAGAACGTGAGAACGGCTTTTACGACGTGCTTTTCATCGGCGAATGGCCCGACGGCAAGCGCATCAAGTACGGCGTAAAAGGAAAGTACGATCCGGGTTACGGTTCGACCAGCCGGATGCTGGGCGAAACCGGCATGGCCCTGCTCGAAAGCAATGCCGAGGGCGGCGTTGGCACCCCCGGATCGTTCTTGGGCGAAGCGTTGGTAAAGCGACTGCGCGAGCGCGCCAACCTTACCTTCGCCCTCGAGGATTGATCAGGTCAGTAGCTGAACCGGACCGCAGCGCTGAAGTTGCGGCCGGCCAGCGGGACGAAGTCCTTAGTGAAGCTGGCGTGACGTCGGCCGCTGACATCGAAGATGTTTTCGGCCTTGAGGATTACGCTTAGCGACGGTTCCGTCCGGATCGGGCGCCACGTTGCGATCGCGTTGACGAAGGTGAAGCTTTCGGTTGCGGTTTCGAACTCGGCAACGTCGTCCTGACCATCATACCATTCGACTTCGCCGCGCAGATCGAGCGCCGGTGTCGACGCTTCGAGTGCGCCCAGCAGGCTGATGGGCGGGATGCGCGGAACTGCCGATCCATCGGACAGCTCGGCCTCGACATATTCGCCGCGCAAATCGGCCGTCAAAGCAAAGTTCCCGGTGTCGAGGAAGCGCCACAGCACCTCCCCTTCGAGGCCTTGATAGGTGGCGTCCTGCTGGAGATAGATGAAGACTGGCAGTTCATCCTCTTCCGCTCCGGTTTCGGACAGGTAGATGTAATCGTCGAACCAATTCTTGAAGGCGGCCAGGGTGAAATCGAGGTCGCCGACACGCCCACGGGCGAAAAGTTCTGCGCCCCATGCCCGCTCCAGCCCAAGATCCGCATCACCGATTTCGAACTGCTGCGTCGCAATGTGGGGGCCGTTGGAGAAAAGCTCTTCGGCGCTGGGCGCGCGGGCCACGCGGGAAATGTTCACGCCGGCCCGGAACGCATCGGGGCCATCATAGGCTAGGCCGATAGCACCTGAGACAGCGTTGAAGTCACGCTCGATCCCGAGCGGCACCGAATCCACCGTGGTGGTTTCGAAACGCGCCGCGCCTTCGAGCTGGATCGGCCCATCGCCATATTCCTGCAATGCGAAGATCGCGGCCTGTTCGGTGCGGTTCGGGGCAACATAAGCCTCCTCGCCCTCGGCGAAGAAATCGCGAAAATAATACTGCAGGCCCAGCGAGCCGCGCCAGCGTCCATTGGGATTCTGCACCAGTTCGGCGCGGGCTTCCATGCCCTGCACATCGAAAACGGTGCCTACTTCGTCGCCTTCGAATTCGGTGTGGGTGTAATCGGAATAGCCTGCCCGGATCTTGAGTTTCTCGAACACGCCCTCGCCGAGGTAGATATCGCCGCGCATATCGGCGCGGTATTGGCGCAGGCCGATGTTGACGGTTTCCGGACCTTCTTCCTCGGACTCTTCTGCGCCGCCCTCTTCTTCACCTTCGTGGTGTCCGGCGCCCGGCGCAATCGGAACGCCGTAGAAAGTGTCATAAACACCGATGGAAACACCGAGGTTCGATCGATCGCGGAAGAAGGCAACACCGGCATTGGCCGTCCATGTTTCAGTGCCGCTGTTGAACAGCACGCCGCTGGCGTTCGCAGCTTCACGCAGTTCTGCAGCTTCCTCCAGCTCGCCCTCCGCTTCTTCCTCTGCTGCGGTTTCGAGCAGTTCAGCTCGTAGCGTCGGGGCGAGGACGAATCCGGCAATCTCGAGATCATCCGTTTTGCGGTAAGACCCGTCAAAATGGGAAACGAAGCCGCCGCCCAGAGGAATATCGACCGATGCCCCGCCTTCGCGAAGGTCGCTGGCGGTGTTGGCCCGCAGGATCGCATCGACATGGATGGCTTCGTTCGGGACGCGCCGCGGAATGCGCTTGTCGATGACATTGACCGCGCCGCCGATTGCCTGGCTGCCGTATAGCAGGACGGCTGGGCCGCGCAGGACTTCGATGCTCTCGGCCGTCAATGGATCGATGGAAACTGCATGGTCTGCAGACGTGTTTGAAACATCGATCGCGCCGATACCATCGACCAGCACCTTTACACGCTCTCCGGAGAAACCGCGCAGGATGGGTCGCGATGCTCCGGGCGCAAATCCGGTAGCCGTGACCCCGGGAATGCTTGCGAGCACCTCGCCAAGTTGGCCGTCGAGATTGCGATCGAGATTATCGCCCTCCATCACGCTCGTGCCGGCAAGCAGGTCGAATTGGCGCAGGCCTTCTGCGGTGACGATGATAGTCCCGCGTGAATCGAGCCTGCGGTCGTGCAAATCGTCGGCTACCGGCTCAACCTCTCCCTCTTGAGCAGCGCTGACCTCCTCAGGATCGCTGTTCTGCGCCACCGCAGGCGATGCGGCTGCGATAGCGATTACGGAAAGGGAGCTGATTAGCGGACGTCGAGCGCGAAAGGTGTGATACAACATAACCTGCGAATTAGCATCAGCTTTACGCATTGCAAGCGCAATCCGCCAAATGTGCACGCGGCACGACAGACGACATGCCTGCCACCCGCATTATCGGATTTTTCGGAGAAATGGAGCGGGCGAGGCGATTCGAACGCCCGACCCCAACCTTGGCAAGGTTGTGCTCTACCCCTGAGCTACGCCCGCTCACTGACGCTCTACCGAACCGCAAGGTCCGGTGGGGAGGCGCGCAGTTAGCAACGCGGCCTGAGTCCCGCAAGAGAAAAAGTTCAGCTTTTTTCTCGCTCTTGTGCACTAATCATGGGTCCTTCACATTTGCACAGGAAGGCCCACATGGGGGGCAACAGTAATCCAAGGATGGAAAGGCGGTTTCAGTGGCGAGCATGGGGTTGAATATCGACGAGCAAAAGGCGGTCGAGCGGTTCAAGACGGATGTCGTAGAGCCTTCGATGACGAAGCTCGTCATTCTCGATTTTTATGCTGACTGGTGCGGACCCTGCAAGGCGCTGGCACCGATGCTGGAAAAGGTCGCCGCCGAATATGCCGATAAAGGCGTGGTCCTGAAGAAGGTCGACGTCGACAAGGAAAAATTCATCGCGTCGCAGTTCCAGGTGCAATCCATTCCGACTGTCTATGCCATGTTCCAGGGTCAGCCCGTCGCCGACCTGACAAACGCCCGCAGCGAATCGCAGTTGAAGCAGACGCTCGACCAGATCCTTGCGCAGGTGCCGATCCAGGCCGGGGACGCTGGCGATCCTCAGGCACAGGCTGCCGAACAGGCCGAACAATTCGTGGCAATGGGCGAGGAAATTCTCGCTGGCGGCGACGCAGCGCGGGCAGCAGGCATCTTTGCACAGGTGACGGAAATGGCTCCCGATAACGCGCCAGCGCATGCCGGATTGATCCGCGCGCTGATTCAGGCCGAACAGGTCGAAGAAGCGAAAAAGGTCCTCGAAGCGGCCAGGGCCAATCCCGCAATTGCCGCCGATCCCGCAATCGAGACCGCCGCAAGCGCGCTCGATCTTGCAGGCAGCAAGGTCGACGACAGCGAACTCGTCGGACTGCGCGAGAAAGCATCGGCCAATCCGCAGGACATGGATGCCCGCCTCGCATACGCCGAAGCTGCCTTCGCTGCAGGTGAGCGCGATGCATCGGCAGCGGAATTGCTCGCCATGGTTGAAGCCGACCGCGAGTGGAACGAGGGTGCAGCGCGGACCAAGCTCGTTGAGATTTTCAGCGCTGTCGGATTGGAAGATCCGTGGGTCGTGGAGACAAGGCGCAAGCTTTCGAGGTTGCTGTTTGGATGAACCATTGACCCGCAAAATTTCCATCTTTCCGTTGCCGGAAGCGATCCTGTTCCCGGGCCTGCAATTGCCGCTGCACATATTCGAGCCACGTTACCGCGAGCTCGTTGGCAGCGCGCTTGCCAAAGACCGGTTGATCGGCATCATCCAGCCGCAGACGTCGGTGACCAACGCTCCGCTTTACGACGTTGGTTGCCTTGGCAGGATCGGCGATGTCGAAGCGCTTGAGGATGGGCGTTACAACATCGTGCTGGAAGGCGAAGCGCGCTTCCGCGTCCTGCGCGAACTCGATGTGAACACCGCCTTCCGCCAGGTCGAAGCAGATTTGCTCGAAGATCCGCCGGAGCAATTCCTCGCAAGCGTTGAGCGAGCAGGCTTCGAATTCGAGGCCAAGCGTTTCGCAGCGATGCAAGGATACAAAGTGGATTGGGAATCGGTCGAACGGCTGGACGATGAAACGCTGATCAACGGCGTTGCGCAGATCATCCCGTTTGATTCAGCGGCCAAGCAGGCGCTTCTCGAGGCGCCCACCCTTTCGGACCGCTGCGAGCTGATGATCCAGTTGATGCAGTTCTTCGCGCTGCGTGACGATGACGACGAGATCGTGACCCTGCAGTAGGGACTAGATCCCGAAACTGCCCTTCAGCCCATCGATGACATATTGTGCGGCCAGGGCGGCCAACAACACGCCGAGAAGCCGCGTGATCACCGCTTCGACCCGGTCGCCGAACAGCTTCATCAGCGGCCCGGCCGCGATCAGTGCAAGCATCGTCAGCACCAGAACCGTACCAAGCGCGCCCAACACCACCAGGCTCTGCTCAAGACCGGTGGCTTCATTCATCAGCAGCATGATTGCAGCGATCGCACCCGGTCCCGCCAGCATCGGCATGGCCATCGGGAAGACCGACACGTCTTCGACTTCAGGCGTCGAGGCGACTTTTTGCGCGCGGTCTTCGCGGCGCTGGGTGCGCTTTTCGAAGACCATTTCAAATGCGATCCAGAACAACATGAACCCGCCAGCGATACGGAAGCTGTCGAGTTCGATGTGGAGTGCCCCGAGGAGATCCTCGCCGAACAACGCGAAAATCAGCAGGATGATCGCCGCGATGAAACACGCACGGATCGCCATGTTGCGGCGCTGGGCTGGCGTTGCCCCCTTTGTCAGACCCGCATAGATCGGCGCGCAGCCTGGCGGGTCGATCACCACGAAAAGCGTGATGAATGCAGAGATGAAAAGCTGGGTCATCGTCAGTTGCCTTCGCCAACGTTGGCAGGCCAGCGTTTCTCGATGACGCGTTTCCATTCGCCATCGGTCAGAGCGTGGACCTCGAAAATTCTGGTGTCGCCAATATAGGCCCAGCGCCATGCCAGCGTCTGATCGGGCGACAGAACCTGTTTATAGCCCGGCTCTGCGGGAAGCGCGCCAGCCTCGCCGATTTTGCAATCCGTGACATTACCGTCGATCGACACCAGGCCGGGGACCACGATCGCGCCGGGTCCCGGATCGCCGGGAGCGGTCTTTGCAGGCGGCTGCGGATCGTCGAGCGCAGCAGCATTGTGCAACCACTCATAGTCGCCTTTGCGATCCCGCTGCCAGACGGTGAGATAACTGCCCACCAGTTTCTGGCGGTTCTCGAAGCGGCCCTCGCTCACCGCAAGACGGCCATCGCAGCTCATCCAGACTATCGTGGGGGACCAGGGTCCAACCTCTTCCTGATCGTCTAACGCCGACCCCCAGGTAGTTGCGGCAGTCTCGCCAGTGCTGGTTAGTGCGCTGGCCTGCGGGGCCGCAAATTCACGGGCGGCCGCATAGTGGCCCTGCGCCTCGGCAGCCTTGAGAAATTCGATTTCCCGAGCGACGATACGGCTTGGCTGCGCGGCGCCGGGAGCCGCAGCGAGCGCGCGCGCATAGCGTTCACGCGGAAACCTCGGTCCCGAAGCGCAGCCCACAAGAGCGAGTGCCGCGGCGGTCAGGCCGATCATGCGAAGGATCACAAGCTCTCCGGCACTTCGAGACCGGCGTTGCGGTATGCGGCAACCAGCGTGTTGCGCAGGAGCACGGCGATCGTCATCGGGCCGACACCGCCCGGTACCGGCGTAATTGCGGAAGCAACGCCTTGTGCGCCGGCATAGTCGACATCGCCGACCAGTCGCCCCTTTTCCTCGCCTTCGGCAGGCGGCAGGCGGTTGATGCCAACGTCGACCACTGTCGCGCCGTCCTTGAGCCATTCGGCCTTGACCATTTCGGCGCGGCCAACGGCTGCAACCACGATGTCAGCGCGCTTGACCACGCTCGGCAAATCCTTGGTCCGGCTATGGGCGATGGTGACGGTGGCGTTGGCATCGAGCAGGAGCTGGGCCATCGGTTTGCCGACGATATTGGAACGGCCGATAACCACGGCTTCAAGGCCGGACAAATCGCCCAGTCTGTCGGTCAGCAGCATCATGCAGCCAAGCGGCGTGCACGGCACGAACCCGCGCTGACCCACTGCCAGTCGTCCGGCATTGGTCACGTGAAAGCCATCGACATCCTTGTCCGGACTGATGCTTGCGATGACAGTCTGCTCGTCGAGATGGTCCGGCAGAGGCAACTGGACCAGAATGCCGTCTACGGCATCGTCCTTGTTGAGCTGTTGGATCAGTGCGAGCAGGTCGCTGTCGGTCGTATCTGCAGGCAGCCGATGCTCGAAACTCTCCATCCCGGCGGCCAGGGTCGCCTTGTGCTTGGAACGCACGTAGACCTGGCTGGCCGGGTCTTCGCCCACCAGCACCACAGCAAGCCCCGCCTTGCGACCAGTCTTGTTTGAGAACTGTCCTG
The DNA here is from genome assembly GCF_019711355.1 of Qipengyuania psychrotolerans. Classification (NCBI taxonomy): domain Bacteria; kingdom Pseudomonadati; phylum Pseudomonadota; class Alphaproteobacteria; order Sphingomonadales; family Erythrobacteraceae; genus Qipengyuania; species Qipengyuania psychrotolerans. The sequence continues at coordinate 2,371,507 of NZ_CP081297.1, forward strand.
CGAGCGCGCCAACACGCTCCCGCAGGAGGGCAGCAAAGGCTTTTCCGTCGATCCGTTCAGCAGTCATCCGATGCTACTTCTTAACGCGTCTAGAAGGATCATAACAAACTGGAGCAGTATGATTAGCACGAGGGGCGAAAAATCGATGGCGCCAGTGTTCGGAAGAAACCTCCTCATCGGACGGAAGAGCGGATCCAAAAGGCGATTTATTGCATCGTATACCGATGACAGGAACTGGTTGCGGTGGTTCACCACGTTGAATGCAAAAAGGAGGCCAATCACGAACTGGACGATAACTAGCGTTATCAGGACCCGCGTAACGATCCCCACCATCTGAATAATCGCGTCTAAAAATGCCATGTGTTCTGCCTGTTACCTCAACCCGTTTGAGGCATGTAAGACCCCTCGCGATACGACTCAACCGAAGATCACTCTATCCCGCGCTTATCAAGGTGCCTGCACCTCTCGCGGTGAAGAATTCGAGCAGCATTGCGTGGGGCACACGCCCATCAAGCACAACTGCGGCCTCGCATCCGGCCTCGACCGCATCGACGCAGGTCTCCAGCTTCGGGATCATCCCGCCGCTGATGGTGCCATCCGCGCGCAGGGCAGCGATGTCGGCCGGCGTCAGGTCCGTGAGCAGCGAACCGTCCTTGCCCAGCACCCCCGGCACATCGGTCAGCAGCAGCAACCGGGCAGCGCCAAGAGCCGATGCCAATGCGCCTGCCATGGTGTCTGCGTTGATATTGTAGGTGTGACCATCTTCGCCCGAACCGATGGGTGCGATGATGGGGATCATGCCTGCCGCAGTGGCTGTCTCGATAATCGCGGTGTCGACCGCGCAAGGTTCGCCCACGAAGCCGAGATCGAGCACCTTCTCGATATTGCTTTCGGGGTCTTTGGTGGTGCGCTCCACCTTGCGCGCCGTCACGAGATTGCCATCCTTGCCGGACAGGCCGACAGCCTTGCCCCCTGCCCGCGCGATGGACGATACCAGCGCCTTGTTGATCGCGCCCGACAGGACCATTTCAGCGATTTCCGCCGTCTGCTTGTCGGTCACCCGCAGCCCGTCGACGAAGGTGCTTTCCACGCCCAGCTTCTTGAGCATGGCCCCGATCTGCGGGCCGCCCCCGTGGACCACCACCGGATTGATGCCGACCGCCTTGAGCAGGACCACGTCTTCGGCAAACTCCCGCTCCGCGTCTTCATCGCCCATCGCGTTGCCGCCGTATTTCACGACAAAGCTGCGTCCTGCATAGCGCTGGAAATAGGGCAGCGCTTCGATCAGCGTTTGCGCCTTGGTGCTTGCTTCGTGCATCGGCTGGTCGGGTTCTTCGCTGGTTTTCATGGCAAGGGGCATTAGCTGGTGGATGGCCGGGGTGAAAGAGGCTTGATCGGCGTGCCGCTTGCCGGTCAGGCCGCACGCTGCCATCACCGGCTTCATGATCATGACCAGAACGCTCGCCCTGCCCCTCCTCCTGCCATTGGCCGCTTGCGCCAGCGCGCCCGACGCCCCGGCTCTGCCGCAATCGCAGGAGCGTTTCTGGCAAGCGCTCTCCAGCCATTGCGGCAACGCGTATGAAGGCAGCCTCGCCAGCAGCGATGAGCGCGATGCCGACTGGGCAGGCAAGCAGATGATAGCTCATTGGGCTGACTGTTCGGACACGCGCGTCGCCGTGGCCTTCCACGTCGCGGACGCTCAAGCGCCAGGCGGCTGGAACCGGTCGCGCACTTGGGTTGTCACTCGCACCAGTGACGGCCTGCGCCTCAAGCACGACCACCGGCACGAAGATGGCTCCGTAGACGCCGTGACGCAGTATGGCGGCGATACGCTGTCCGCCGGAACAGCGCGCGTGCAAGACTTCCCCGTGGACGCCTTCTCCATCGCCCTGTTCGAACGCGAAGGACTGGAGGCATCGCTGACGAATGTATGGCGCGTTGAGGTCGACCGAGCGAACGACAGCGGCGCTCGATTTGCCTATCAGCTCACCCGCCGCAACGATCCGACCCGGCTGTTCCGGGTCGAATTCGATGCCAGTGATCCGGTCGCTGCCCCGCCCGCTGCATGGGGCTGGGAATAAGCCTTTAAAGTCGGTCTTGCGCGCGGCCCCGGATAATCGCCTACCCCATGCGCTGGTCGATTTCCGCTGCGAGCGAGGCGTAGTCCTTGTGTCCGGTTACCGGTTCGATCCGTTCGGCCCATAACCGGTCGATCTCGCTGGAGATCGATGCAGGCACAATGCTCCCATCGCTGCCCGCAGCTTGGACCTTGGTAGAATCGCTGGCGGCGGGAATGCCGAGCCGTTCTTCCATCACGGCGCATATCATCGCATCGTCGAAGCGGTCCTTGTGGTCATGCATGAAGCTGCGCGAAGTGCAGTGCGCCACCGCATCGACCTGGTCCTCGGTAACCTCAATCCCCAGGAATGCGGCCATCTTGCGGATCATAGCGGGCTGGTTTTTCGCCGCCCAGCGATAGGTCGCCAGCAGCGTATCAGGTTCCTCGCGGCGCGCGTACCAGCTCAGCAGATGGGCGTAATAATCGCAACCGCCCGGCCCTCCGCCCAGCCATAGCGGCAGGAAATCTTCCAGTGACATGGCCCCGGCTTCCAGATGCCAGCCATCGAAGAAACGGTGCATCGAAACATACGTCTCATGCGGATCGCGCAGGGTGATGATGTAGCGCGCGCCGTCCGGCAGTCCTTCGTATGCCCGGTGGCTCTTGAACCCGCGCGGCGCGGCGCGCTGGGGGGCGTTCATGTCCATGTCGAGAATCAGCGCGGTATCTTCCCACGGCGTCATCCGGCTGATGTCGTCGAAGTCCATGTCGCTCTTGCCGGTGGCGGCGATCATGCGCAGCTGATGGAACATCTGCTGCGTCATGGTGGTGCCGCTCTTGGCCCAGCTGGTGATGAAGATATCGCCCGGCTGAGGAACGATCGTGTGGTGCGGCTGAGGTTCGGCCGCGGCGA